>NCHM01000408.1 GCA_002257205.1 Rhizobiales bacterium 24-66-13 | reverse complement strand
CGCAACACTATCGACGAGCATCTGGACATGCTCATGGTGTGCCACCATCTCGACCCCTCCATCGCGGAAGACCTCGCCTTCGCGGAAAGCCGCATCCGCAAGGAGACTATTGCCGCCGAGGACATCCTCCACGACCTGGGCGCCCTCTCCATGATGAGTTCGGACAGCCAGGCCATGGGCCGCGTGGGCGAAGTGGTGATCCGCACCTGGCAGACGGCGGACAAGATGAAGCGCCAGCGCGGCGCCCTGCCGGGGGAGCGCGGCGACAACGACAATCTGCGCGCCCGCCGCTACATCGCGAAGTACACCATCAATCCCGCCATCGCCCACGGCATGTCGCGCCATATCGGTTCGGTGGAGGCGGGGAAGCTTGCCGACCTCGTGCTTTGGTCGCCCGCCTTCTTCGGCGTGAAGCCGGACCTGGTGCTGAAGGGCGGGGTGATCGCGGTGGCGCAGATGGGCGATCCCAACGCCTCCATTCCCACCCCGCAGCCGGTGCACTACCGCCCCATGTTCGGTGCGTATGGCCGGGCGCGGACGGGCTCTTCGCTGATTTTCGTTTCCAGAGCGGCGATCGAGGACGGGCTGGCGGCGCGGCTCCAGACCGCCAAGCAATTGGTGGCGGTGGAAAATGTGCGCGGCGGCATCGGCAAGAAGGATATGGTGCTGAACGACGCGACGCCCCATATCGAGGTGGACGCCGAGACCTATGACGTGCGCGCGGACGGGGAATTGCTCGTCTGCGAACCGGCGGAGGTTCTCCCCATGGCCCAGCGCTATTTCCTGTTCTGAGGTTTTCCCATGCTTCGTGCCACCGCCGTCGTTCGCCGTGCCGCCGTTCGCGAGGAAAAGGTGGTGGACACCATCATGCTCGATCATCAGGCGCGGCATCGCCGCCGCGTCGCCATGACCGGCGCCAAGGGCCTCGACTTCCTGCTGGACCTGGAGAAGGCGACCCTGCTGGACCATGGCGACGCGCTGAAGCTGGAAGACGGTTCCCTGGTGCGCATCGAGGCGGCGCCGGAGAAGCTGATCGAGGTGAAGACGGGAAGTCCGCTGCGGCTGATGAAAGTGGGCTGGCACCTGGGCAACCGCCATGTGCCGACCGAGATCACCGAGGACGCGCTCTATATCGCCTATGACCATGTGCTGGTGGAAATGGTGCGCGGCCTCGGCGCTAGCGCCGCCCCGGTGCTACGGCCCTTCCGCCCCGAGCGCGGCGCCTATGAGGCGGCGGAGGCCCACGGGCACGCCCACGATCACGGGCACGCGCATGATCATGGGCATGACCATCACGACCATGCCGCGCATGGCCATTCCCATGCAGAGGCCCATTCCCACGCGGAGAGGCATTCCCATGCGGAGGCGGGCGCTCCTGCGGCGGACCATGCCTGCGGATGCGGCCACGATCACCATCACGATCATGACCACGCCCATGCTTCCGCCCAGGCGCACGTTCATGGCCCGGATTGCGGACACGACCATTCCGACGCCCATGATCACGCCCACGGCGGGGAAACCTCTCACCGCCATGGCTGATCCTGACACCGGGTCGGCGACCGGCCCGGTCGATATCCTGCCGCTGCTCACCTGGCTGTCGCCCGCCTTTCCCGTCGGCGCTTATGCTTATTCCCATGCCTTGGAATGGGCGGTGGAGGCAGGCGACATCCGCACCGAAGCGGACCTCGCGGGCTGGCTGGAAACCCTGCTCTTGTATGGCCTCGGCCGCAATGACGGCATCCTGTTCGCGCAGGCCCTGGCGGCGACCGACGAGGGGGACAGCGCGCGGCTGGCCGAGGTCAATGTGCTGGCAGTCGCGCTCGCGCCCTCGGCAGAATTGCGGCTGGAGACCTGCCAGCAAGGGCGGAGCTTTCTGGATGCCGTGTGCGCCGCCTGGCCCGTGCCGGCGCTGTTGGCGCAAGCTGCCGTGCTCGAGGGCGAAGTCGCCTATCCCGTCGCAGTGGGCCTCGCCGCCGCCGCCCATGGCGTGCCCGCCGCACCGGCGCTTGAGGCTTTCCTTTTGGCGATGATGCAGAATCTGGTGTCCGCCGCGATCCGCCTCGCGCCCATCGGCCAGACGGCGGGCACGCGGGTGGTGGCCGCCTTGGCCCCGAAGGTGCGGGCACTCGCTGCAGACATCCGCACGCTCACCCTGGACGACCTCGGCAGCGCCACCTTCCGCGCCGATCTTGGCTCATTTCGACACGAAACCCAATATACAAGGCTGTTCCGCTCATGAGCACGTCAGCACATGGTCCGCTTCGCGTCGGCATCGGTGGCCCTGTGGGGTCGGGCAAGACGGCGCTGATGGAAGCGCTCTGCAAGGCGTTCCGCAACCGCTATGATATCTGCGCCATCACCAATGACATCTATACCAAGGAGGATGCGCGCATCCTCACGGTGGCCGGCGCGCTGGAGCCAGAGCGCATTCTCGGCGTGGAGACCGGCGGCTGCCCGCACACCGCGATCCGCGAGGATGCCTCGATCAACCTGCGGGCGGTGGCCGACATGCAGGCCAGATTCCCCAATCTGGACATCGTCCTGATCGAATCCGGCGGCGACAATCTCGCCGCCACCTTTTCCCCGGAACTGGCCGACCTCACCATCTATGTCATTGATGTCGCGGGCGGGGAGAAGATCCCGCGCAAGGGCGGGCCGGGCATCACCCGCTCCGACCTGCTGGTGGTGAACAAGACCGACCTTGCGCCCATGGTGGGCGCCGACCTCTCGGTGATGGAGGCGGACACCCAGCGCATGCGCGCTGGGCGGCCCTATGTGTTCTCCTCCATCCGAAATGGTATCGGGGTGGAGGTTGTGACGCGCTTCATCGAGACGGCGGGCGGCCTGACGGCGCGGGCTTGAGGCGCGCCGCCGGCTCAATGGTAGCCTTCGCCTTCGCGCACCTTGCCGCGGAACAGCCAGTAGACGAATACGATGTAGCCGAGCACCACCGGCAGCAGGAAGATGACGCCGAACAGCATCAGGATCTGGCTCGGCGCGGCGGCAGCCGTCTGCCACACCGTGAGGCTGGGCGGCACCAGATAGGGGAAGGTGGAAATGCCGAGCCCCAGAAAACCCAGCACGAACAAGGCGATGCAGCCGAAGAAGGGGGCGTATTCCGCGGTCCCCTTCAGGCCCCGCCAGACCAGATAGGCTACCGCCGCCGTCACCACCGGCACCGGGGCGAGATAGAAGATGTTGGGCGTGACGAACCAGCGCTGGGCGATGCGATCGAAGGCCAGAGGGGTCCACAGGCTGACGACGGCCATGAAGCCGAGCACCACCGGAAGCAGCAATAGCGCGGTCTTGCGGGCCTGGATGGCGACGGCGCCGTCGGTCTTCATGATGAGCCAGGTGCTGCCGAGCAGCGCGTAGCCGCCGACCACACTGATTCCACATAGGAAAGCGAACGGCGTCGCCCAATCGAACGCGCCGCCGGCGAACTGGCCGTTTTGGACATCAATGCCCTGCACCAAGCCGCCCAGCACCACGCCCTGGCAGAAGGCGGCAAGGGTGGAGCCGCCGGAGAAGGCGAGGTTCCACCAGCGGCGGCTGGAGAGCGCCACCCAGCGAAATTCGAAGGCGACCCCGCGAAATACCAAGGCCAGCAGCATGATGATGATGGGTAAGTAAAGCGCCGGCATCACCACCGCGTAGGCTTTGGGGAAGGCGACCCAAAGGCCGCCGCCGCCCAGAACCAGCCAGGTTTCGTTGCCGTCCCAAAACGGGGCGACCGTATTCATCATCTGGTCACGCGCGCGCTCTTGCTTCGCGAACGGGAACAGGATGCCGATGCCGAGATCGAAACCATCAAGCACCACATACATAACCACCGCCACCGCGATGATGAGCGACCAGATGACGGGGAGATACCATTCCATGGCCCATTCTCCTCACGAACCGGATGCGATGGCTTCGCGGCCGGCTTCATGCGCGGCGGCGATGGGGCGGCTTGGCGTATCATTGCCCGAAGGCGCGATGGCGGATCCGCCGGGCCCCTTCACGATCAGGCGGTTGATGTAATAGATGCCCATCGAGAAGATGATGCCATAGACGA
>NCHM01000407.1 GCA_002257205.1 Rhizobiales bacterium 24-66-13 | reverse complement strand
CCACGGGGTGCCCGACATCGTCGAAGTGCTCCTGCCGGACACCAGCGGCGTGCTGCGCGGCAAATGGCTGCCCGGCCATGCGCTGTCCAAGGTCTGGGATAGCGGGGTGCCGATTCCGCTGTCCATCTTCGGGCTGGACGTGTGGGGGTGCGAGGTCGCGGAGACCGGCATTCATCTGGAAACCGGCGACAAGGATGGGTTGTGCTGGCCCGTGCCCGGCACGCTGAAGCCGGTGCCCTGGTCGCCGCGCGCCGCCGCCCAAGTGCTCATCACCATGCATGAGCCCGACGGTACGCCCTGGATTCTCGATCCGCGCCAGCAATTGGCGAAGCTGGTGGACCGGCTCGCCGCCCTCGGCCTGACGCCGTGCGTCGCCTTCGAGCTGGAATTCTATCTGCTGAAGCCCGGCGCGGAGGGCGCCCCGCCCGAGCCGGTGTTTCCCGCCACCGGGCAGGCGCGGCAGAATATGTATGCCATGTCGGATCTCGATGCGTTCGCCCCGGTGCTGCACGACATGCGCGCGGCGGCGGAGGTCCAGGACCTGCCCACCGATACGGTGATCTCGGAAGCCGCGCCGGGCCAGTTCGAGGTCAATCTCTACCACCGCGCCGACGCGCTCAAGGCGGCGGATGATGCCATCCTGCTGCGCCGTGCCATCGAGGGCGTGGCCCGCAAGCACGGGCTGCGCGCCACCTTCATGGCCAAGCCGCTCGCCGATTTCGCCGGCAACGGCATGCATGTGCATGTGAGCCTGCAGGATCGCGACGGCCGCAACGTGTTCGCCCGCGAAGGCGGGGAGGGGGACGCCCTGCTGCGGCACGGCGCCGGCGGGCTGCTCTCCACCATGGCGGACGCGACGCTGCTGTTCGTGCCGAGCTATAACGGCTATCGCCGCCTCGTGCCGGGCTCCTACGCGCCGACCGGCATCACCTGGGGCTACGATAATCGGTCCGTGGCCGTGCGCGTGCCCAACGGCCCGCCCCAGGCGCGGCGCCTGGAGCATCGCATCGCCGGGGCCGAGGCGCATCCACATCTGGTTCTCGCGGGCATTCTTGCCGGCATCCTGGAAGGCATCGAAGCGCAGATCGAGCCGCCGGAGCCGCTCATCGGCAATGCCTATGATTATGACGTGCCGCGCCTTTCGCCTTCCATGGCGGAAGCGGTGCAGCGGTTCGCCGGCTCCGATTTCATCGCCCGCGCGTTCGGGGAGGAATATCGCCGGGTCTATGCGGTGATGAAGCAGGCCGAGTTGGACGCCTTCACGCGGGTGATCCTGCCGCTGGAATACGAGACCTATCTATAGCATCCCGGCCGCGGCGTCGGTTCGTCGCGGCCGGCGGGCCACCGCGCCTTGAGGCAGATCAAGGTGGCATGAGCCGGCGGGATTAGCGTTGCGCCCCTAACATTTGGGGGAGCAACGCCATGCCTGCCGATATCGCCATCGTCATTTCCGCCATCGTCGCCGCCTTCGTCCTGTTCGCGGCCGTGCTCGCATGGGCGGATGTCTACACCGGCAAGGCGAAGTCCTGACGGCCGGGCCGGTGCCGCGGCACCGGCGCGGGAGGTCGGCCAAGGGGCCGGCCAAGAGGTCGGAAAAGCATTGGCGCTGAACGAAAAAGGCCCGGCGCATTGCCGGGCCTTTTGACTTCAGGGGCGCGGCTGCGCCCGGCTTAGTTATCCAGGAACGAGCGCAGCTTGCGCGAGCGGCTCGGGTGCTTGAGCTTGCGCAGGGCCTTGGCTTCGATCTGGCGGATACGTTCGCGCGTGACGCTGAACTGCTGGCCCACCTCTTCCAAGGTGTGATCGGTGTTCATACCGATGCCGAAGCGCATGCGCAGCACGCGTTCCTCGCGCGGGGTGAGCGAGGCGAGCACGCGGGTGGTGGTTTCCCGCAAGTTCGACTGGATCGCCGCGTCGATGGGCAGGATCGCGTTCTTGTCCTCGATGAAATCGCCGAGATGGCTGTCTTCCTCGTCGCCGATGGGCGTTTCGAGGGAGATCGGCTCCTTGGCGATCTTCAGGACCTTGCGGACCTTTTCCAGCGGCATGCCCAGCTTCTCGGCCAGCTCTTCCGGGGTCGGCTCGCGGCCGATCTCGTGCAGCATCTGGCGCGAGGTGCGCACGATCTTGTTGATCGTCTCGATCATGTGCACGGGAATGCGGATGGTGCGCGCCTGATCGGCGATCGAACGGGTGATCGCCTGGCGAATCCACCAGGTGGCATAGGTCGAGAACTTGTAGCCGCGCCGATACTCGAACTTATCGACCGCCTTCATGAGGCCGATATTGCCTTCCTGGATCAGGTCCAGGAATTGCAGGCCGCGGTTCGTGTATTTCTTGGCGATGGAGATGACGAGGCGCAGATTGGCTTCGACCATTTCCTTTTTGGCCTGACGGGCTTCCTTCTCGCCCTTCTGGACCATTTGCACGATCTTGCGGAATTCCGCGATCTCAAGCGCGGTCTCGGTGGCGAGCGCGTGGATGTCCCCGCGCAGGTCCTTGATGCCGTCCTTCTCGTGGGCGACGAAGCCCTTCCAGCCCTTGGAGCCGAGCTTGGAGACCCGCAGCACCCATTTCGGGTCCAGCTCATAGCCCTGGTACTGCTTGAGGAAGTCCTCGCGCTGTACGCCATAGCTCTCGGCGAGGCGCAGCAGGCGGCCTTCGAGGCCCACGAGGCGCTTGTTGATCTCGTAGAGCTGCTCCACCAGGGCGTCGATGCGGGCCTGGTTGAGGGAGAGCGACTTCACGTCGAGGACGAGGTCTTCCTTGAGCTTCTTGGCCTTGCGCTCCTGCGCCGGCGACAAGGTCTCGTTGTTGAGCCGGGATTCGACGTTCTGGTCCTGCAGGCGCCGCAGCTTCTTGTAGCTGTCGGCGATGCGGTCGAAGGTCTCCACGACCTTCGGCTTGATCTCGGTTTCCATCGCGGCGAGCGACAGGGAATTCTCCATGTCGTCCTCGTCGTCGCCGGGCGAGGCGCCGTCGCCCAGCAAGCCGTCCTCGCCGGCCTCCGGGGCGAGCGCGGTCTCGCCTTCCATGACCGGCGGCGGCACGTTCTTGCCTTCCGGGCCGGCATAGGTGGCTTCCAGATCGATGATGTCGCGCAGCAGCACGCGGCCTTCGGTCAGCTCATCGCGCCAGATGATGATGGCCTGGAAGGTCAGCGGGCTCTCGCACAAGCCGGCGATCATCGCCTCGCGGCCGGCCTCGATGCGCTTGGCGATGGCGATTTCGCCCTCGCGCGACAGCAACTCCACCGTGCCCATCTCGCGCAGATACATGCGCACGGGATCGTCGGTGCGCTCGGCCGGCTCGGACTTGCTCTCGGAGCGGGCGACGGCGCGCGGGGCGGCCTCGGTCAGCTCCCCGCCCTCGACCTCTTCCGGCTCGTCGGCGGCTTCGGTCTCTTCCGCCTGCTCTTCCTCGGCTGCCTCTTCGGCCTCGACGACATTGATGCCCATGTCGTTGAGCATCGCGAGGGTGTCCTCGATCTGCTCGGAGGTCACTTCCTCGGAGGGCATCACTTCGTTGAGCTGCTCATAGGTCACATAGCCGCGGCGCTTGGCGTTCTTGATCATTTTCCGAACGGCCGCGTCCGACAGGTCGAGCAACGGCCCGTCGGGGCTGTCGTTCTCCTTCTCCGGCGCTTCGGTCGCTTCGGTCGCCTGCTTCGCCATGGACATCTCCTGACAAGTCGCCGCGTGTGTTCCACGGCGAAACGGCGACGCAACCCCAAGAGGATTTCGCCGCCTTCCCTTAATCGCGTGGGCGACCCTAGGGCCGTCCCGTTAAATCAGCCTGAACCGGACCGCCTGTGAAAGCGGAAGGTTCCATTTGCGCAGCGCACCACACTGCGGCAAGAAAGGGCCACGCTTGGTGATTCACACCGATCGTGCAGAGCCGCGTCCGGACGACGCGCCGAATCCCTCGACCAGGGCTTCGGTCCCCTCCACGGCCGAGAGGCGTTCCCGCACATCGCGCAGCCATGCGAAATTGGCTTCGCTCGGGTCGTCTCCCAGAGAGCGTTCAGCCTCCCTCAATTCTCTAGATAACGCGTAAGCC
>NCHM01000406.1 GCA_002257205.1 Rhizobiales bacterium 24-66-13 | reverse complement strand
CAGAAAGGTCCGAACGCCTTGCCTCGCGCCTTTTCTGCGTCACAGTCATCGGCGAACCTACGCTGCCGATTCGCGGCGATCCTTGAAAGCCCAGCGCGAGACCTTCATGACCGCACTGCGATCCGCCCTTCTCCGCCTCGCCGCCGCATCCACGCTGTGCGTGGGGTTCGCGAGCGCCGCCGCCGCCCAATATGCCCAGCAGCCGCAGCCGGCGCCGCAATATGCCCAGGGCCAGCCGGCGCAGCAGCAATATGCGGCGCAGAACCGCTATGCCCAACCTAATTCCCAGCCCGCCCCCTATTCCACCAACGAATTGGTGAGCAAGGGGCATTCCTTCTTCGGCAGCGTGTCGCGCGGGCTCGCCCTTTCCATCGAGAAGGCGGTCGGCCAGTGGGGCCAGCCCAACGGCTACATCCTCGGCCAGGAAGGCGGCGGCGCCTTCGTCGGCGGCCTGCGCTATGGCGAGGGCACGCTTTATACCCGCAACGCGGGCGACCTCAAGGTGTTCTGGCAGGGGCCGTCGATCGGCTGGGATTTCGGCGGCGACGGCGCGCGCACCATGGTCCTGGTCTATAATCTGCGCACGGTAGACGATGTGTTCCGCCGCTTTGGCGGGATTTCCGGCTCGGCCTATTTCGTCGCGGGCTTTGGAATGACCGCCTTGACCGCGGACAATATCGTCGTGGTGCCGATCCGCTCCGGCGTCGGCGTGCGGCTCGGCGCCAATGTGGGCTATCTGAAATTCACACCACAGGCCACCTGGAACCCGTTCTGATCGCGCAGGCCTCTCACCCGCTGGCACGAAACGCTGCGGCGTCGTATGTATCAGGACGTTGCAGTTGAAAGCGTAGGTTCCGCGTGATCGAGCAGATCATGTATTTCGCGCTGGGCGTCCTTGGGGCGACCCTCGTGGCTCTAATGGTGCTGCCTGCCGTTTGGCATCGGGCGGTGCGCCTCACCACGCGCCGCATCGAAGCGGCCGTGCCCATATCCATGTTCGAGATCCAGGCGGAGAAGGACCAGCAGCGCGCCGGCTTCGCCCTCAACCAGCGGCGGCTGGAACTGCAACTCGACGCGGTCCGCGAGAACGTGGTCGCCCATGCCGGTACCATCGAGCAGCAGCGTCTTCAGTTGGTCGAGCTGGACAAGGCACTCTCCGCCAAGACCGCGGCCCATGAGGCACTGACCCTCGCCCACGGCGAACTGGACGCGCGCTTCACTGCCGAGCAGACGGCCCTGATCGAGCGCAACGCACAACTCGCGCAAACCTCCACAACGCTGGAACAGACCGCCGCGGACCTGTCGCAGACCCGCGGCACGCTCGCGGCCACCACCGCCCGTGCCGACGATCTGGCCACGCGCCTCGCTGCACGCGAGACGGAGCTCGCCGCGCGGGTCGCGGACATTGCCGCACTTCAGGCGGAGCGCACCCAGCTCTCCACCGACCTGGCGGCCGTCCGCGCCGCCCTGGCCGAAACCAGCGCCACCCTGGCCACCGAGCGGGCCGCCGCATCTGCCGCCGCCGCCAGCGCCGAAGCTGAGCGCCTTCGCCTGGAAGCAGCGCTGGCCGACACCAGCCAGCGCCTCGCCGCCAGCGAAGCCCTCGCCGCCGAACGCGCCGTCACCCTGTCGGCACAAGCCGCCGACATCGAGAGCCTCACGACCCGCCTCGCCGCCAGCACGGCCGACCTGGAAGCCAGCCGCGGCGTTCTCCAGGCCCTGTCCCAGCAGCGCGCGAACGAGTTTGCTGCCGCTCAGGCCCAGCAGACACGCCTGTCGCAGGCGCTCGACATGCTACGTGCCGATCATTCCATGATGGAAGCCGCCCTCGCCAAGGCCCGCGCCGAGCGGGATGCGCATCTGGAACGCGAGGAAGACCTCGATCTTCTGCGCAAGACGCTTGCCGGCTTGGCTGAGCAGGTGGTGACGCTTGCCGCGCCCTCCGCATCCAATGGCCTCGCCGGCGGTCCGACCATCGCCCCCGCTCTTCCGGCGGAGGCGCCAGTGGCCGAGCCCTTGGAAAAGGCAAGCACCGGCCGGCGCAAGCGCGCCGGCTAATCAGCCAGTATCGGCCCTCGGCGCTCGAGCGCGCGCCTCGTCAGCGAATGAAATTGCCGGTGGCTCCGCGCGAGACCATCAGATCCTGGATGCGGCGCTTAAGGTCGCTGGAAATCCTGGGATAGCGCTCCGGCGGCACGAACGCGGCGGGCGAATAAGGCACGCCGCCCTTGGCGCCGGCGAAGATGCGCGGTCCGTCCACCTGCATCACGATATCCCCCTTCTGCAAGGAGGCGTCCTCCTCGATCGGAACGGCGGCGAGGCCGAGCGGCCCGTTGCCGGTGCAGGTGCAGGCATCCGTCAGCTTGGTTCGGTACAAAAAGGCGTTGGGCATGTCGGCATAGGATGCACCCGCGCGGTCGGTCGCGTGCTCAATGCTCCCGCCGCGAAATACTGTGGTAGTCGCCGCCGGACAGAGCGCGGCGCAGCGCCCCTCCTCCTGCCCGGAACTGACGCCGGACAGGGGGAAATAGCGTCCGTCACAGGTGCGCACGCAGAAGGCGACGCCGCCGCCAGTGCTGCGGCGCGGCTCCGTGCTGGGCGTGACCGTGATCGTAGGCGGAGCAATCGGCACCGCGCGAATGATCCCGCCGAACAGCGCGGCGAAGAAATCGCCGGGACTCTGCGCCGCCGCCGGCCCGGCGCCGAACGCGACCAGCAGGACGGCCGCCGCCTGAAGCTTCCATGCGGTGCGCATGGCGTCCCTCCGCTCTCGAACCGAAGTCGCTCAGCCGATGGACGCAGGAGCGGGGGCTTCGACCGAGGCGAAGGCACTCGGGCCGAAATAGCGCTGCTTGGGCGCGGGGGCGTCCAGCTCGGGCAAGACAACGAAAGCTGAAGCTGAAACCAGGGTCACCATCATCGAGACGATGACCAGCGCGCGTGCGATCATGGACATGGCAAAACTCCGTCGGTGCCTCGCCTTCCTCCGCTCTTATCTCGGAGGGCTGCCATGGGAACGCCTTATTAACCACACAGTTCCATCACTCCCATCATATCAAGCGCCGGCAACAGACCGGCGCTCCGTCCGCTTTCTTCAGCGCCACGTGCTTGTGGCTTGCAGCGCGCGCCAATCCGGGCGAAGGAACGGGACCTTAGGTCAGCTTATGCGTTGAAACGGCGACATGATCGACAAACTCGAATATCTGATCGCCCTTGCGCGCGAGCGCCATTTCGGCCGCGCCGGCGAAGCCTGCGGCGTCACGCAGCCGACCTTGTCGGCGGGCATCAAGCAATTGGAAGACACGCTCGGCGTGCTCCTGGTGCAGCGCGGCTCGCGCTTCATGGGCTTCACGCCGGAGGGGGAGCGCACGCTGGAATGGGCCCGCCGCATCGTGGCCGATTCGCGCGCCATGCGGCAGGACATCGACGCGCTGAAGCGCGGCCTTTCCGGCCCGCTGCGCATCGCCGCCATTCCCACCGCCCTGCCGATGGTGGCGGCGCTCACCACGCCGTTCCGCGCGCGCCATCCCGACGTGCGCTTCACCATCATCTCGCGCACCTCCATCGAGATCCTCAACCATCTCGAAAATCTGGAGATCGACGCGGGGCTGACCTATCTGGACAATGAACCGCTCGGCCGGGTGAACACCGTGCCGCTCTATCGCGAGCGCTATCGCCTCGTCACCTCGCCAGACGCCAAATACGGTGATCGCGAGGAAGTGACATGGGCCGAGATCGCCGGCCTGCCGCTGTGCCTGCTGACGCCGGACATGCAGAACCGCCGCATCATCGACGGCATGCTGAGCGTCAGCGGCAGCCCGCCCAAGCCGTCGTTGGAATCCAATTCCATGATCGTGCTGTTCACGCATGTGCGCACCGGCCATTGGGCGAGCGTCATGCCGGCCATGCTGGCGGATTCGCTGGGGCTGACCTCGATCGTCCGCTCTATCCCCATCGTCGAGCCGGACATCACCCATTCCATCGGGCTCGTGGTGCCGCATCGCGAGCCGACCACGCCCATCACCGCGGCGCTGGTGGCGGAAGCCCGGCGCATCGCGCC
>NCHM01000405.1 GCA_002257205.1 Rhizobiales bacterium 24-66-13 | reverse complement strand
GGTGCGCGGCGCATTGATGCGCTTGTAGGAATTCACCGTCGGATTGGTGAGCGCGCAGAGCGCGTCGGCATTGTGGATCAGCCCGCCGATGAAGCTGTAACCAAGGTCCGACACGCCGAGCTTGCCCGCCTTGTCGGCGAAGGCGTTCTTGCCGTTCTTATCCCACAGCGAGACATGGACATGGCAGCCGGAGCCGGTGAGATTGATGAACGGCTTCGGCATGAAGGTCGCGCGCAGGCCGTGTTTCTCGGCGATGCTCTTGACCATGAATTTGAAGAACACGTGCCGATCGGCGGTGACGAGGGCGTTGTCGTAATTCCAGTTCATCTCGAACTGGCCGTTGGCGTCCTCATGGTCGTTCTGATAGGCGCCCCAGCCGAGCGACAGCATGGCATCGCAGATTTCCTTGATGACCGGATATTGGCGCATCAAGGCGGACTGGTCATAACAGGGCTTCACCGCCGTGTCGGCGACATCATGGATGCCCGTGCCGTCGGCATTGGTGAGGAAATATTCGCACTCGACCCCGCTCTTCATCTCGAAGCCGAGCGCAGCTGCGGCGGCGAGCTGCTTTTTCAGCACCGTGCGCGGCGCCTGCTCCACCAGCTTGCCTTCCATGTAGAGGTCGGAGGCGAGCCAGCCGATTTCCGGGTTCCACGGCAGCTGGATCAGCGAGGTGGGGTCCGGCACGGCGAACAGATCCGGGTCGGCCGGCGTCATGTCCAGCCAGGTGGCGAAGCCGGCGAAGCCGGCGCCGTTCTTCTGCATGTCGGCGATGCCGGCGGTGGGCACGAGCTTCGCCCGCAGCCCGCCGAACAGGTCCACATAGGAGATCAGGAAATATTTGATGCCCCGTTCCTTTGCGACCTGTTCCAGATCGGCATCGGGGGCCAGGGCGGCGACTGCGGCGCGGCCATCGGCTTCGCGCGTCATTTCGGGCAAGCGGATCATGTCAAATCCTCTGGGAAGGTCTTGTCTTGTCGTTATCGCCGGTGCGCCCTGCGAGGGCGCACCGGTCCGGCCGGGCGATCAGTAGGCGCCGCCCTTGCCGGGAATCCAGTCGGTGCCTGCAAGCGGCACGCCAGCCATGGCGGCCGATTCCACCGTGAGGGCGACGAGGTCCTCCGGCTCCAGGTTGTGCAGATGGCTCTTGCCGCAGGCACGCGCGATGGTCTGCGCCTCCAGCGTCATGACGCTAAGATAATTGGCGAGCCGGCGTCCCGCCTTGACGGGATCAAGCCGCGCCGAGAGCACGGGATCCTGGGTGGTGATGCCCGCCGGGTCCAGGCCCTCGTGCCAGTCGTCATAGGCGCCGGCGGTGCTGCCGAGGGCCTGATATTCGGCTTCATATTGTGGGTCGTTGTCGCCCAGCGCCACCAGGGCCGCGGTGCCGATGGCGACCGCATCCGCCCCCAGCGCGAGCGCCTTCGCCACGTCCGCCCCGTTGCGGATGCCGCCGGAGACGATGAGCTGCACCTTGCGGTGCAGGCCGAGATCGCGCAGCGCCTGAACCGCCGGGCCGATGGCCGAGAGGATCGGCAGGCCGACATGCTCGATGAACACGTCCTGCGTCGCCGCCGTGCCGCCCTGCATGCCGTCCAGCACCACCACGTCAGCGCCCGACTTCACTGCCAGCGAGATGTCATAATAGGGGCGCGAGGCGCCGACCTTCACATAGATCGGCTTTTCCCAATCGGTGATCTCGCGCAATTCGCTGATCTTGATCTCCAGATCGTCCGGCCCGGTCCAGTCGGGATGGCGGCAGGCCGAGCGCTGGTCGATGCCTTGCGGCAGGTTGCGCATGCCGGCGACGCGATCGGAAATCTTCTGTCCCAGCAGCATGCCGCCGCCGCCGGGTTTTGCGCCCTGGCCGATCACGATCTCGATCGCGTCCGCCTTGCGCAGATCATTGGGGTTCATGCCATAGCGCGAAGGCAGATATTGGTAGACCAGGGTCTGGGAATGACCCCGTTCTTCGCTCGTCATGCCGCCATCGCCGGTGGTGGTGGAGGTGCCGACCGCCGAGGCGCCGCGCCCGAGGGCTTCCTTCGCTTGGGCGGAGAGGGCGCCGAAGCTCATGCCGGCGATGGTGACGGGGGTCTTCAGCGTGATCGGCTTCTTGGCGAAGCGGGTGCCGAGCACCACGTCGGTGCCGCACTTTTCGCGATAGCCTTCCAGCGGATAGCGCGAGACCGAGGCGCCGAGGAACAGCAGGTCGTCGAAATGGGGCAGCTTGCGCTTGGTGCCGGCGCCGCGGATATCATAGATGCCGGTGGCCGCCGCGCGCCGGATCTCCGACAAGGTGTGCGGATCGAAGGTCGCGGAAAAGCGGGGCAGGGTGCGGGGGACGTTGGAGTGGGCGCTCATGATGGGATCGTCCTCACGCATCAATAGGCATCGACATTGTCGATGTGAAAATTGTAGAGCCGGCGCGCCGAGCCGTATCGCTTGAACTCGGATACGTCGATGGAGCCGGCAAGACCCGCGGCGGCCAGTTTTTCGCTGAGCAATTGCTTGTGCTCGTCGCGCAATTCTTTCTCGATGCAATCGGCGCCCAGGCTCTTCACAGAACCACGCACGAACAGCTTGGCTTCATAGAGGCTGTCGCCCAGCGCCTCGCCGGCATCGCCGAACACGATGAGATTGCCCGACTGGCCCATGAAGGCGCTCATGTGGCCGATGGAGCCCTTCACGATGATGTCCACGCCCTTCATGGAAATGCCGCAGCGGGCCGAGGCATTGCCGTCGATGCGCAGCATGCCGCCATGGGCCGTGGCGCCGGCCGCCTGGCTGGCGTCGCCCAGCACATGGACGAAGCCGCTCATCATGTTCTCGGCGACGCCCACCCCGGCATTGCCGTGGATGATGATGCTCGCCTGCTGGTTCATGCCGGCGCAATAATAGCCCACATGGCCCTCCACCTGGATGGTGAGGGGAGCGTCCACGCCGGCAGCCAAAGCATGGCGGCCGTTGGGGTTGAGTACGCGCCAGAGCTTGGCATTGGTCTCGCCGGTCGCCTTGTGCAGCGCGCCGTTCAACTCGCGCAGCTCGCTCTGCGCGAGGTCGAAGGTGATGTCGGGGCTGAAGGCGTTCATGCGGCGCGGTCCCAGAAATAGACGGTGGCAGGCTCGGGCTCGAACACGCGGGCATCGGCGATGCCGGGCAGGTTCACCAGGGCGCGGTATTCGGAGGCGAAGGCCACATATTGGTCGGTCTCGGCCATCACAGCCGGCTTGCAGGCGATGGGATCGCGCAGCACGCCGAAGCCGCTTTCCGTGCCGACGACGAAGGTGAAGAAGCCGTCCAGATCCTTGAGCCCGGCTTCCAGCGCCTCGCCCAGGGTGGCCCCGTTCTTCATGCGCCAGGTGAGATAGCCGGCGGCGACTTCGCTGTCGTTCTCGGTGGCGAAGGCGATGCCCTCGCGCTTCAATTGGCGCCGCAGGTCATTGTGATTGGAGAGCGAGCCATTGTGCACCAGGCACTGGTCGGCGCCGGTGGAGAAGGGATGGGCGCCGGCGGTGGTCACCGCGCTCTCGGTGGCCATGCGGGTGTGGCCGATGCCGTGGGTGCCGCTCATCTTCGGCAGGTCGAAGCGGTTGGCGACCTCACTGGGCAGGCCGATTTCCTTGAAGATTTCCATGCGCGCGCCGGTGCCGACGATGGCGACCTCCGGGTGATGGGCAGCAAGCGCCGCGCGCACGGCGGCTTCCTGGTCCGCCGGAACCTCGATCACCGCATGGCTGGCGCGCACCACTAGGCGCGGATCGCCACCGACCACCACCGAGAGCGAATGGGCGAGGCCCTCGAAATCATAGCCTTCCACGGCCCGCAGCGAGAGCTTCACATGGTTCGCCGCGCCGGTGCCATAGATGGCGAAGCCGGCGCTGTCCGGCCCGCGATCGGTCATCACGCACAGCATGGAAGAGAGCATTTGCCCAAGCTCTGGCTCGAGCTTGGGGTCTTTCAGAAAGATACCGACGATGCCGCACATGGCTGAACTCCGGTGGCCGAAACATGGCCGTCTCCAGAGTGGTACGCCGCAAGCGCCGCCCCGTCAACGCGGGCGGAATAAAATTTTC
>NCHM01000404.1 GCA_002257205.1 Rhizobiales bacterium 24-66-13 | reverse complement strand
GGCACGAAAGGCCTCGGTCAGCGCCGGCAGGAGCCGGATCGCGTCGGTGACGATGCCCACATGGGCGAATTGGAAGATCGGCGCGTTGGGGTCGGTGTTAATGGCGACGATCATGTCCGCACCCTCCACGCCGACGCGATGCTGGATCGCGCCGGAAATCCCGGCGGCGATATAGAGCTTCGGCCGGATGGTCTTGCCGGTCTGGCCGATCTGCCGGTCGGAGGTAACCCAACCCTTCTGCACCAGCGGGCGCGAGCAGCCATATTCCGCCCCGAGCACACCGGCGAGCTGGCGCACCAGCTGGAAATTCTCCGGCGAGCCCAGGCCGAGCCCGCCCGCCACCACCACGTCCGCATAGGCGAGGTTGGATTTCGCGGAATCGCGGTCCGGCATGAAGGCGAGGACCTTGGTGACGATGTCGTCCTCGATCATGCCCAGGGGGTGGGAAATGATGCGGCCCGCCATCTTCTCCACGCGCTCCGGCATGGACATGACGCGCGGGCGGATCGTCGCCATCTGCGGGCGATAATTGAGGGTATAGATGGTGCACAGCAGCGAGCCGCCGAACGTCGGCCGGGTCGCGGCGAGCGAGCCGTCGGTGTCCACGTCCAAGTCGGTGCAGTCGGCGGTGAGGCCGGTGAGCAGCGTGGTCGCCACCGAGCCGGCGAGGTCGCGGCCGAGCGTGGTCGCGCCCAGCAGCAGAATTTCCGGCTTATAGGTGTTCACCACATCGGTGAGCGCCTTGGTATAGGCCTCGTTGCGATAATCGGCGAGGAGGTCGTCCGCCACCACATAGGCGAGGTCGGCGCCGTAGCAGAAGGATTCCGCGGCGGCGTTGCGGGTGGCCTCGCCCTCGGGACCGATCACCACCGCCGCCAGCTCGACCTTGAGCTTATCGGCGAGAATGCGGCCCGCGCCCAGCAATTCCCAGGAGACCGGATGGACGACGCCGCGCTCCTGCTCGATGAACACCCACACATGCTTATAGGCCTTGAAGTGCTCGGGGAGCTCCTTCTTGGTTGCCGCGCGGCCTGCGGCCGGGGCGGGCGCTTTGGTTGGTTCGCTCATCGCCTTGGTTCCCTCGTCCTTCGCTCAATAGCCGCGCGCCAAGGTCGCAAGCTCGGCTTCGAGCTTGGGCTGACGCTTGAAGATGTCCTCGATCAGGGCTTCCGCGGGCGGGCGGCTGGATACGTCCACCATCGCCACCTTTTCCGCGCGCGGCGGGGGGGCGAACACGCGCTTCACGATGGTCGGCGAGCCGCGCAGGCCACACTTGGTGATGTCTTCCACGCCGGCATCCTGCGCGCTCCATTTCACGATGGTGGCGCGGGCCGCCCGCAGGGCGTCTTCCATGCCGCCGCGCCGGATTTCGTTGGTCGCTTCCAGCATGGTGATGAGGCACGGCAGCCGGGTCTTCAGCACCTGCACGCCGCCTTCCGAGCGCCGCTCGGCCTCGATCGTGCGGGCGTCCAGATCCAGCGTATTGATCTTCGCCACATAGGTGAGTTGCAACAGCCCGAGCCGCTTGGCGATGCCGGGGCCGACCTGGGCGGTGTCGCCGTCGATGGTCTGCTTGCCGGTGAAGATCAGGTCGGGCGCGGCGAAGGTTTCGCCGATCTTGCGCACGGCGGTCGCTAGCGCATAGGTGGTGGCGAGCGTATCGGCGCCGGCGAAGAAGCGGTCGGTCAGCAGCACGGCGCGGTCCGCGCCGAAGGTGAGCGCCTTGCGCAGGCTGTCTTCCGCCGAGGGCGGGCCCATGGTGAGGACGGTCACCTCGCCGCCGAACTGATCGCGCAGGGCGAGCGCCGCTTCGAGCGCGAACAGATCGTAGGGATTGATGATGGTCGGCACGCCCTGACGCATGATCGTGTTCGTCACGGGGTGGACGCGGATCTGCGCCGAGTCGGGGACCTGCTTGATGCAGACGACGATGTGCATTCGGTTGCTCCGAGCATGTCTGACAGCTCGAAGAAGACAAACGCAAGTGTCGTACCAAGTGGGAAAAGAAATAAATTGTCGATCGAATTCAGATGGTTGCTGGTCGGGATGTGTGCGCGGCCCGGCGCCGATCCCTCCGCGCTGACAAAAGCAGGCCGAACGCGTCGGGAATGCGACAGCCCGGCGGCGAGACCGGACGACAAGTGTGGGATCGCCAATTTGACCCGATGCGCCGGAGCGGCCTTGGTGGTCATGGATATGCAAACGGCCGCCCCATCCCTTATGCGGAGGAGGTGGCCGGCCGATACTCGTGGAAACGGTATTGGAGGATTCGATTACTTGAGCACGTTCAGCTGAACCATGGCCTTCGGCTTGGCCGGCGCGACCGCATCCTTCAGCACCTTGAACACCCGCTGATCGATGGGGGAGGAGGAGACGAAGTCCGCATAGGCCTGTTCGAGCACCGCCTTGCAGCGCTCCGTCACGGCCTCCTCGCCCAGGCCGGAGAAATCCTCGCTGACGAGATATTGCCCCATGCGGCGCAGAATGTGCAGGCGCGCCACATTGACCACCAGCGGATCATATTCGACCCCGAGCAGCGTGAAGAAATCTTCGGCGGAAGACGCCTTGTTCAATTGTTCGAGCACGCGCGGCGCATTGCTCGCCGATCCTGCGGAACTGCTCATCGCTGTCTCCTTCGCACGTGTTGAGCCATCGCGGCGCGGTGGCGGCGCCCCGCCGGGGCGCTCGGTGCCGGGGTTGAAAAGGCAACCGGCGTGCCATTCGGCCAGGGTCGCGCAAGTCCATGATTTTTAGAAGTTTTCAAAACGTCGTGCGATGTCGGGCTTGCGACAATGCCGACCCGTCCGGCCGTGTCGGCCGAACACGGCCGCGCTCACAACCGGCGGCGTAGCCGCACCACCACATCGATACCGGACACTTCAAATCCTTCCGGAATCTCCGGCAGCCGGTCGATCACCACGCTGTCCGCGGGGATGTCGCACAGCATGTTCTCGTCCTCGATATAGAAATGGTGATGCTGGCTCGGGTTGGTATCGTAGAAGGCGGTGGCGCCGTCGATGCCGATCCGGCGCAGCAGGCCGGCTTCGGTGAAATGGTTCAGCGTGTTGTAGACGGTGGCGAGAGACATGGGCACGCGGGCCTTCTGTGTCTCTTCGTGCAGGATGCCGGCGGTGATGTGCCGGTGGCCCTTGGAGAACAGCAGGCGGCCGAGCACGATCCGCTGGCGGGTGGGCCGCAGGCCGGCGCGACGCAGCATGCCGCCGCAATCGACCCAGTTCCGATCTTCCTGCTTGCTCCGCCGCCACATCAACCGGAGTTCCAGGTCCAGGTCGGCGTCAGCGGGTTCAAAGGACTGGTGAGCGTGCATGTCTTCCATCGGGCGCACCATGATCAGGAGGGTTGTGGGGAGGCGAGATCGCCTTCGGATGCGGCCCCGAGGGCCAGCGTGCGGCGCCGGTCGGCCATCCGGCTTTCGCCACTCTCGTCGCCGAAGCAGAGGGCGAAATCATTGCATTGGGTGCAGATCGGCGTGGAACACATCACGAAGCCGTCGTCCTCGCACAGCATGCGATAGAACAGCCGCTTCCAGCGCATGTTGTTGGTGTTGCGCGCGGCGAGCGGCGCGAAATGACGGGCGATGAGGCGGGAGAGTTCGGCGCGTTCGCGCAGCCCGAGGTCTTCCCAAAGATGGTTCGGCTCCATGGCTCGGCGGGCGATCATGGCGGCGAGCCAGCGGCCCGTGTCTCCCTGCGAGGAGCATTTGGTGCGCAGGAGGTCGCGCACCATGGCAACCTCCTCGTCGACCGGCGTTGCGGCCTGCGCGATCCAGGCGGCGGTATGCGTGCGCGCCAGCGGGAACCATTGGTCGATCAGTTCGGAGAGTTCGCAGGGGGAGAGGCCCACCCGTTCCGCGACCGGCGCGCCTTCCATTGCGGCCACCGCGATGATCGAGGCCAGCACGTGCCGATCGAAGGCGATGTCCTCGTCGGCCACGACCGTGTCGGGGGTAACACCGGTGAGCAGGCGATACGCCGCGATGCCGGGATGTTCGGCCGGATCGCGGGCCCGCCCAAGCTGCGACAGGGGCCGCAGGAAGCCGAGGGCCGGGTCGATCCTATCCTCTCGTGTCGCGGT
>NCHM01000403.1 GCA_002257205.1 Rhizobiales bacterium 24-66-13 | reverse complement strand
CACTTGTAGAATTATATTACAGATCTCGTCCGGGTACATTCTCCTCATTCAACTAGGAGTGAGCACAATGAATACCCTGACGAAGACCCTGGCTATCGTTTCCACCTTCACCGTGCTGGCAGCCTCCACCGCCGCCTTCGCGGATCCCGGCATCGGCCCCGAGAATGCGGAGCAGTATCGCGTCTCCGCTGAGGAGACGCTGAGCCCCTATGCCCCTGCGAATCCGCAGCTGGTTTCGCAGAGTGCCCAGCAGGCGCCGCTCCACCAGGAGGTCAATCCTCACTGGGGTCCGGCCTTCGACCCGGACGTGGAGTGATCCAGATCCCTCCGCGCGGAAGCGGTCGTCGCCGTATCGGCGGCCTCCCGTGAGTGACCTGAACAGGCGGGCGTGACATCGCCCGCCTGTTCAACGCGTTTCCGCGTGCATCGCAGGACGGATCTGGCGGTCAATAAGCCCTTCCCGCCGCGGCCAGCAAACTACCGTATGATTTAATTTTCCGGCGTTTGGGGCCATCTTTCCCAAAACGCGGATGCGCCGGCGCCAGGCACGAAGCGACGGCCGACGAAAGGATTTTCAAAGTGTCCGACCACCCGATCATAACCGTCGTTGACGACGACGAAGCTGTGCGCACAGCCCTCGAGAGCCTCATACGCTCCTTGGGCCTGCGTGCCAGCACGTTCGCCTCGGCCGATGCGTTCCTCAATTCCGAGCGGGTGCATGACACGTCCTGCCTGATCACCGATATCCAGATGCCGGGCGTATCCGGCATCGAGCTGCAGGCGAGATTGAGGGCGCAGGGCAATATGGTGCCCATGATCTTCATCACCGCGTTTCCGGAGGAGCGTATCCGGCGCAAGGCCATGGCGGCGGGCGCCGTGGGCTTTCTGAGCAAGCCGTTCGACGGCAGTGCCATCATCGACTGCATCGACCGCGCGCTTGGCGCGCCCGCATGATATCCGCGGACCTCGCATGATATCCGCGGATATCGTGTGACGGATGATCAGAAGCTGCCGAACTGCAAGTTGGCGGACAGCAGGACAGCCCGGCTTCGATCAGGGCAATGTTCAGGATCACGCAGACACTGGCCATCCAGCGCCAAGGACTGCGACGCCAAAACCCGGGCGCTTCACCGCGCATGGCCGAGCCGGCAAACAAGGCAGCGCATCCGGCCAGGGTGAGGCAGAGGGAGACAGGCAAGCCCGTGCGTCGACTCCAAGAGACTGCCGCAGAGATCGGCGCTGGACGCATCAGTCGCCGCGTTCCTGAGGCGCATGCGGCGCGAAGAAAGAGGGGTCAGTGGCAGCAACGGTTCGCACAGCGCCACCTGCAGGGCGTGTCGCCCACGAAGCGGCGGAACACGGTGGTGAAATGGGCCTGGGTCTGGAAGCCCACCGCGAGCGCGATCTCCACCACCGGCTCACCGGTCTCCAGAAGCATGCGCTGGGCTCGCTCAATCCGGCACCGAAGCAGATATTCGCGTGGCGGCATGCCCGTCGCGATACGGAACTGGGAGGCGAAATGCATCCGGCTGAGGCCTGCGGCCAAGGCCATGTCGGCAAGGGTCACCGCGCCATCGAGATGTGCCTCGATATAGGCCTCCACCCGCTTGAGGCGCCATTTCGGGAGCCCCGTCTTGGTCTTTGGCGCCGCCGGCTCCGGCTCGCGGACCTGAATATCGCCGGAGGGTGCGCGCGCCATGAGCAGCCGCGTCGCGATGGCAAGGCGCAGCGCGTCGGCACAGATGCTTCCATATTCATCCTCGCCCCGCTCGGCGCGCTCCAGGGCGCGGGACAGGCTCTCGACGACCGGGTCCTCGCAGGCTGTGGGCCGCGCGCTTTCGCGCGCAGGGTCATCAGGCAGGCCGAGCCTCTGGATGGCGTGGCCAGCCACCTGGAAATGGATACCGTCGATGCCCATCGACCCGGCAGCGCCCTCCCAGGCAGTCATCGGCGCATGCCGGTCGAGGGCCGTTATGGCGACGACCATCCCCATGTGCTGAAGCCGCATGGACAGGGCGTCATGCGGGGCGCCCGCCGGCACAGCCATCTGGGACAGCAACTCCAGCGATGCGGGTTGCCTTGTTCCATCGACGACATGCGAGACGAAGCCGGCGAAAGGCGGGGAGACATTGATCGACATGGTCCGGGTTCCTCGAAGGAGCGCGGCCGGACATCTTTCCGAAGAGAATTTGTCTTTGTCCATTCAAATACATTCATTGTATATGGATGGACTAATACTCACCTCTTGCCGTTGGATGCGCTCCGGTCGCCAACTTTGATGACCAGATAATATTATGAATGAACCATCTCTCCATTCTACGTGGGTTTGGACAGACATGCGGGGAGTGTGAGGTGCGCATACTTACGTATGGTCAAGACTGGAAACACGAGAGAAGGGCAAACAGTGTGGCGACTGCCGGCCGCGGCAGGACCGGAGCCGCACGCAGAACGACGTGCGATTTCGACCTCCAAGGGTGGTTCGGCAAGACAGCTGCACAGAAAACCCGCAATCTTCCCGAAGCATATGCGCGCAACATCCGCGTGCACTTGCCAAATCCGCCGAGCTTCGCAGACTCGATCTGAAGCCACACCAATCGCCGAGGACGAAATGTCCAGCTCAGAGAGTACCCTAGATTCCGGCTTGCATGAGGGTCAGCCATCCCGAGGGTGGCTCATCGCCGCGGCCTGCTGCTGGTGGGCGGCGCTTGCATTTGCCTCACCTTGCTGAGCTTCACCATCATCCATGGGCAGGACTATGGTCTCGCCGCCACCATGCGCAGCGTGGTGAGCATCGCTGCCATCACCGTGACCACCCTCCTGTCGCTCCGAAACCAGAAGGCGACGCGCTCGCTGCGCGAGCAGGCCGACCTGCTCGATCTGACGCACGACGCGATCTTCGTGCGTGATGATGCCGACACCATCACCTATTGGAACCATGGCGCCGAGAAGCTCTATGGCTGGCCGCGGGACGAGGCCGTGGGCCGGAAGGCGGCGGCGCTTCTGCAGACCGCCTTCCCCTCGCCGGTGTCCGAGATCAAAGCCAAGCTCCATCGCACCGGACGGTGGGAAGGCGAACTCGTGCATACCACAGGGAAGGGTGATCGCTTGGTGATCATGAGCCGCTGGTCGCTTCAGCGCGACGAGCGCGGCCGGCCTTTGGCCACCATGGAGACGAACAGCGACATCACCGCGCACAAGCGGGCCGAAAACGCACTTCACCAGGCGCAGGCCGAGCTGGCGCACGTAACGCGCATCACCACCATGGGAGAGCTGACGGCGTCCATCGCCCACGAAGTCAACCAGCCGCTCGCCGCCGTGATCACCAATGGCGAAGCGTGCCTGCGCTGGCTCGGACGGGAGGTTCCTGACATCGAGGAGGCGCGGGCGACGGTCCAGCAGATGATCGTCAACGGCCGCAGGGCCAGCGACGTGGTGGCCCGGCTGCGATCACTTGCGCGTCGCAGCGACCCGCTTCACGTTGCGACCGACATCAACGAAGTGGTCGACGATGTCCTCCTGTTGCTCGATCGGGAGCTGTCGAGCAATCGCGTGTCGTTCGATCTTTCGCTTGGCAGCATGCTGCCCCATATCCTTGGTGACCGGGTCCAGCTCCAGCAGGTCACCATCAATCTTGCCTTGAATGCCCTTCAGGCCATGGAAGCGGTTCCAAAAGGACGGCGGCATCTGAAAATCCGCACGGCCCTCTCCGACACGGAAGGTGATAAGGCGGTAATTATGGAGGTTCGAGACAGCGGCCCCGGCGTAAACCCGCAGAGTTTGCCCATGCTGTTCGACGCCTTCTACAGCACCAAGACAGACGGGATGGGCATGGGCCTGTCGATCTCGCGATCGATTATCGAAGCCCATGGTGGCCGCATTTCCGCCGCGTTAAACGATGAAGGCGGAATGTGCTTCAAAGTGATGCTGCCTGTGATTGAGGAAGCCGGATCGTGACCACCCGCCCGCCATCCCGCCATCCCCAGCAATCCACAGAACCGTTCGTTATCGTGGTCGACGACGATGCGGCGCTGCGTGAGGCGCTTTCCAGCCTGTTCCGGTCCATCGGCCTGAAGGTGGAGCTTTTCGCCTCCGCCGCTGACCTGCTCGGCGCCACGCTCCCAGATGTCCCGCGCTGCCTCGTGCTCGACATCCGGCTGCCGGGGGTGAGCGGCCTCGATTTTCAGGCCCAGCTCGCCAAGTCCGGCGTGGACATGCCCATCATCTTCATGACCGGCCATGGCGATATCCCCATGACGGTCCGGGCCATGAAGGCGGGCGCGGTGGATTTCCTGACCAAGCCATTCCGCGACCAGGACATGCTGGATGCGGTCTCGACCGCCATCGCCCTCGATCAGACGCGGCGGGAGGCCAAGAAGGCCGTCTCCGATGTCCAGACGCTCTATGAGACCCTCACGGCGCGCGAGAAGCAGATCATGGCGCTGGTCACCTCGGGCCTGATGAACAAGCAAGTGGCGGCGGAGGTGGGCCTGAGCGAGATCACGGTGAAGATTCACCGCGGGCATGAGGACGTAAGCGTCGGCCATCGCGGCGGAAGGCCTCTCCGCCGTGCTCCTGCGATAGGGACGTGGGCTTCGGAAAGACCCGGCACGGGTGCCGTCCGATAATGCTCCGACGATACCCGACCGCCTGGAGGGCGACCCATGAACATCGCCGTGAATCCATCTCCCGCCACGGCCGAGCGCGTCGTGCCGCCGGTCAACCTTCCCGATGCGCCGCCGCTTGCTCCGCCCCCCGAGCAGCGGCCGGCCCACTCCCGCTTTCGCCTGCTCCTGGTGAGCGCGGTGGGGCTTTTGGCGCTTTGCGGCCTCGCCTATGCCGGGTTCGAATATTGGACGTCGTGGCGGTTCGAACGGACGACCGACGATGCCTATGTGCAGGCGGACGTTGTCACCATCGCGCCCAAGGTTTCCGGCTATCTGCGCACCGTCGAGGTGAATGACAACCAGACCGTCAAGGCCGGCGACATCCTGGCGACCATCGACCCGCGCGACTATGAGGCGAGCGTCAACCAAGCCCGGGCCGATGTCACCCAGGCCACGGCCAGCATCGCGAACTTCACCGCGCAGATCGCCGAGCAACAGGCGCTGATCGACGAGGCGCGGGCCGAACGACAAGCGCTACGCCACGCTCGCCAATGAGGGCTATGGCAGCGTCCAGAACGCCCAGCAGGCGGCATCGGCCATCGCGCAGGCGAAGGCGACCCTGGCCAAGGACAGGGCCGCCTTGCTGGCGGCCCTGAAGCAGGCCGATACGCTAAAGGCCCAGCTGGAGCAGGCCAAGGCGACCCTTGCGCACAATCAGGCCGTCCTCGACCAAGCGCGGCTCAATCTCGGCTATACGACGCTGCGCGCGCCCGTCGACGGCGTGGTCGGCGCCCGCACGCTGCGCGTCGGCCAGTATGTGCAGCCCGGCACGCAGCTTCTCGCCGTGGTCCCGCTACAGGCGGCCTATATCGTTGCGAACTACAAGGAGACGCAGCTCACCGATGTGAGGCGGGGCCAACCGGTGAGCATTTCCGTGGACACGTTCCCCGGCACCCCCGTCCGCGGCGTGGTGAATAGCATCGCGCCGGCCAGCGGGCAGGAATTCGCCCTGCTTCCGCCGGACAATGCCACCGGCAATTTCACCAAGATCGTCCAGCGCATCCCGGTGAAGGTCACCATCGACCGCACCGATCCGCTGGCCGGCCGGCTTCTACCGGGCATGTCGGTGACTACCACCATCTCGGTGCGGGAGCCGACTTCTCCTCCTGCGGCGGCGGCGCTCGATATGGCAGCGCCCACCATGGCGCCATCCTCCCAGGGCAGGCCCGCAACGGGGGAGGAGTGACATGGACGCCCGCGCGCAGGACGGTCCGGAGGGTGCGAGCCTTCGCACCTGGATCGCTGTGACCGGCTGCATGCTCGGCGCACTCATCGCGGTCCTCGACATCCAGATCACCAATTCCTCCCTTCCGCAGATCGAGGGCGGCATCAGCACCGGCTCCGACAACGGGACGTGGATCTCCACCTCCTATCTGATCGGCGAGATCATCATGATCCCGCTGACGGGCTATCTGAGCCGCGTCTTCAGCTTCCGCCGCCTCCTGATCGGCAATGCCACGCTGTTCCTGATCTTTTCGGTGGGCTGCGCGTTCGCCACCAGCCTCAGCCAGATGATCGTGCTGCGCGGGCTCCAGGGATTCAGCGGCGGCGTGATGATCCCGATGGCCTTCACGATCATTCTGACGAAGTTGCCGCTGCACCAGCGGCCATTGGGCATTGCCGCCTTCGCCATGACGGCCACCTTCGGGCCGTCCATCGGCCCCACCATCGGGGGCTACCTGACCGAGCATTACGGCTGGCAATATGTGTTCTTCGTCAATATCATCCCCGGCGCGGTGATGCTCGCGCTGCTCTATCCGACGCTCGAGCGCGCGCCCATGCGGCTCGAGCTTCTGAGGGAAGGCGACTGGTTCGGCATCGCCTTCATGGCGGTCGGCCTGGGGGCGCTCCAGACGGTCCTGGACGAAGGCAACCAGAAGGGCTGGTTCGGCTCCCCCGAGATCCTGCACCTGTCGGCGGTGGCAGCGGTGTGCCTCACCATCTTCATCGCCATCGAGCTCACCATTGAGAAGCCGGCCGTCCAGCTGCGTCTGCTGACAGGACGCAATTTCGGCTTCGGCACGCTCGCCAACACCATGGTGGGCTGCGCCCTGTTCGGCTCGGTCTTCGTTTTGCCCAGCTATCTCGATGAGGTCCAGGGCTATAATGCCGAACAGATCGGCATGGTCCTGGCCTGGGTGGGGCTGCCGCAGCTCCTCATCATCCCCTTCGTGCCGATGCTGCTGAAGCGGTTCGATTCCCGCGCCATCGTCTGCGTCGGGCTCGCCATTTTCGCGGCCAGCTGCTTCATGAACACCCATCTGGATCTCGACGTGGGCGGCGACCAGCTGATGTGGACCAACATCGTCCGCGCGCTGGGACAGGCGATCGTCCTCTCTCCCCTGACGGGCATCGCCATGCTCGGCATTTCGCCAGCCCAGTCCGCCGCCGCCTCTGGCATCTTCAACATGATGCGCAGCCTGGGCGGCGCCGTCGGCACGGCTGCACTTGCCACAGTGATCAGCAAGCGCGAGCAGTTCCACTCCAACATCATCGGGCAGTCGGTGACGCCCTATGCCGAGACCACGCGCGGCTTTCTGGCGCAGATGCAGGACTACTTCCTCCAGCACGGCATACCGGACCCGCAGCGGGCCTATCACCAGGCCGAAATCCTGCTCGGCAAGCTGGTGGCCCAGCAGGCGCTCATCATGGCCTTTTCCGATACCTTCGCCGTGCTCGGCGGCATTCTCCTCTTTGCGGCCTGTGCCGTCATGCTTACGCGCAAAGCGGGCGCGAACGGGCCAGTGAAGGGATGATCACTCCGGTCGAATGAGATCGGTCGGTCGACGGCTTTCCTGATGGACGGCGGATTTGACCCGCAGTGCGTTCAAGGCGCCGACATGATCCAGCGGCGCAGCCCCTCCGCGGTGCGAAAGTCCGCGACGCTGCGCGCCGGTATGCCGGGCGCAAGTTCGCCCGCCATCCGCGCCAGCGCATTGCCGGGGCCAAGTTCGAGCACACGGGCGGGGCGGGCGGCACGGCAGGCATCCATGCAGCCCGCCCAATCGATGGTTGTGGACACCTGCGCGGCGAGCTTGGCGAGGCCCCCGGCGAGGTTGCGAACCGGCATGCCGTCAATTCCGCTGATCAGCCGCACGCCACCCGGCAGGGCCGTATCTGCCACGTCATGTGTGAGCACCACGGCGAAGCGCTCGCTTGCGGCCGCAAGAAGCGGGGTGTGCGAGGCCACGTGGATGGGCAGCATCGTCGCGCGGGTGGCGCCGCGGCCCGCGGCATCGGCCAAAGCCGGCTGAAGGCCGGCCGCGCGGCCGCCGACGATGAAATGCAATGGGCCGTTGATAATGGCGATGTTGAGCGCGTGGGCACGGCAGATACCGTCGACCACAGTGCCGGGCAAGCCGACGATGGCGGCAAGCCCGCAAGGCTCGTGCGTCTCCTCGTCCATGAGGCCGGCGCGGCGCGCCACCAGATGAAAAGCCGTCTTCACATCGATGATGCCCGCGACCGCCCAGGCCGGCACTTCTCCGGCACTATAGCCGGCAATGGCGAGCGGGCGCGGCGCGGCCGGACCGATCACGGCCCACGCCGCCAACGCCGCCGTGCAGCACAGCACCTGGGCCACATCGTTTCGATGGATGACCGCCTCGCCTTGCCGCACGAGGTCGCGCGGATCGTGGCCGCCAAGCACCGCGGCCGCTGCCGCGAAGACCGCCGCCGCCGCCGGCTCGGATGCGACGAGCGCGAACATGTCCGGGCCCTGGCCGCCCTGCCCCGAGCATAGAATTGCAATGCCGCTCAAGGCGCGCGCTCAACGCGGTCGAGGAAGATCGTCACGGCGAGAAGATCGGCCGAGCCGCCGGGACTGAGGCGTCGTGCGACGAACCGGCGGTGCACGGCGGTGGCGTGGGCGAGCCAGTCGGCCCGGCCCACGCCGCCGGCCAGGAGGAAGCCGCGCGCGTCAGCGCGTGCATCCGCCAGGCCCTCGGCGCCGCCGCGATGGAGCAGGTTGGTGTCCTCCATCGCCGCCAGAAGCGCGAAGAAGGCATGCACGCGCGCAGCGTCCTCGTTGCCCGCGAGTACCCGTCCGGCTCGCAGCGCCGGCAAGCCGACGTCCCGCGCGTGAGGGAAACCCTGTGCCGCCTCCGACCGTGCGCCGCCGGCGCGGTAGCGCCGCAGCGCGTCGCTGCCATGGCTGTTCAGCGGGATGGGACCGCGCAGAATCTCGCTGCCCCAGCGTTTGCCGACCGCGCGCATCAACCGTTCGGCCGAAAGGGGGGAGCGCTCGGCGCCCGCCGCGCCTGCGGCCGCGCAAAGCAGCCCCAGCGCAAAGATGGCGCCGCGATGGGTGTTCACCCCGCCGGTGGCGGCGAGCATGGCGTCTTCCGCGCGCTGGCCGATCCGGCGCAGCGCGTTCATGTCGGCATCGCCCGAACCCGCGACGGCGAGCTCGGTGTAAAAGGGGCGGAGCGCGGCAATGCTGCGCAGGAACGTTCCGTAATCCATGTCGTCATGGCTGCCATTGTCGAGCGGGCTGACGAGGCCGGGCTTCGGCCAGGTGTCCAGTTCGGCAAGCAGCGCATCCGCCGCCATCTGGCCGATCCGGTCGGC
>NCHM01000402.1 GCA_002257205.1 Rhizobiales bacterium 24-66-13 | reverse complement strand
GGCCTTCAGGGCTCGCTGCGCGTGGGCCGGCTGTTCGACGAAGGCAAGATGGCGCCGGACATGATTTCCATCATGAAGCGCAACAATTGCGGCAAGGCGTTGGACATCGCCCGTGTCGCCCGCGACATGCACGGCGGCAACGGCATCCAGCAGGATTACCACGTGATGCGCCACGCGCAGAATTTGGAGACCGTGAACACTTATGAGGGCACGCACGACGTGCACGCCCTCATCCTCGGCCGGGCCATCACCGGCATCCAGGCGTTCTTCTGAGCGTAGCGAAGGGCGCGGGGGTTCAGTCGAACTCCTGCGCCACCTCGCTCAGGAAGGTGAAGACATAAGGCGCGAACGAGCGCCAGCATTCCACTTGGAAGCTCTCCTCTTGCGTGGCGCGCACCAGCACCACGTCCGCCTTGCCGAGCAGGGTGCGCGTGGCGCTCCCCGCCGGAAAGACGCTGTCGGCGAGGTCGAGCGCGATCCCGGCATTGAGCACGTCGCGGGCCTGCGGGCCGGCGACGCGAATGCCGCAATTGCGGCTGCCCACGTCCACCAGCGAGAAGAACCGGCCGATAAGGCCCTGTTCCAGATCCGCGCGGATCTGCGCACCCTCGCCCTCCGGCACAACGATCAGCCATTCGTCCGGTCCAAGACGGGCGGCGAAGCGCGCGGCGGTGCCTGAACAGGTGTTGATCGCGCCGGAGAAATCGAAGCCGGCGAGGACGCCTGCCGGTTGAGACTCAGCTTGCCAGATGCGCAGGGAGAACCGGGCGGCGGGGGCAAGCGGCGTCACCTGCGTCGCCCGAGCGCTGGCGGCGGGGGTCAGCACCGGGGTGCGGCGGGCGAGGGTCTGGGTGTCAGCCATGGGTGTTCTCTCCAATTCCAGCGCCGTTCACGCGCTTGCCCTCCGCATCGAAGAACACCGGCGCCGAGACCTTCACCGCCGTGAAACCGGCGGGCGTGGTGACGTGCAGCGTCTCGCCCATGCGGGCGCGTCCGCCTTCCACCAAGGCCATGGCGATGGGATGCCCACAGGCCGCGCTCCAATAGGAGGAGGTGACATGGCCGAGCATCTTCATGGGCACCGGCTGGGCGATGTCGGCCACCACCTGCGCGCCCTCGTCGAGCACGCTGGTGCCGTCGAGGCTGGTGAGGCCGACCAATTGCTTGCGGTCCGGCAGGCTGATGTCGGGCCGCGCCAGCGAGCGCTTGCCGACGAAATCCGGCTTCAGCTTGGAGACCATGCCGCCGAGCCCGAGATCGTCCGGGGTCACGGTGCCGTCGGTTTCCTGGCCGACGATGACGAAGCCGCGTTCCGCGCGCAGCACATGCATGGCTTCCGTGCCATAGGGCGTGATGCCGAAGCGCTGTCCGTATTCGTACAGCGCCTCCCACACCGCGCGGGCATAATCCGCCGGCACGTTGATTTCATAGCCCATCTCGCCGGTGAAGGAGACGCGGAACAGCCGCGTCGGCACGCCCAGGATATGGCCGGTGCGGATCGCCATGTGCGGGAACGCTTCGGGGGAAAGGTCGATGTCGGAGACGAACGGCGCCAGCACGTCGCGCGCCTTGGGGCCCTGGAGCGCGATCACCGCCCATTCTTCCGTCGTGGAGGTGGCGAACACTTTCAGGTCCGGCCATTCGGTCTGGAGATAGTCTTCCATATGCGCCAGCACGCGCGGCGCGCCGCCGGTGGTGGTGGTCACATGGAAGCGATCCGGCGCGAGGCGGGCGACGACGCCGTCGTCGAACACGAAGCCGTCTTCCTTCAGCATCAGGCCGTAGCGGCACTTGCCGGGTTCCAGCTTCAGCCAGGCGTTGGGATAGATGCGATTGAGGAATTCCGCCGCGTCCGGCCCCACCACCTCGATCTTGCCGAGGGTGGAGGCATCGAAAATGCCGACGCTTTCGCGCACCGCCTTGCATTCGCGGTTCACCGCCGCATGCATGTCCTCCCCCGCCTCGGGGAAATACCAGGCGCGCCGCCACAGGGCGACGTTCTCGAATTTCGCCCCGTGCTCGGCCGCCCAATCATGCAGCGGCGCCTTGCGGATGGGGTCGAACAATTCGCCCCGCGCCGAGCCGATGATCGCGCCGAAGGTGACCGGGGTATAAGGCGGGCGGAAGGTGGTGGTGCCCACCTGCGGGATCGGCTTGCCCAGCAGGTCGGAGAGAATGCCGAGCGCCGCCATGTTGGAGGTCTTGCCCTGGTCGGTCGCCATGCCGTTGGTGGTGTAGCGCTTCACATGCTCGACGCTTTGGAACCCCTCGCGCACCGCAAGGCCGATGTCCTTGGCGGTGACGTCGTTCTGGAAATCCAGGAAGGCACGCACCTTCTTGGGGTCGGCATCGGTGGGCAGCACGCGGGCCGGCTTGAAGCCGGTGGCGGTGGCGGGCGTCGCTGCGAAGGCGCGGGTGCCCTCGGTGCCCGATGTGGCGTGGCCGGCCGCCCATCCCTCGGCCAGGATTTCGGCCAGATCATAGGTCCCCTTGCAGGCGCCCGCCGAGCGTTCCGCCTGCACAGAGGTGCCCGGCACGAAGGCGTCGATCTCCGCGCGGAAGGCGAGCTTGCCGCGCGATTGGGAGAACAGATGGACGCTCGGCGTCCAGCCACCGGAGACACCTGCGCAGTCGCACGGCAAGGTGCGGCGTGCGCCGACCTTGCCCGCCGAATCCACCGGCGCGACGATCAGCCCGGTGAGCGCCTTCCCGCCCATGGCGCCGACGATGGTGTGGCCCGACAGCAGGGGAATGCCGGCGACGAGCGCACGCTCGGGGCCGATCTCCGCCTCGCGCCGGATATCCACCAGCGTCACGTCGAGCCCCGCCGCCTTGGCATCCGCCGCCGCGCGATAGGCGCTGGCGCCATTGGTGGCGAATACGATCCGCCGGCCCGGCGCGACGCCGTAGCGGTTGATAAACACCCGCACGCTCTCCGCCAGCATGATGCCGGGGCGGTCATTGTCGGCGAAGGTCAGGGGGCGCTCATGGGCGCCAGTGGCGATCACCACCTGCTTGGCGCGCACCTGCCAGAGCCGCTCGCGCGGCAGCTTGGGATCGGGCTGCGCGAGATGGTCGGTGACGCGCTCGGTGAGCACGATGTGATTATGGTTGTAATAGCCGAACGTGGTGGCGCGCGGCAGCAGTGTGACATTGGGCCGGGCGGCCAGCGCGGCGAGCGCCTGCGCCACCCATTCGCCGGCCGAGACACCGTCGATGGTGGTGGTGGCCTCATGCAGCAGGCTGCCGCCCATCTCCGCCTGTTCGTCGGCGAGGATCACCCGCGCGCCGCTTTCGCTGGCCGCAAGCGCGGCGGCAAGGCCGGCGGGTCCCGCGCCCACCACCAGCACGTCGCAATGGGCGTTGCGGTGGACGTAGCGGTCCGCGTCCGGCAGATCGGGCGCGACGCCGAGGCCGGCGGCGGCGCGGATTCGCGGCTCATAGACCTTGTCCCAGAACGAGCGCGGCCACATGAAGGTTTTATAATAGAAGCCCGCCACCAGCACCGGCGAGACGAGGTCGTTCACCGCGCCGATATCATGCTCCAGCGAGGGCCAATGGTTCTGCGAGGCGAGCTTCAGGCCAGCGGTGGCTTCCACGACGGTGGCGCGATTGTTCGGGTCCACGCGCCCGGTGCCGCGATCAACGCTGAGCAGAGCGTTCGGCTCGTCCGCGCCATGGGTGAGGATGCCGCGCGGGCGGTGATATTTGAACGAGCGGCCCACGAGCGTGATGCCATTGGCAAGCAGCGCCGAGGCTGCCGTGTCGCCGGCATAGCCCTGCACCGTGCGGCCGTTGAAGGTGAAGGTGAGGGCGCGGGCGCGATCGACCCGGCCGCCCTTGGGAAGGCGATGAGACTGGACCATCATTTGCCTCCCTGCGCCGGCGTATCCGCCGCGATATCGGGCCTCGGCGCGCCCATCTTGTAGGTGGCGAGAATGCTGTCGCTCACGGTGTTGCGCACCGCATTGAACCAGCGGCCGCAGCCATGGGAATGCAGCCAGCGTTCCGCGTGCACGCCCTTCGGGCTTTTGCGGATGAAGAGATACTCCGCCCATTCGGCATCCGAGAGGGCGGAAGGGTCGGCGGGGCGGGCGATATGGGCTTCGCCG
>NCHM01000401.1 GCA_002257205.1 Rhizobiales bacterium 24-66-13 | reverse complement strand
TGTTGAAGAAATAATGGCCGGACTTCTCGAAGCCCACCAGCGCGCCGGTCTCGTTGACGCGGCGCTTCATGTAGGAATGGCCGGTCTTCCAATAATCCGCCTTCACGCCGAGCTTGATCAGCTCGGGGTCGGTGGCGAACAGGCCGGTGGACTTCACGTCCACCACGAAAGTGGAGCCGGGATAGATCTTGGCGAGATCGCGCGCCAGCATCACGCCCATCTTGTCGGCGAAGATCTCCTCGCCCTCATTGTCCACCACGCCGCAGCGGTCGCCATCGCCGTCAAAGCCAAGCGCCACGTCGGCGCCGGAGGCCAGCACCGCGTCGCGCATGGCATGGAGCATCTCCATGTCTTCCGGGTTCGGATTGTACTTGGGGAAGGAATGGTCCAGCTCCGTGTCGAGCGGCACCACCTCCACCCCCAGCGCTTCCAGGATGCGCGGGGCGAATGCGCCGGCCGTGCCGTTGCCGCAGGCCACCACCGCCTTGATGGGGTGCTTCAGCTTGGGACGGTCAGTCAGGTCCTTGATATAGACCTCTGGGAAGTTTTCGACGAAGTGGTAAGCGCCGCCGCCGCGCAGGTCGAAGGCAGCCGAAAGCACGATTTCCTTCAGGCGCGTCATCTCGTCGGGCCCGAAGGTGAGCGGACGGTTCACGCCCATCTTCACGCCGGTCCAACCATTGTCGTTGTGGGAAGCGGTCACCATCGCCACCGCCGGCACATCGAGCGCGAACTGGGCGAAATAGGCCATGGGCGACATGGCGAGGCCGATGTCGTGCACCTTCACGCCAGCGGCCATGAGGCCGGAGACCATCGCGTATTTGATCGACGAGGAATAGCCGCGGAAATCATGCCCCGTGACGATCTCGGGCTTGACGCCCATCTGGTGCATCAGGGTGCCGAGGCCCATGCCCAGCGCCTGGATGCCCATCAGGTTGATTTCCTTCTGGAACAACCAGCGGGCATCATATTCCCGGAAGCCCGTGGGCTTCACCATTGGCTCGGATTCATAGGCGTATGTATTGGGCGTCAATGCGGGCTTCGGCGTCGGAAACATGAAGAGCTTCTCCGCAACGGCTCTGATTGGTCGGCTGCCGATAGCATGAAATCGGGGTGGAAGGCACCGCTCAAGCATAGGAATTAAGAATGGTCGGCGTTCCCTGTCCAATGCTCGGCGTCGGCGAAGGTTCCGCGCGGTCTGCAAAGCCGTCGCCCATTGCCTCACCGGAAACGGTGCGGCCCGGAGCGACGGCCTTTCCGGGTTGCACCTTTTGTGGCTGACTGGGTGCAACCGGAGGCTCGCGGATGGGAACAACCATTGGCGTCAAGGTGGATGAGGCGCTGCGCGCGCGCCTTAAGGCGGCGGCGGCGCGCCAGGGCCGTACCCCGCATTTTCTGGTGAAACAGGCGCTCGTCGCCATGCTCGACACATTGGACGAAACCGAAGCCAGCCTCTCAGCCGGAGCGACGCCCCTGCCCGAGGCGCTCGCCGGCGCGCGGGAAAGCGAACCTTTCCTAGCTTTCGCGCAGGCGGTGCGGCCCGAAAGCGTGCTGCGGGCCCGCATCACCGCCGCCTATCGAGCACCGGAGGAAGAGTGCCTGCCCCGGCTGATTTCCGACGCCACCTTGCCCTCCGCGCAGACCAAGGCGGTGGCCGAACGGGCGAAACACCTCATCCGCGCCTTGCGCGCCAAGGCCGGCAAGGGCGCCGTCGAGGCGCTGATCCACGAATATGATCTGTCGAGCCAGGAGGGCATCGCCTTGCTCTGCCTCGCGGAAGCATTGCTGCGCATTCCCGACCGGCCGACCCGCGATGCACTGATCCGCGACAAGATCGGCCAGGGCGATTGGCTCGCCCATCTCGGCCACAGCCGCTCGGTCTTCGTGAATGCCGCCACCTGGGGACTTCTCGTCACCGGCCGGCTCACGGGCACCAGCAGCGAGGCGGGCCTTGCCGCCGCGCTCTCACGGCTGGTGGCGCGCGGCGGCGAACCCTTGATCCGCGCCGCCGTCGACATGACCATGCGCATGATGGGCGAGCAGTTCGTGACCGGGGAGACCATCTCCGAGGCGCTCGCCAACAGCCGCGCCATGGAGGCGAAGGGCTTCCGCCATTCCTACGACATGCTGGGCGAGGCGGCGATGACCGCCGAAGACGCCGCACGCTATCTGGCCGCCTATGTCCAGGCGATCCACGCCATCGGCAAGGCGGCCGCCCGGCGCGGCATCCATGACGGGCCGGGCATCTCCATCAAGCTCTCGGCCTTGCATCCGCGCTATGCGCGCGCCCAACGCGAGCGCGTCATGCGAGAGATGCTGCCGTCCAGGCCTATCAGAAGCGCGCCATGGCGGTGCTGGATTTCATTATCGATCTCGGCCGCCGCACCGCCCGCCGCATCATGGTGCGCCTGGTCAAGGGCGCCTATTGGGATGCCGAGATCAAGCGCGCCCAGATGGAGGGGCTGGAGGGCTTTCCCGTGTTCACCCGCAAGGTGCACACGGACGTCTCCTATCTCGCCTGCGCCCGCCGCCTGCTCGCAGCGCCCGATGCGGTGTTTCCGCAATTCGCCACCCACAATGCGCAGACGCTTTCAGCGATCATGGCGCTGGCGGGGGAGAATTATTATGCCGGCCAGTATGAATTCCAGTGCCTGCACGGCATGGGCGAGCCGCTCTATGAGGAGGTGGTGGGACCCGAAAAGCTGAACCGCCCCTGCCGCATCTATGCGCCCGTCGGTCCGCACGAGACCCTGCTCGCCTATCTGGTGCGGCGGCTGCTGGAGAATGGCGCCAACTCCTCCTTCGTCCATCGCATCGCCGACGACAGCTTTCCGGTGGAAGCGCTCGCCGCCGATCCCGTGGCCGAAGCGCGCGCGATCGCGCCGCTCGGCGCACCGAACCCGCACATTGCCGCGCCGCGCGATCTGTTCGGGGACCGGCCGAATGCGGCAGGCCTGGATTTTTCCAATGAGCAGCGCCTCGCCTCCCTCGCCGCCGCCTTGCTCGCAAGCCAGCAGGCATCGCCTTGCGCGGCTCCCATGTTGGCGAACGAAGACAGCGGCCGCAGCGAGCGGGCGCCACGTGCGGTGCGCAATCCGGCCGACCTGCGCGATACGGTGGGGCATGTGGTGGACGCCGACCCCGCTCTCGCCGCGCTCGCCCTGCATCAAGCCGCGACGCTGGGTCCGGTCTGGTCCGCGACCCCGGCGGCGGAGCGTGCCCGCTGCCTGCGCGCGGCAGCCGATCTTCTCGAGGCGCGCATGCCATCCCTGCTCGGCCTGATCGTGCGGGAGGCGGGAAAGTCGCTGCCCAATGCGGTTGGCGAGGTGCGCGAGGCGGTGGATTTCCTGCGTTATTACGCCGGCGCGGCGGACGCCTTCGAAGCCGACAGCCACCGCCCGCTGGGGCCGGTGGTGTGCATCAGCCCGTGGAATTTTCCGCTCGCCATCTTCACCGGCCAGATCGCCGCCGCGCTCGCGGCCGGAAATCCGGTGCTCGCCAAGCCGGCGGAGGAAACCCCGCTGATCGCCGCTGCGGCGGTAAAAATCCTGCGTGAAGCCGGGGTTCCGCCCGCCGCCCTGCAGCTATTGCCCGGCGACGGCACCCTCGGCGCGGCTCTGGTGGCGGACCCGCGCACATGCGGCGTGCTGTTTACCGGATCCACCGAAGTGGCGCGCCTGATCCGGACGCAGCTTGCCGCCCGCCTCGGTCCGGATGGCCGGCCCGTGCCGCTGGTGGCGGAGACCGGCGGACAGAATGCGCTGGTGGTGGATTCCTCCGCCTTGCCCGAGCAGGTGGTTGCCGATGCGCTCGTCTCCGCCTTCGATTCCGCCGGCCAGCGCTGTTCTGCGCTGCGCCTTCTGTGCCTTCAGGAGGAAACCGCCGAGCGCGTGCTCGCCATGCTGCAAGGCGCGCTCGCTGAATGGTGCGTGGGCGATCCCGCCTTGCTCTCCACGGACATGGGTCCGCTCATCACCGCCGAGGCGCGTGCCGGCATCGCCGCGTATGTCGAGGCCATGCGGGCGCGCGGCTTCAAGGTCACGCAGGCCCTGCTGCCGGAGGCCTGTCGACATGGCACCTTCCTGCCACCGACTATGATCGAGATCGACCAAGTGGACGATCTCACGCGCGAGGTGTTCGGCCCGGTTCTGCATGTGCTGCGCTATCGGCGGGACGAACGCGACACCTTGATCGACGCCATCAACGCTACCGGCTACGGCCTCACGTTCGGCCGGCACACCCGCATCGACGAGACCATCGCCCAGGTGGCCGCGCGGATTTCCGCCGGCAACCTTTATATCAACCGCAATCTCATCGGCGCTGTGGTGGGGGTGCAGCCGTTCGGCGGGCACGGCCTCTCGGGAACCGGGCCGAAGGCCGGCGGCCCGCTCTATCTGCGCCGCCTCCTGGCGCAATGTCCGCCGCTGGAACCGCTCGCCCCGGCACCTGTGGACGCGGCCGCGCGCGCCTGGATCGCCCATCTCGCGGCGCAAGGGCACAATGCCCATGCTGCGCGCTGCGCCGCCCTCGCAGACCAGGGCCTCGCCGGAGCGGAACGCGAAATGGCGGGGCCGGTCGGCGAGCGCAATCTCTATTCCTGGCACCCGCGCGGCACGGTGCTCCTGGTACCCGCCACGCCGCTGGGCCTTTCGGTACAGATGGCGACCGCCCTTGCCGCTGGCAATCGCGTGCTGGTCGATGCCCCCGCGCTCAAGGCTTCCCTCGCGAATCTGCCAGCCGAGGTCAAGGCGCGCGTCACCTTGACGGAAAACCGCGCCACGGCCCTATTCGACGCCGCGCTGTTCGAGGGAGAAAGCGACCGCCTTCTCGCGCTTGAACGGGAGATGGCGCAGCGCGACGGCCCCATCGTCGCGGTGCACGGCCTCTCCCCCGGCGCGCTCGCCGCCGGCGCCGCCTATCCCGTGGAATGGCTCCTGCGCGAACGCACCATCAGCATCAATACGGCGGCCGCCGGCGGTAATGCCACGCTCTTAGCTCTCGGCTGAGGCGATCAGCCCACCGCCTTCACCACCAGCCGCGCGGCGGCGAGATCCTCCAGCGCCGCGCCAACCGACTTGAACACCGTGATGATATCGTCCTGCGTGCGGCCGGGCACGCGGCCGGCACACAGATCGAACAGGTCGCCCTTCAGGAGATCCGCGGACCAGGCGCCCGAGCTTATGGGAAAGCGCAGATCGCCCGCCTCGGCCAGCGCGCCGGCGCGCGTATCCACATAGATCGCGCTTCTGGCGATGAGGGCATCATCGCTTTCGCGCATGGCGGGGGTGAAGGCACCCACCAGGTCCACATGGGTGCCGGGCCGAACCTCCGCACCGCACACGATCGCCTGCGTGGAGGTGGTGGCGCAGGAGACGATATCCGCCTGCGCCAGCGCGCCCTTCAGGTCGGACACCGTATGCGCGTCCAGCCCCTGCCCTTTCAGGCGGTCGGCGACGCAGCGCGCCTTCTCCGGCGCGCGCCCCCACACCAGGATGCGCGCGATGGGCCGCACCGCCGCATGGGCGGCGGCGAGATAGCCCGCGAGATGGCCGGTGCCCACCAGCAGAAGCGTGCGGCTCTCCCGACGCGACAGATAGGAGGAAGCCAGCGCGGAAGCTGCCGCCGTGCGCCGGTTGGTGAGCGCATCACCGTCCAGGATCGCGCGCGGCGCGCCGGTTTCCCCATCGAACAGGGTATAGATGGAGTTGACCGCGCCAAGGCCCCGCGCGCCGTTGCCGGGCACAACCGTCACCAGCTTCACGCCCATGGCGACGCCGCGTTCCCAGGCCGGCATGGTCAGCAGATGGGCGGTCGCATCCGGAGTTCCCACATCGAACGCCTGGCGCACCGGCGCCTCCACTTTCTGGGCGGCGAAGGCGGCGCGCAAGGCTTCGACGAGGGAGGGATAATCGAGCGCTGCATGGATCTGCGCGGCGCTGAAGACCTTGGGCATGCGAATCGTCTCCCTGAAGCTTTTTCGAGCGAAGTGGGTACCGCTTCACGTGAAGAAAATGCGATGAAACCGCAACCGGGATGTTTCCGCGGGCGCGCAAAGCCTCGAAACGGCGCGGCGCCGCGCGCGGCCGATAGGGATGAAAACGCACATGCCCTGTCCCGCCCTTGCGCGCCCGATGCGGCGGGGCCATTCCAGGGATAGAGCATCGGCATGGGCCTGTTTTCAGATGGCGGACGAGTCTTTCGACGTGGTGATCGTGGGCGGCGCGGTGAGCGGCAGTTCGACGGCCTTTCACCTTGCGGCAAATCCGGATTTCGCTGGACGCGTGCTCGTACTGGAGCAGGACCCGAGCTATCAGACCTGCGCCTCGGCGCGCTCGGCCGCCTCGATCCGCCAGCAATATTCCTCCCCCATCAATGTCGCGATCTCGCTCTACGGCATCGCCTTCCTGCGCGAGATCGGGGCGCGGCTTGCCGTCGA
>NCHM01000400.1 GCA_002257205.1 Rhizobiales bacterium 24-66-13 | reverse complement strand
CAGTTCCACGAAGGTGCGGGCGGCATTGAGATCGTGGACCGCGACCGATTCCGTCAGCTCCAGCACCAGCCGGGCGCCGATGGCGGGCGTCACCTCGGTTGCGAACAGGCGCATCCATTCCCGATCTGCAATGGAGGAGGGCGACACATTCACTGACAGGTGCAGGTCGGGTGCCTCGCGCATGGCAGCCGCCACCAGCCGCAGCACGCGCCGGTCGAGCACGCCCATCAGGCCCAGCGCCTCGGCGGTCGCGATGATGCTGCCGGTCTCGTGGGGATTGTCGTTGGGGCCGGGCGAGATGCGCGCCAGGGCCTCGTAGAACACCACCGCGCGCGACTGCGCATTGGCCACCGGTTGCAGGGCGATGGTCACGCGCTTCTCGTTCAGCGCCTTGACGATGTCCTCGGCGATTTTCAGATTGGTCCGTCGGCGCCCGTCGCGGACCGCGTCGCGCTCATAGATGTGGACCGAGCCGCGCTCGCGCTTCTTGGCGCGTTCGTGCGCCTCCTGTGCCCGCGCCACCATATGCGCGCCGGTTATGGCGCGTAGCGGCGCCACGGCCGCGCCGATGGTGACGCTGACGGGTATGGGTCCGGCGCTGGTATCGATGGGCGTATCACGCACATGCGCGATCAGGGCCTCGCAGAGGTCCAGGAGCGTCTGCGGATCGATGCCGCGCGCGAGCAGGGCGAACTTGTTGCCGGAGAAGCGCGCGAGCACATCCGATCCGCGCACCCGCGTGCGCAGCCGCGCAGCCACCTGGCCGATGGTCTGGTCCGCAATCTCGAAGCCGAAGCTGTCGTTCATGCGGCCGAGATAATCGATGCCGATCAGGATCAGCGCCCAATTTGTGTGGGTGGTCTCAACCGCCTTGATATGATCGGCAAGGATATCCATCAGGCGGCTGCGGGTCACCAGTCCGGTCAGCGGGTCGATATGGCCCCCGTGCAGGGCATGAGTGCTCTTGGGCACCTCGCCGATGACGTGGAGCGTGCCGAGCGCGTGGCTCGCCCGTCCGTCCGGCCCGCCGAACCAACGGCCATTGTCCACCACCCAGATCAGCCGTCCGTCCGGACCGGAGCCAAGCTGGAGCTGATAGGAGGAATCATAAGGCGCTCCGTCTCCAACTTCGCGGAACGGCGCGTGCAGCAGGGACTTGCGGCCCGTGGCGGCACCTGCGGCGGCGCGGCAGTATTCGTCGAACACGCGGCCGGTGGAAAACAGTCGTACGGCTTCGTCACCAAGAATTTTGGTTGCGTTATCGCTCCAGAGTATCTCGTCGGTTGCAATATCCCAGCGATAGCCAACGCATTCGAGGGCACTCATGAAATCAATGATATCGGAAGGTGCGGGTCCCAGGCCGACGGAACCATTCTCCCCATTGCAGGACGTCCCGGCGTCGTCGATTTGTCCTGCCACGGTTGCCCACCTCTGCCTGGCCGAACCCTCAAGGGTTGCTCTGCTCAGGTCAACCCCGCGATCACCTAACCGTGTCCGGTGACTATCACACGACACTTTTCAGTTTGCGCGCGGCTCGACGCTGAAATCACGCTGCGCGACGCGCACCGAAACGGAAAATCCAGCCGCCACATCCAGCAGCATGATGCATAGCAGAAGCGCGAAGACCGAAGTTCCTGCCTGCGGCACCAGCAAAAATTCGACTACGCCGCCGATAAACACCAGTATCGAGAGCATATGGTCCACCAGGGAGCGGGAAGAGACTCGGGTGGACTTGAGGATCTCGAAAAACAGAATGAACAGGCTGAATGCGATAAATACGTCCGCGATGGTGATCCGCCAGACCGCGCCGGACATCATGGCGAAGGCGCCGAGGGTGGCCTGCCAATCCAGGCCGGGGGTCAGGAAGCAGAAGATGTTGTAGATGGCGAGTGGGACAATCAGCAGCGGAATTGGCGTCAGCATTGCTTGTTCCTCCCCCCGGCGTCACCGGGCGTGGAAAATGCGCTGGCCCGGCTGTGGTGGGATGGGTCGCATATTCCCACACAAATGTCACCGTCCTCGCCATGTGACGAATGCGACTTGTCTGTCCGATCAAAGACTTGGCTAAGAATGGCTTGAAATCGCCGTCCAGCGGGTGTGCCTCGGGGCGGATCGCGGCTGCCGGTTCTGGGGGCGACCTGCGCTTGAGGCCTTTGCCGCCAAATGCCGCATCCACGCGTCTGCGGGGCTGTCCAAGCGCGCGGCGAGCCGCGGGCGATCCCCCCTCTAAGCGGGGCGCCGGCGCCGACGCGGCGCGCTGCGCGTGCCGCGAGCCCTCTTGGGGCAGGCCGCGCCATCCGTGCGGGGCCTTGTGTCGAGGCGGCGCCCGCGCGGTTCGCGCGCGCCAACCCGCTGCTTGCTCAGGCTTCGGCCTTGGGCTTCAGGATCTGACGGCCGCGATACATGCCGGTCTTCGGGTCGAGGTGGTGGGGGCGGCGCAGTTCGCCGGAATCCTTGTCCTCGACATAGGTCGGCTGCTTCAGCGCATCGGCCGAACGACGCATACCGCGACGGGACGGCGAGGTTTTTCTCTTAGGGACGGCCATGTCCAAACTCCGGGGAAAACGACCAAACTCATTGCGCCTGCGGCGAAGGTCCGCGCAGGCTAGCGAAACCAAAATCTCGATTGGAGGCGCGCCTTATACAGGTTTGCACGACGGAGCGAAAGGCCCCCGCCGGCAAATTCTGGCGCGCGCGATTTCCGTGCATTTGGCACACCCGCGCCGCACGAATGCCCACTTGCCACGCGAAGGGACCTGAGCGAGGGTGCGCGCCGCTTCGGGCACCCGCAAGAATTTAAGGACCTCGGACATGATGCGTTCCGCTCCTACCGCCGCAATGGCGCTCGCGCTGACGGCCTTCGCCTTTGGCGGCGTGGCCTCGGCCCAGACGCCGGCCCCGGCGCCGGCTGCTGCTGCTGCTGCCGCCGCTGCCGCTCCCGCGGTCGCCGCCGGGACGCCCGCCGGCGACGCGATCGTGGCGACGGTCAACGGCACGCCCATTCGCGCCAGCGAAGTGGCCATCGCCGAGGAAGACATCGGCCCCGGCCTGCCCCAGGTCCAGGGTGCGGCGCGACGCGAATATGTCCTGTCTTTCCTGACCGACATGACCCTTCTCGCCAAGGCCGCCGAGGCGCAGAAGCTGGACCAGACCGCCGATTTCAAGCTGCGCATGGATTATTCGCGCACCAAGGCCCTGATGGAAGCGCTGATGGGCGCCGAGGCCAAGAAGGCCGTGACGGAAGAGGCCAAGAAGGCGACCTACGAAGAATTCGTCAAGGCCTCCAAGCCGGAAACCGAAGTGCGCGCCCGCCATATTCTGGTGGATAGCGAGGCCAAGGCCAAGGAAATCGCCGCCAAGGCCAAGGCCGGCGAGGACTTCGCCAGGCTCGCCAAGGAAAACTCCAAGGACAGCGCGGAAGACGGCGGCGACCTCGGTTATTTCACCAAGGAACAGATGGTGCCGGAATTCGCCGATGCCGCGTTCAAGCTGGAAAAGGGCCAGATCTCCGACCCGGTGAAGAGCCAGTTCGGCTGGCACGTCATCAAGCTGGAAGACAAGCGCACCAAGCCGGTTCCGACCTATGACCAGGTCTCCGACCAGATCGACCAGTATCTGATCCGCAAGGCCCAGGGCGATCTCGTGACCAAGCTGCGCGCCGAGGCGAAGATCGAGCGTACGACGCCGCCGGCCGCGCCCGCCGGTGCTGCGCCTGCCGGTGCCGCTCCTGCTGGTGCCGCTCCTGCCGGTGCGACGCCCGCCGCGCCCGCGACGCCTGCTCCCGCGACGCCCGCCCCCGCTGCCAAGTGAGGGGTGGCCGGGATCGCCCGGCGGTTTCCTGGAGTTGAATGGCGCGCCGTCCGGATCTTCCGGGCGGCGTTTTCTTTAATTTACGCCGGTTTGAAGAACCAGCCCGCTCAGGCCTGGATCCCCAGCGCCTTGCGCAAGGCGAGGCTGCGCGCCGTGCGTTCCGCTGCGGCGAGGGGCGTGCGCGTGCCTTGGCCGAACACCGGGCCGGGCCAAGCCGCATCCCCGGGGTTGCGGCCGACCACATGCACGTGGAGCTGCGGCACCACATTGCCCAGCGCCGCCACATTGAGCTTGGCGCAGCCGCTGATGGCC
>NCHM01000399.1 GCA_002257205.1 Rhizobiales bacterium 24-66-13 | reverse complement strand
CGCGTGGAGCGGCTCGACACCTCCGAGCAGGCCGCCGGCATGGCGGGCTATGTGGCGGCCTATCGCATCGGCATGCTGGTGTCGGGCGCCGGGGTCATCGCCATCGTCGCGGCGCTGGAAGTCTATGGCGTGCCGCGCGCGCAGGTGTGGACCTGGGGCTATGTGGCCGCCGCGCTCTTCATGCTGGTGGGCATCGCCGCGACTTTCCTCGCCCGCGAGCCCGACGCCCCGGTGCGGCACGATGGCGACACGCCGACCCGCGAGGGCAGCGCGCTGAAGCGCGTCGTCGCGACCGCCGTGGGGGCGTTCAGCGAATTCCTCTCGCGCGACCAGGCGGTGACCATCCTGCTGTTCGTGCTGCTGTATAAATTCTGCGATGCGCTCGCCGGCGTGCTCACGGCGCCGTTCGTCATCTCCATCGGCTTCGACAAGGCAACCTATGCGGCCATCGTGAAGGGCGTGGGCCTAGCCGCCGCCTTGCTCGGCGGCTTTGCCGGCGGGGCGATCGCGCGGGCTTATCCTCTGGTGACCTGCCTGTGGGTCGGCGGCATATTGCAGATGCTGTCCAACCTCGCCTTCTCCGCCCAGGCGCTGATCGGCGTAAACGTGGCAGCGCTCACCGCCACCGTGGTGGTGGAGAATTTCACCGGCGCCATCGGCACGGTGATCTTCGTCGCCTATCTCTCGGCCCTGTGCGGGGCGCGGGCGCACACCGCCACCCAATATGCCCTGCTCACCGCGCTCACCGCCGTCGGCCGCACGTTCCTCGCCTCCGGCGGCGGCTATATCGTGGAGGCCACCGGCTGGGCGCTGTTCTTCCTCATCACCGTCCTCGCCGGCATCCCCGGCCTGATCCTGCTGGCGTGGCTGCAGGCGCGCGGCCATTTCAAGGCGCTGGCGAAGAAGGATGCGGGCGCGGAGGCGCGGGCCTAAATCCCCAGCCGCTTGATGCTGCGCAGCGGCGTCTTCTCGGCGATGCGGGCGAGCGCGCGCGGCAGGGGCTCGCGGGCGACTTCCATGGCGAAGGCATTGGCATGGAGCAAGGTCGCCTCATCCTCCACGATCCCCACATGCCCCGCCCAGAACAGCAAATCGCCCCGTCGCAACCGCGCATCCAGCGGCAGGGCCGTGCCGAGGGCGGATTCCTGCTGGTCGCTGTCGCGCGGCGCGGCGATGCCGCAGGCGGCAAGCGCGGTCTGCACCAGGCCGGAGCAATCGAGCCCGAAGGCCGAGCGCCCGCCCCACAGATAGGGCGTGCCGAGAAAGCGCGCCGCCACCTCCACGAAATCCGCCTCCAGCAGATCCAGCGGCGCCACATGCACCGCCGGCAGGAACCCCTGCGGCGTCACGGCAAAGGCGCCGCGCAGCTCGCGCACCTCCACCCGCGCGCCGAACGGCAGCACCGCGCGCGGCGGCAGCTTGATATCCGGGCCGGGGAACAGAAAGGTGCGCTGCGCCCGCACCTTATGGGTCGGCGCGGGGTCCATCACATCCAGCGCGTCGCTCGGCAGATAGCCCACATAACCGTCGCTCTCGAGCTGGCCCCAGGCCCAGCCCTCGCCCTCATCCTCATAGATGGTGGCGATCTCGCCCTGCAGCGCCTCGGTATCGAGCGCGGCGGTGGACGAGGGCGCGCGGCGCATCCCCGCCACCGGCTCCACCACCCGGCGCTTCACGCCTTCATTGTAGAACGGCGCATCGACGATGCCGCGCAGGCTCTCGGCGGCAAGAGTAGCCTTGGCGGGGGTGAGGCGCGGGTCGCGGCCTTTCAGATCCTGGCTCATGCGCCATAGCGCTCGGCGATGAGGGCATCGAGCGCGCGGATGGTCTGCGCCTCGCCGCCTTCCGGCCGGCCGGGGCGGGCGGAGGGGTTCCAGGCGTAGATGTCGAGATGCAGCCAGGATTTGGCGGTCTCGACGAAGCGCGCCAGGAACAGCGCCGCCGTGATGGAGCCGGCAAAGCCGCCCGCGCCGGCATTGTTGATGTCCGCCACCTTGGAGTCGATCATCGCGGCATAAGGCCGCCACAGCGGCAGGCGCCAGAGCGGATCGGCCTGCGCCTGGGCGTGGCGGGCCAGATCGGCGGCAAGCGCCTCGTCGTCGGTATAGGCCGGCGGCAGATGGGGGCCGAGCGCGACGCGGGCAGCCCCGGTGAGGGTGGCGAAATCCACCAGCAGGTCGGGAGCATCCTCGTCCGCCAGCGAAAGCGCATCGGCGAGCACGAGGCGCCCCTCGGCGTCGGTATTGCCGATCTCCACGGTGAGGCCCTTGCGGCTCGAAAAAATGTCGCCGGGGCGGAAGGCGTCCCCCGCGATGGCATTTTCCACCGCCGGGATCAGCACCCGCAGCCGCACCTTCAAGCCGCGCGACATGATGAGATGGGCCAAGCCGAGCGCGGTCGCGGCGCCTCCCATGTCCTTCTTCATGATCAGCATGCCGGAGGAGGGCTTGATATCGAGCCCGCCGGTGTCGAAGCACACGCCCTTGCCGACCAATGTCACCTTCGGCGCATCTTCCGGCCCCCAGGTGAGATCCAGCAGGCGGGGCGCGCGGGTAGCGGCGCGGCCCACGGTGTGGATCAGCGGGAAATTGCGCGCCAGCAGATCCGCGCCGACGATGGAGCGAAAGCTTGCCCCATGGCGGGCCGCGAGGCGGCGGGCGGCGTCCTCCAGCTCGGCGGGGCCGAGATCATTAGCCGGCGTATTGACCAGGTCGCGCACCAGGCTCACCGCCTCGAACGTGCGCGCGAGCGCGGCGGCATCATCGCCCGCGCCGAGCTTCAGGCGCACCTGCCCCTTGCCGTTGGTGCGATAGCGGGTGAAGCGATAGGTGCCGAGGGCGAACGCGAGGGCATCGAACGCGCCGATTTCGCCCTCCAGATGATAATCGCCTTCCGGCAGCAGGCCCGGCAGGGCTCCGGCGGCGAACGGATCGCCCTTTTCCCCCGGCACGCCGAACAGGAACCCGGCGACCGCGCCGTCTGCGTCGGGCAAAGCGAGCAATTTACCGCTTTCGCCCTTGAAGCCCGCCGCCTCCGCGAACCGCCGCGCCGCCGCGGATAAGGGCGCGGTCTTGAAGCCCTCCCGGGTCACGAGGCGCACCGGCATGGAGGACATGGCGGCGGGGGCGAAGCACTCGGGCATCACGATCGGCATGGCGGTCTCCTTGGCCTTGCTGGTTAGCATGGCCCCGGGCCGGCGGACCAGCACGGCAGAGGGATGGCGCCATGGCCATGCTATGCAGATCCCTCGTGCCCCGCACCCTCTGCCGCAGCCGCGAAGGTTGACCCGTGGCGCGGTTTCTGTCCTAGTCCCGCCGCCCTTGGACCGCATAGATATTCGATGACCACAGACCGATACAACGCCCGCGACGCCGAACCCCGTTGGCAGAAGATTTGGAAGGACCGCGGCATCTTCCGCACGCGGAACGACGATCCGCGTCCCAAATTCTTCGTGATGGAGATGTTCCCCTATCCGTCGGGTCGTATCCATATCGGCCACGGGCGCAATTATGTGATGGGCGACGTGCTCGCGCGCACCAAGCGCATGCAGGGCTTCAACGTGCTCCATCCCATGGGCTGGGATGCCTTCGGCCTGCCGGCGGAGAATGCCGCCATCGAGCGCGGCATCCATCCCAAGGCCTGGACCTACGAGAATATCGCCTCCATGAAGGAGCAGCTCCAGCTGCTCGGCCTGTCGCTCGACTGGAACCGCGAGATCGCCACCTGCGATCCCTCCTATTATGTCGAGCAGCAGCGCATCTTCCTCGACTTCTTCGACAAGGACCTCGCCTATCGCAAGGAGAGCGAGGTCAATTGGGACCCCATCGACAACACCGTGCTCGCCAATGAGCAGGTGATCGACGGGCGCGGCTGGCGCTCCGGCGCGGTGGTGGAGCGGCGCAAGCTCTCCCAATGGTTCTTCCGCATCACCGATTTCGCCCAGGATTTGCTCGACGCCATCGACACGCTGGACCGCTGGCCGGACCGCGTGCGGCTGATGCAGCGCAATTGGATCGGCCGCTCGGAAGGCCTCGAAGTGCTGTTCGAGCTGTCGAAAGCCCATCACCGGGAGAAGATCCCGGCCGGCACGGCGGCGGTGAAGGTCTATACCACCCGCCCCGACACGCTGTTCGGCGCGTCCTTCCT
>NCHM01000398.1 GCA_002257205.1 Rhizobiales bacterium 24-66-13 | reverse complement strand
ATAGACCTGCCCCTTGGAGGAGAAAAACAGCACCGGAGCGTGGGTGGAGGCGACGAACAGGCGGGTGACGAAATCCTCGTCCCGCGTCTGCATGGCCGACCGCCCCTTCCCGCCGCGCCGCTGGGCGCGATAGGTGGAAAGCGGAACGCGTTTCACATAGCCCGCGTGTGAGACGGTCACGACCATCTCCTCGCGCTGGATCAGATCCTCATCGTCGAGATCGCCGAAGCCCTCGACGATCTCGGTGCGGCGCGGCGTGCCGAATTCGGCCTTGATGGCATTCAGCTCGTCGCGAACAATCTGCTGAATTCGCGCTCTACTGGCCAGAATTTCGAGGTAATCGGCAATTTCGACGGCAAGTTTGTTGAGTTCGTCCGCGACCTCGTCACGCCCCAGGGCGGTCAGGCGCTGCAAGCGCAGATCGAGGATGGCGCGCGCCTGTTCGAACGAAAGCCGATAGGTGCCGTCGGCAGCGAGCGTGTGGCGCGGATCGGCGATCAGCTCGATCAGTGGGGCCATATCCTTAGCCGGCCAATCGCGTCCCATGAGGGACTCGCGCGCGCTGGCAGGATCGGGCGCGGCGCGAATTAAGCGAATAACTTCATCGATATTGGCAACCGCAATGGCCAAGCCCACCAAGACATGGGCGCGGTCCCGCGCCTTGCGGAGCAGGAATTTCGTACGCCGGCTCACCACCTCTTCGCGGAACGAGATGAACGCCGTGAGCATATCATGGAGCGTCATGACGGACGGGCGACCGCCGGAGAGCGCCACCATGTTGACGCCGAACGAGGTCTGCAGCGGCGTCATGCGGTAAAGGTTGTTCAATACCACATCGGCTTGGGAATCGCGTTTGATTTCAATGTAGACGCGCATTCCCTCGCGATCGGATTCGTCGCGGATTTCGGCGATGCCTTCGAGGCGCTTCTCGCGCACCAACTCCGCGATCTTTTCGATCATCGTCGCCTTGTTCACCTGATAGGGGATCTCGGTGATGATGATCGCTTCGCGGTCCTTGCGGACGGTCTCGATGGAGACCTTGGCCCGCATCATGATCGAGCCGCGCCCCGTCAAATAGGCCTGACGGATTCCGGAACGGCCGAGAATGAGGGCGCCGGTGGGGAAATCCGGACCGGGCACCACATCCAGCAAAGCCTCGGGATCCAGCAAAGGATCGTCGATCAGAGCCAGCGCGGCGTCGATGATTTCGCCAAGATTATGCGGCGGGATATTGGTCGCCATGCCGACCGCGATGCCGCCGGCGCCGTTGACCAGCAGGTTCGGGAACTTGGCCGGAAGGACCGAGGGTTCGCGCTCGCTGTTGTCGTAGTTTTCCTGATAGTCGACAGTGTCCTTGTCGAGATCGTCCAGCAGCGCGTTGGCGACCTTCTCCAGCCGCACCTCGGTGTAACGCATAGCGGCTGGCGGATCGCCGTCCACGGAGCCGAAATTGCCCTGGCCGTCCACCAGGGGAAGCCGCATGGAGAAGCGCTGGGCCATGCGCACCAGGGCGTCATAGACCGACTGGTCGCCATGGGGATGGTACTTACCGATCACGTCGCCAACCACGCGAGCCGACTTGCGATAGGATTTGTTCCACTCGTAGCCGTTCTCGTGCATGGAGAACAAAATGCGCCGATGCACCGGCTTGAGCCCGTCGCGCACGTCCGGCAGCGCCCGCGCGACGATCACGCTCATGGCGTAGTCGAGATAGGAGCGGGACAATTCTTCGGTGATGGATACGGGCCGGATGTCGGAAGGCAGGTCGCCTCCCTGTCGCGGCGTCTCGTTGTCAGCCAAAAGACGGGTCTCTCATAATGAGCTTGTAAGCCCTGTCTTTTAGCCGATTCACAGCTGTCACGCCAGCGAAAGACCGTCGGCGCGGGTATAAATATCCTCGATTTTACAATGCCTTATAGCGGTGGTCTCAAGTTCTGCACCGCCGTGCCCCCTCTTGTACCGCCACAGCACCTCCAAACGGGGGGAAATGCCCGAGCTGGCGGGCGCGCCATCGCCTCCCCGCCAGTTCGGAACCTCTTGGAAATCCGGAGAATTAAAAACCCGGGAAGCCACAGATCCCGGTCAGAATGGGATTTCGTCATCCATGTCGTCGGAGGGGCGGCTGCCGCCCGAACCCGAACTCGAGCCTGCACCACCACCGGACCGGCGCCCCCCGGAACCGCCCCCATAGCTGCCGCCGCCACCTCCGAACGAACCGCCGCCTGCACCCATCGGGCTTGATGAGCCGAAATCGGAGCCGCCGGCATATTCGTCGCCGCCGCCCTCGCTCGAACCGCCGCCGCTACGCCCATCCAGAAGGGTGAGCTCGCCGCGATAGGGGCGCAGCACCACTTCGGTGGTATATTGCTCGCGGCCATCCTTCTCATATTTGCGGGTCTCGAGCTGGCCCTCGATATAGACCTTGGAGCCCTTCTTCACGAAGCGCTCCACCACGCCAACCAGATTTTCGTTAAGCACCGAAATGCGGTGCCATTCGGTGCGCTCCTTGCGCTCGCCCGAGGCCTTGTCGCGCCAGGTCTCGGACGTGGCGATGGAGAAGCTCGCCACCCGCCCGCCATTCTGGAACGACCGAATTTCCGGATCGCGGCCCAGATTGCCGATCAGGATCACCTTGTTGACGCTGCCGGCCATCGCCCGCTCCCTGTCTTGTGTGCCGGGCGATGCCGGCTGAACCGAAGCTGCACCCTAGCGCCCCCCTTCTGCGAAGCGAGGGGCGCCCGTGCCTTTTCCACCAAAAGGTCCCGAAGGCCGAAGCCTGACTGCAAATGTTCTTGATCTGTTCTAGCAATCGCGCACACTGGCCGCAAGATGAGTCTGAAGCCTGCGCATTCCTTTTTTCGGTTTTGATCCCTATGTTCGGCTTACGTTCCCTACCGCAGCGCACACCGTATCCTAAATTAACCAAAGTGGCGGGCCGGAAGGCGCCGCGTTCCGCTGGCCGGACGCTTTCGCCCTCACTGTCCCGCTTACCCTAAGCCCGAGCCTCATGACTGATCGCGCGCCCCCTCCCCGCATGCCCTCTTCGCCGTCCGAGCGCCGAGATGCCCGCCTGCTTTCCGTACGCGGCGCGCGCGAGCACAATTTGAAGAACGTCGACCTGGATATCCCGCGCGACAGCCTTGTGGTGTTCACGGGCCTGTCCGGCTCTGGAAAATCCTCGCTTGCCTTCGACACGATCTATGCCGAGGGCCAGCGGCGCTATGTGGAAAGCCTCTCGGCCTATGCCCGCCAGTTCTTGGAGATGATGCAGAAGCCGGACGTCGACCAGATCGACGGCCTCTCGCCCGCCATCTCCATCGAGCAGAAGACCACCTCGAAGAACCCGCGCTCCACCGTGGGCACGGTGACCGAGATCTACGACTATATGCGCCTGCTCTGGGCGCGGGTCGGCATCCCCTATTCGCCCGCCACCGGCCTGCCCATCGAGAGCCAGACCGTATCCCAGATGGTGGACCGTGTGCTGGCCCTGCCCGAAGGCTCCCGGCTTTATCTGCTGGCGCCGGTGGTGCGCGGGCGCAAGGGCGAATATCGCAAGGAATTGGCGGAGTTCCTGAAGAAGGGCTTCCAGCGCGTGAAGCTCGACGGCACGTTCCACGAGATCGCCGAGGCGCCCGCGCTGGACAAGAAGTTCAAGCACGACATCGATGTGGTGGTAGATCGCCTAGTGGTGCGGGGCGATATCGCGACCCGCCTCGCCGACAGTTTCGAAACCGCGCTTGGGCTCGCCGACGGCATCGCCGTGGTCGAATTCGCCGACGAGAAGGATGAGGACGGCGCGCCCAAGCGCATCATGTTCTCGGAAAAGTTCGCCTGCCCGGTCTCCGGCTTCACCATTTCGGAAATCGAGCCGCGGCTGTTCTCGTTCAACAATCCGTTCGGCGCCTGCCCGGCCTGCGACGGGCTCGGCGTCGAGCAGACCATTGATCCCGATCTCGTGGTGCCGGACAAATCCCGCACCCTGAAGCAGGGCGCCATCGCCCCTTGGGCGAAATCCACCTCGCCTTATTATGGGCAGACGCTGGACGCGCTCGCCAAGCATTACAAATTCAAGCTCACGGTGCCATTCGCCGACCTGCCGGAAAAGGCACGCGACGTGATTCTCTACGGCTCCGGCGAGGAGCAGATCGCCTTCGCCTATGACGACGG
>NCHM01000397.1 GCA_002257205.1 Rhizobiales bacterium 24-66-13 | reverse complement strand
AAGCCGCCATCTTTGCGCCCGTTCGCTCTGCTTTGTTGCCGAATTGAGGCGTGGAGCCTCGTGCCTTGCGCCCGGCGGGAATCCGGGCAGGAGATGACGATGAGGACGCCTTTGCGTGTTTCAGTCTTCACCGCCGCCCTCGCGGTGGCGGGCTTTGCGTTCAGTATGGCGCCGGCCGGCGCGCAGGCTTTGCGGCTCGGGGCGATGCAGCCCTTGAGCGCGAAAGCGACCAGCACGGCCGCTTTTCCCATCGAGCAGGTGCAATATCGTCGCGGTGGTGGCGGACGCCCGGGATGGGGCGGCCCCGGGTGGCGCGGACGCCCCGGATGGGGCGGACGACCTGGATGGGGCGGTCCTGGCTGGGCGGGACGCCCCGGCTGGGGACGGCCCGGCTGGGCCGGGCGGCCGGCCTGGGGTCCGGGCCCGGGCTGGAATCGTTCCGGCTGGGGTCCGGGATGGGGCCGGCCGGGCTGGGGTCCCCGCTGGGGCTATGCGCCGGTCTATGGCCCCGGCTGGGGCTGGGGTCCCGGATGGGGCGGCGGCTGGGGTCCCGGATGGGGCTATGGCGGCGCCGTGGCCACCGGCGTCGTGATCGGCTCGGCGGCGGCGCTGGCGGCCAACCAGGGGCCTGGGCCCGGCACCAATTGGGTCGCCTATTGCTCCCAGCGCTATCGCTCCTACAACCCGCGCACCGGAACCTTCCTCGGCTATGACGGACGGCGGCATCCCTGCCCCTGAGTCCGCAGCCCTCGATCTCCCCGCCAGGAACGGCGCCGCCCGCGCGCGCCGTTTCTGCGCCTCTCTATCGTCCCCTCTTCTATCGTCCATCCTTCTGCCGTGGACACATTCGCCGCACGGTTTTCCCGGCGAACGGGTGCTGGCGCAGGGTTTTCGAACCGAAGGTTTGCGCTGCGCTCGGTCCTCCCCGGACGCTGCCGCCGCACGCCTCGCAATCACAGGGGCGTGAGGGCGGCGATCTTTTCCGCCTCCTGGGCGTTTCCTTTCCCAAAGGAGAAGCATCCGATGCGCAAGACCCTTTCTCTCATTGCCGCCGCCAGTCTCAGCGCGGCCTTCACCCTGTCCGGCGCGCAGGCGCAGCCGCTGCGGCCCGCCCCGGCCGGCCTCACGGCGGACGCGGGTTCGCTGACCAATGTGCAATGGCACGGCCCGCGTGGCCCCGGCTGGCGGGGTCCCGGCTGGCGTGGCCCGGGACCGCGTTATTACGGCCCGCGCTACGGCTATCGCAATTGCGGCTGGGGCGGCTGCAACAACAATGGCGCGGCGGTCGCAGCCGGTGTGGTCGGCGGGCTGATGTTGGGCGCGGCGGCGGCGAGCGCGGCCAATGCGGCGAATTCCGCCCCGCCGCAGGGCAATTGGATCGCCTATTGCTCCTCGAAGTACCGGTCCTTCGATGCCGCTCAGCGCGGCGCCAGGATCATGATCATCTGCCGGCCTTCCAGCATCGGCTCGGCCTCCACCTTGGCGATGGTGGCGACATCGTCGCGCAGCTTCTGCAGCAGCTTGTAGCCGATGTCCTGGTGCGCCATTTCACGGCCACGGAAGCGCAGGGTGACCTTCACCTTGTCGCCCTCTTCGAAGAACCGCTGCATGGAGCGCATCTTCACTTCGTAGTCATGCGTGTCGATGCCGGGCCGCAGCTTGATTTCCTTGACCTCGACCACCTTCTGCTTCTTGCGCGCCTCGCTGGCCTTCTTCTGGTTCTGATACTTGAACCGGCCGAAATCGAGGATCTTGCAGACGGGCGGGGCGGAATTGGGCGCGATCTCCACGAGATCGAGGCCGGCTTCCTGCGCGAGCTGGAGGGCATCGCGGATTGCCACCACACCGCGGTTCTGCCCATCCTGGTCGATCAGCTGCACTTCGCGGATGCGAATTTCCTCATTGACGCGCGGTCCATCCTTTTCCGGCGCGACGGGTCTCATGGGGCGACGAATGGCGAAAATCTCCTCTGCCATTAAATTGGATCGCGCGCGGCTTAGGGAATCGGCGCGCAACTTCATATGGAAGCGCGCAGCCAGAAGCCCCCGACCAAGAGCGGACACAGAAGATCGTGACTCTGAGGTGGGAAGTCAATAACCAACACCTCTCGAGCGGCGCTGCGGGTCATTTTTCGGCCCGAATCGCCGCCATGTGCCACGCCTGGGAGCCACAGTTCAGCCGCCTTCACCCGGCATTCGGGAGACAGCAGCAGGGCCGGACGCTCCGCCGGGTGCCGAACCGCCGCCTTTCCAGGACCCGATGATGATCGACGTTGCTTCCCCTGTGGGTCGCCTCCTCCACCGCCTGGGGCCGTTCGCGGCCTTCGCGCTGTGCCTGGGCGCGGTCCTGCCGGCGGCGATTGGCGCCGCGCGGGCCGACGGGCGGCTCGATGCGAAATATTCCCTTAGCGTGGGCGGGGTCGAGATCGGCCGCGCCACCCTGGTGGCCGAGGCCACCGGCACGAACTACGAAATCGCCGCCACCGGCCGCATCACCGGTGTCCTGCGCGCGGTCTCCTCCGGCAAGGGCAGCGTCGCGGCGCGCGGCGCCATCGGCATGGGCAAAGTGGTGCCGCAGGTGTTCGCGGTCGCGGCCGAGGCGGATGGCAAGACCGAGGGCGTGCGGTTCGCGGTGGTGAACAACGCGGTGAAGGAACTGGTGGTCGAGCCGCCCATCAAGCCCCTGCCGGATCGCGTGGAAATCACCGAGGCCCATCTCACCAACGTCATCGATCCCATGAGCGGCGCCTTCGTCTATGTGCCCGGCACCGTCGACATGCTCTCCGCCGCCGCCTGCGACCGGTCGATCCCGGTGTTCGACGGCCGCCAGCGCTACGACATCTCGCTGAGCTATCTGCGGGTGGAACAGGTGAAGCTGGCCAAAGGCTACAGCGGCCCGGCCGTGGTGTGCCGCGCCGCCTACACCCCCGTCGCGGGGCACCGGCCAACCCGCTACACCGTTAAATACATGCAGGAAAACAAAGAGATGTACGTATGGCTGGTGCCGGTTGCCGGCACCCGCCTGCTGGCGCCGTTCAAGGTCTCGGTCGCCACCATGATCGGCACCGCGATCCTGGAGGCGACCGCCTTCGAGACGGTGGTGAAGGAAAATGCGGTTCCGGTTAACGCGCCCAAACCACAATAGCGACGCCCGCGTTCGCCACCGGAATCGGTTACCGGGAGCAGAGTCCCACTAGCCCTAGTACGGGGCAAAACACGAACCTTGCCCGACTCTCGATTCGGCCGCGATTCGTTCCACTCCCGTTCCTTTGCGCTTTTCCCGTGTTGCAGCACAGCCCGCGTTGACTTCGCCCCATGGGCAGGTGTTCCCTGGCTTGGCGTGCGTTCGGTCACGCGAGAGGACATCATGGCTAAACGGAGCAAAGCGGGCGAATCGGAACATCTGGCGCTGCCGCGCGGTGTTAAATCCCTGGCGGAGGCGAAAGCCTGGATGGTGTCCCGCGGCATCACCGAGATCGAATGCACCGTCCCGGACCTTGCGGGTGTCGCCCGGGGCAAGATCATGCCGGCCTCGAAATTCCTCTCCTCCCCGGTGATGAACCTGCCGCTCTCGGTCTTCTTCCAGACCATTTCCGGCGAGTATCCCTCCTATGAGGGGCTGGTGGATTCCGTGATCGCGGATTCCGACCTCGTGCTGGAGCCCGATTTCTCCACCCTGTGCTCGGTGCCCTGGGCGCAGGACCCGACTGCCCAGATCATCCACAACGCCTATCATCGCGACGGCCGCCCGGTGGAACTCGCGCCGCGCCAGGTGCTGAAGAACGTGCTGGCGCTCTATGCCAAGCGCGGCTGGAAGCCGGTGGTGGCGCCGGAGATCGAATTCTATCTGGTCGAGCCCAATGTGGACCCCGACTACCCCCTGAAGCCGCCGGTCGGCCGCTCGGGCCGCCCCGAGATCGGCCGCCAGTCCTATTCGATCCAGGCAGTGAACGAGTTCGACGCCCTGTTCGAGGACATCTACGATTATTCCGAGGCCCAGGGCCTGGAGATCGACACGCTGATCCACGAGGACGGCGCGGCACAGATGGAAATCAATCTGCGCCACGGTGATCCGCTGGAACTCGCCGACCAGGTGTTCCTGTTCAAGCGCACCATTCGCGAGGCCGCGCTCGCCCACAAGATCTACGCCACGTTCATGGCGAAGCCGATCGCCAACGAGCCGGGCAGCGCCATGCACATCCACCAGTCGGTGGTGTCGGCGGAGACGGGGAAGAACATCTTCTCCGACGACGACGGCGACCCGACGCCGGAATTCTTCTCGTTCCTCGCCGGGCACCAGAAATACCTGCCCTCGGTCATGTGCATCCTGGCGCCATACGTGAATTCCTACCGCCGGCTGACGCGCGATTCCATGGCGCCCATCAATGTGCAATGGGGCTATGACAATCGCACCGCCGGCCTGCGCGTGCCCCCCGCCCCGCCGGCCGCCCGCCGGGTGGAGAACCGCGTTCCTTCCTCCGACGCCAACCCCTATCTCGTCATCGCGGCGTCGCTGGCCTGCGGCTATATCGGCATCCAGAAGGGCCTGCGCCCCACCGAACCGCTGGAAGGCGATGCCAAGGACCTGGACTTCGACCTGCCGCGCGGCCTGCTGGAGGCGGTGGCGGCCTTCGAGGAAAACGAGGATCTCGCCGAAGTGCTCGGCAAGAGCTTCATCGCCACCTATGCGGCGGTGAAGCAGGCGGAGTTCGAGACCTTCATGCGGGTGATCTCGCCGTGGGAGCGGGAGTATCTGCTGCTGAACGTGTGAAGGCGCTTCTCCCGGCAGAAGCTGCCGGTGGAGCAGCCGCGTTCCCCCTCCCCAACCCTCCCCCGCAAGCGGGAGAGGGAGCGTGATGGCGTCGTATTGAAGCCCATTCGCACGCGCGGCGCGTCCCCTTTCCCGCTTGCGGGGGAGGGCTAGGGAGGGCACGGCTCCAGGGGCGACTTTGCCGGGCAGCATGCTCCGGCGTTCGCCACTCTCCTCCAGCCTCACCACACAGGGACAGTCATGACGTTCGGCGGCCATCCCCAATCCTGGTATGCGGCAACCGCGACCCCGTTTCCGGAGCTGCCGCATCTCTCCGGCGCCGTGCGTGCGGACGTGGTGATCGTCGGCGCCGGCTATACCGGGCTGTCCGCCGCGCTCCATCTCGCGCAAGCCGGCGTGGACGTGGTGGTGCTGGAAGGCGGCCGCGTAGGCTCGGGCGCCTCGGGGCGCAATGGCGGGCAGATCCACAGCGGCCAGCGGCGCCACCAGGATTATCTGGAACAGGCGCTGGGCCTTGAAGATGCCCGCAAGCTCTGGGATCTCGCCGAGGAGGCGAAGGCGCTCGCCGCCGACCTCATCTCGCGCCACGCCATCGCCTGCGATCTCACGCCGGGCCTGATCACGGCCGACCACAAGCCCAATTTTGTCGCCGAGAGCCACGCCTATGGCCGCCATCTCGCCGAGACCTATGGCTACACCAAGACCGAGCCCCTGAGCCGCGACCAATTGCACGCCATGGTTGGTGCGCCCGGCTATTATGGCGGACTGATCGACCATGGGGCGGGCCATCTCCACCCGCTGAACTTCGCGCTCGGCCTCGCCCGGGCGGC
>NCHM01000396.1 GCA_002257205.1 Rhizobiales bacterium 24-66-13 | reverse complement strand
ACCACGGCCACCTTCACCGACGTGATCGCCTTTTCCAGGGCCGGATTGGCCGCGGTGGTGATCATGTTGAACAGCGGGAAGTAGCAGGAGGCGGCGATCAGGCAGCCGGCGAGGATGATCGGCTTGCGGCCGATCTTGTCCGACAGCCAGCCGAAGAACACGAAGAAGCCGGTGCCGAGCACGAGCGACCAGGCGATCAGCAGGTTGGCGGTATAGCCGTCCACCTTCAGGATCGATTGCAGGAAGAACAGCGCGTAGAACTGGCCCGTGTACCACACCACACCCTGGCCGGCGGTGAGGCCGAGCAGCGCGATGATGACGAACTTCAGGTTCCGCCACTCGCCGAAGGCTTCCGACAGCGGGGCCTTGGAGCCCGTGCCTTCTTCCTTCATGCGCTTGAAGGTGGGGGATTCGTTCAGGGTCAGACGGATCCACACCGACACGCCGAGCAGGGCGATGGAGATCAGGAACGGCACGCGCCAGCCCCAGGCCGCGAAGTCGGCTTCGCCCACCACGGAACGGGTGACGAGGATGACGATCAGCGACAGGAACAGGCCGAGCGTGGCCGTGGTCTGGATCCACGAGGTGTAGAAGCCACGCCGGCCCTGCGGCGCATGTTCCGCCACATAGGTCGCCGCGCCGCCGTATTCGCCGCCGAGCGCGAGGCCCTGCAGCAGGCGCAGGGCGATCAGGATGACGGGGGCGGCAAAGCCGATGGTCGCCGCATTGGGCAGGATGCCGACGATGAACGTCGACAGGCCCATGATCATGATGGTGACGAGGAAGGTATATTTGCGCCCGACGAGATCGCCGAGGCGGCCGAACACCAGGGCGCCGAAGGGGCGCACCAGGAAGCCGGCGGCGAACGCCAGCAACGCGAAGATATCGCGGGTCGCAGGGGGGTAGGCGCTGAAGAACTGGGCGCCGATGATGGCCGCAAGCGAGCCGTAGAGATAGAAATCATACCATTCGAACACCGTGCCCAGGGACGAGGCGAAGATAACCTTCTTCTCCTCCCGGGTCATCGGCACGCCCTTGGCGACGGGCCCCGCAGTTGTCACAGTCATGAAGCTTTCCTCCCTCAAGGATCGGTGCGCTTCCCCAAGGGGGAAACGGATCTCATGGCACGCACGTCGCGCGACCGGGCGTTCCTTGTGGAAATGGCAGCCGCGCCCCGGCCTGTGGCCGAAGCGGGTTTTTCCTCCAGGTTTTGCCTCTCCGCATCATTGAACGTGCGGATTGAATCGAGCGGACGCCGGAGCGCCGTGGAGGAAAGATGAACGAGCTTGATCGACCTTGCGATTGGCAAATGGTCTTAGATGCAGGGCGAAAAATGCTGCGCTGCAACCCAATAGGGCGGCGTAGCCGAAAGAAAAACTCAGCCGGCTTTCTTCAGCGCGCGCCGTGCGATACCGAGCGAGAGAGCGGCGGCATTGGAGACATTCAGGCTCTTGATGGCGCCGGGCAGGTCGATGCGGGCCAGCACATCACAGGTCTCGCGGGTGAGCTGGCGCAGCCCCTTGCCTTCGGCGCCGAGCACCAAAGCGAGCGGGGCGTGCAGCTTGGTGTCCTCGAGGTCGGCTTCGCCTTCGCTGTCGAGCCCGACCACCAGCATGCCGTTGTCCTTCAGCTCGGTGAGGGCGCGGGACAGGTTTGTGACGAGGCAGAACGGCACGTGCTCCAGCCCGCCAGAGGCGCTTTTCGCCAGCACGCCGGTGGCCGGCGGGCTGTGGCGGGCGGTGGTGATGATGGCGCCCACCGCGAATGCCGCCGCCGAGCGCACGATCGCGCCCACATTGTGCGGGTCGGTGATCTGGTCGAGCACCAGCACGAGGTCGTGCTTCGCCGCCTGCCGCAGCGCGGGCGAGGGGAGGTGGTCGGAATGCACCAGCAGGCCTTGGTGCACCGCGTCAGGGCCGAGCAATTTGTCGATGTCGCCGGGCCGCACCATTTCCGGCGCGATGGGCAGCTTGAAGCCCTCCTCGGCCAGGCGATTGATGGCGTTCTCGGTGGCGAGGATCTTGCGGAACCGCCGCTTGGGATTGGCCAACGCCTCGGTCACCGTATGCCAGCCGTAGAGCAAAGCGACATCGTCCTCGCCCTCCCATTTGGGAGGGGGGCCGCCGGCGCGGGGACGGCGCGGCGGAAACGGGCGCTTGCCCGCCTTGTCGCCGAAGGCGGGGCGGGAGCCGGGACGGGATGGGGGGCGGCTTGGCCGATCAGACATGGCCACAGCGATGTCAGAGCCGGCCTGCCCGCGCAAGGGCCAAAGGCACCAAACGGCGTCAAACGTGCCGCTTGCGCATGGCGAGGGGGTCAGGGACCGGGCGCCGTCATGCCCTTTTCCGCCAGCACTTTGGCGGCCTTCTGTCCGGTGAGGACGCCGATCAGCGCCTGGACGGTGGCGCGATGCAGCGTGCCGGCGGCGATGGCGGCGCCATAGATGGTCTCGTTCTGGATCTCCGCCGGCAGCGGTCCCACCAGTTCCGCGCCGTTCACAGCCAGGATCTCGCTGATCTGGTGCAGGGCGAGATCCGCCTCGCCGGAGACCAGGCGGCGCGCCACAAGCCCGCCGGGCACGAGCAGGCTCTTCGCCTTCATCTCCTGCGCGATGCCGAGTTTTTCGAACAGGCGGATCAGATAGGGACCGCTCGATCCGCCCGAGGCCGGGTCGATGAAGGCCACTCTGCGCGCATTCAGCAGCGCCTGGCGGAACGCGGCGACCGTGGAAATGTCCGGCTTTGGCGCACCCGCCGGCACGGCCACGCCGATGCCCACGCGTGCCACCTCAGTGGGCGGTGCCGCCGTTATGCGGCCGCTGCGCGCGAGGGTTTCAAGCGCCGACGGCGGCAGGATCACGAGGTCGAACCGTTCTCCGCCGGCGATCCGCTTCACCAGCGCGCCCGCGGTATCGTTATCCACAAGCAGGCTATGCCCGCCGGCCGATTCGAAATCATCTTTCAGCGCCATGAGAACCGGCTTGTACGCGCCGGCCGTCAGCACTGTGAGCGTCGCCGTCTCGGCGCTCGCGCAGCCAAGCGCGAGGCCCAGCAAGGCGAGCGGCAGGCGGGCGTTCTTGAAAATTCTGGACGTGATCATGAAAGCCTCGGCTGGGAGCGGCAGGCGCAGCATGCCTCGTCTCTCCCGCAGCATGCCTTATCTATACAGCATGCGCGCGTCCCGCGCGGATCAACCGATGTCATCTTAGCGCCGTGGATGAGGCTTCATTTCCGGTTGACTTGTGCCGGAGCCCCTCACATAAAGCCGATCCTTGTGAACCCGGAGCCCTGCTTCGGGCGCGCAGAAAGGACCCGAGCCGGCTTCCGGCCTGTGGTCCGCGCTTGAAACCTCAGCCGAACATTGGCAGATGAGGGACAAGACGACGGGCGTCGATGTGGAGGGGTGCCCGAGTGGTTAAAGGGGACGGACTGTAAATCCGTTGGCTCTGCCTACGTTGGTTCAAATCCAACCCCCTCCACCACCCGTCGTCGCGCGCCTGTGGCGCGCTTTTTCGGACGGAAGAGTCTGAGGAAAGACTGCGCCGGGTAGGTCGCCCGCACAAATCCGTGCTGCTTCATGCGTTTCGGGGTGAGCGCCGCATCGCCGGAGCGCGCGCCTGTGCATGGATCCAGGTGGGGCTTTTGCGGTGGAATCTCCTGTGTTATGGCTGCGGCGCGCCATGATGGGCATGCGGGAGCGGGCAGCGGCACGGCAAGGCCGGGTTCGGTCCCGGCATGGGGGCGGCGGGTTCGGGATCGCAAGACCGGACGCGATCGCTCCGCCCGGCATGGTTCGTCCGCTTCGCGCGGTACGCGGGTGTAGCTCAATGGTAGAGCAACAGCCTTCCAAGCTGATGACGAGGGTTCGATTCCCTTCACCCGCTCCAGATCATGTGCGTCAGCTGGCCCACGCGTCAGGCTGAGCGTCCCGGATGTTTCGGACGCACGGCCGCGCTGACGGCACCGGGGCGCGTGGCGCGAATCAGGGCGGGAGAGCGCGCCGATGCCGCCGCATAGGGCGCCCGGCATGGTGTTCCGCATGCCCCCTGTGCGCTTCGGGCGCAGGCCGGGTCTTGCGAACTTCTCCGAAACCCCCTATCCCACGGCGGCCTTTTTGCAGCCTGACACGGCGCCACCGAAGAACTGAGAGAGAAGATGGCCAAAGCAAAATTTGAACGCAACAAGCCGCACTGCAACATCGGCACGAT
>NCHM01000012.1 GCA_002257205.1 Rhizobiales bacterium 24-66-13 | reverse complement strand
GAGCCCGCACCATTGCGGCCTCGATGGTGATCGAGGGGCCGGAGGCGATCGACGGCGCACCCCGAAGGGGCTCGACAGCAAAGGAGGGGCTTTCTTGTCCCGCGAGGAATGACGGCGCAGCCGGCAGGGGAAGAAAGTTTTGACGGCGCTGTTGCGCCTTAGGCGGTCGAGGCTTCAGCCGGCCTTCGGCCAGATCCATCCATCGAAGAGGCCGTTCGGTGCGCTTAGTCTGACAGAGCTGACATCAAGGAGAACGTGGCCATGCTCGGCATGCCATCAAGACTGCGCCGACAGAGTTGGCGGCGATTCGAACCCGTCGACCGAGGACTGAACGACGCCGGCCCCCGCACGCTGCTTGGGTGAGAAGCGCCACTTCCCGGTCATCGATCGTGCTGTGGGCGATGCGCCGCCTGGCCAAGCGCTCCACCGGACAACGCGACTGGGCCGTAGCCTTCCATCGACCGTGGCTTTACCGCCCGATCCCCCGCCCGCCTCAATGTCGGTGGACGGCAGGTTGCGGCGGCTCCGATCTGGTCCAGCCTTAATGGCCTTCTCGGCGCGCTCAGCTCCGCACCATGCCCTGTCCGGCTGGTCCGGGCGCGGCGATCCCGGTGAACCGGACGAACGCCGTGACACTGACGGCGATCGCGCCGATGACCGAGAAGATCATCTGCCAGGTGGCCGACGGCATGGCCATCTGCGCGAGGCCATGGGTGGCGCTGTAGCCGGCGACGGTGGCTGGCGCGACGAAGAGCAAGATGATCAGCATCCGCAGCCAGGTCCACGGCACGAAGCCGAGCGCGAATTGTCCGACACCGAAGGTGGCGCCGCCCGCGACGAGGCCGACAAGGATGCCGCCGAGCGCGCCGGCGCCAGAATGGAGGGCCCAGAGGCCGACCGTCAGGCCAACGAAGAACGGCAACGCGAACACAGCAAGCGTGAACAGCAGCCAGCAGAAGAAGCCGATGCCGGCGATGACGAGAAGGGGTCCAAGAACGATCATGGCGGTGTACTCCGTGAGATAAGAGTCTGACGGTCGCGCCTTCCACCACCACCCTGGCGCGATCCGGAGTATAGCCGCAAACGGCCGCGAAGTGGAGCGGAATTCCCGAGGGAACTCCGCGCCTTGGCCAGGGTGATGAGGGGGTCCGTCATCGCTGGAAGGGGTCGAACTCGTGGACGATGGCGGCGGGGTCGCCGTCATATTCGTTGGACGGCATGACACCGTAACCGCCGGCGCCGGCTTCGAAGATGACGACGCAGACCATCAGGGTGGCGGCGAGGCTCCAGGCGTTGGCGAAGGCGAGGGTTTGCGACATTGATCCGGCTCCTGCGCTGGGGCGAGGACCGTCCCCGCCCGACAGGCGCCCGATGTGTCGGGCCCGGGACCGCAATCACCGCGCCGGCGAAGCCCAGCGGCGGCACGCGTCAGCGTAAGCCGACCCCTTGCGGGTTGATGGCGTCAGGTCCTGGGCCGGACCAAGGATCAGCGCCAAGGACGGGAATGGGCCTCGTCCGGACAGAAGACGCCGGCGGCAGGGCCGCACGTGCCGCATCTTCGCCGGGGCGAGCCGTCACCATGGTTGCTTCCGCCCCTCTTCGGGCGGTTAGGCTGTTCGCAGGATTGATGACGGGAGACGCATTGGCATGAAGCAGCCTCGCAAGAGCGATTTTCCGGTCAGCCAGGTGCGGCGCTATCTCGAGCCTGGACCGATTGTCCTGGTGTCGTCGGCGTTGGCGGGCAAGACGAACATCATGACGTTGGGCTGGCACACTATCCTTGAGTTCTCGCCATCGCTGGTCGGCCTGATGATCTCGAGCGGAAACCACAGCTTCGAGATGATCCGGGAAAGCCGGGTCTGCGTGATCAATCTGCCGACGACGGCTTTGACGGAGACGGTCGTGCGGATCGGCAACACGTCAGGGCGCAGCATCGACAAGTTCGCCGAATTCGGCCTGAGCGCCGACGCGGCGAGCGCGGTCGACGCGCCGCTGATCGGCGAGTGCCACGCGAACTTCGAGTGCCGCCTGCACGACGACGCCTTGGTCGATCGCTACAACTTCTTCATCTTCGAGGTGGTGAAGGCGCATGTCGCCGCGTCGCCGAAGCACCCGGAGACGCTGCACTACACCGGCGATGGGGTGTTCATGGTGTCGGGCAAGATCATCAGCCGTCGATCTATGTTCCGCCCGGAGATGCTGGGCTAGGCGGCGCTCAAGCGCCGCCGAATTTCCAGACCGGGATGCCGAGCTTCTTCGCCTTGTCGGCGAGGTTGTCCTGGATGCCGGTGCCCGGGAAGTGCAGGACGCCGATCGGCAGGGTCTCCACCATCGCATCGTTGCGCTTGAACGGCGCGGCCTTGGCGTGTTTCGTCCAGTCGGGTTTGAAGGCGATCTGCGTGACCTTGCGATTGTCGGCCCATTTGGCGGCAATTAGCTCGGCGCCCTTGGGCGATCCGCCGTGCAGCAGCACCATGTCCGGGTGCTTGGCGTGAACCTGATCGAGCTTCGCCCAGACCAGCCGGTGATCGTTGAAGTCGAGCCCGCCGGTGAGTGCGACCTTCGGACCCGGGGGGAGGAGCACTTGGTTCGCTGCGCGCTTCTTCGCCGCCAGGAAGTCGCGGCTGTCGATCATCGCGGAGGTCAGAGTACGGTGATTGACCTTCGACCCGTTGCGCGGCCGCCAAGTTGAACGGGTGTGGTGCTCGAATTGGTCGGCGGCCTGGTCGCGCATCAGCTCGAAGGCGTTGCGGCGTTCGATCAGCGTCTGACCTTCCGCCGTCAGGCGTTCCAGCTCGACGGACTTGACCTCGCTGCCATCCTGTTCCCGTTGCGAGCGCTGCTGGGCCAGCTCGTTGTCGTCGAGTTCGCGTTCGATCCGGTCGATGGCGCGATGGAAGACGTTCACCGTCGACCAGAGCAGGTCCTCGAGGTCGGGTTCGAGGCGCGTGTCTGAAAGCGCCACCACGAGAGCGTCGAAGATGTCGGAGATGCTGCCTACGAGGGTGTTCGCTTCGGGAAGCGGCCTGGGGTCGGGTTCGTCGTTGAAGGGACGGTAGCCATAGAGCTGGAGCTCGTGGAGGACCTGGTCGGTCGGGGATGAGCTGTGGTGCGGCTCGAATTCGTCGTCATGGTCGGTGGTCATCGCGGCTTTCCTTGTCGGATCGGCCGCGCCCATCGCGGCCTTCATGGCGACGAAGGCGGCGGGCGGAACGGACTTGCACCCGCAGCGCAGCGGAGGGCCGAAGCCTCGGCGGAGGACCGAAGGGGGCCGACTATTTTGTCTCGCGATGTAAAGGCGGCTCCGCCGCCGACGGAAAATAGTCGGCCCACAAGGTTGCCGGTCTGGGCCGCTTGCTGCCCGATCGCCCTCTCAGAAGGCCGTGGGCGTGGTCCTCTCCGACGCTGAGGGAAAGCATGACCGCCGACCCTGTGGCAACGACGCCGGCGAACCGCCTCTCATCCCGTTCCGGCTAGGCCGCCAGTTCCATAAAGCGGGCGACGTCCTGCGCCGCGATCTGCACCCGGCTCGCGGCCCGAAGCGCGTCGATCCCGAGCAGCCGGAGATCCTCGTTGAAGTCGCCGAGCCGTGGCGAGATCACAATCGCCTCGATCCCGTCCTCCTGCGCCCGGTCGATCAATGTCGCCATCGCGCCGTCGCCGGCCGGATCATCGTCGCGGGCGATGTAGAGTCGCCGCAGCATGTCCGGGAACAGGATGGCGGAGAGATGCGCCGCCGAGAGGGCTGCGACCATCGGCATGGTCGGCAAGACGCAGCGGAGCGACAGCATCGTCTCGATGCCCTCGCCGGCCGCCATGACCTCGCTGCCCACGCCAAAGCGCACAGCGTGACCGAGAAGGTCGCCCATCGCCCGCCTCGCGGTGTCGATCGGCGCTTTGCCGAGCGTCGCCTCGTCGAAGCCGGCCGGGTCGAGCCAGGTGCGATGCGCGCCGGTCTGATGCCCCGAGAGATCGGTGACGGAGGCGATCATCGCCGGCCAGGTCTCGGTTGGGCTATGATCGTCGGGCCGGTAGTAGCAACGTGGATGGAAGCGCAGGCTTCCGGTTCCGTGCAAAGCCGTAATGCCGCGATTACGGAGATACGTTTCTACGAGAGTGCGTTCGATCGGCTGCGACATGGCGAACAGTCGCCGTGCCGCCTCCGGTGATCCGGTTGGAGCGCTGGACGTTCGTGATCGGGGACGATCCGGCTCAGGCTCCGGGTGCGGCAGGCTGAGGAATGAACGTGCCTCATCGGCAACGTCCTTGAAGGCGACCAGGCCGCAGCTTTCCCGGATCACGTCGAGCAGATCGCCATGCTCGCCGGTGGCGGCGTCGGTCCATTTGCCGGCCGGCCCTTTGACCGACTCCTTGAGCCGCACGAACATCGAGCGGCCCGGCGTGTTGCGAACGTCGCCCACCAGCCAGTAACGGCCCTCCCGCCGTCCGGCCGAGAGGTAGTGGCGGCACACCGCCTCGGCATCACGCGCGAGACGGTGGGCCAGTTCGGACGCGTCGTGGCGTGCCATCACGCGGTCTCCCGCTCGCTGATGCGCAGGGCCGGATAGTGGTCGAGAACTTTCGCCAGCACTCCGACGCCGGTGGCGTCGGTCGGCACGAACATGCGAAGCTTCCACGAGATGATCTCGCTGAAGAGGCCGTAGGCGCGCAGGCGGTCCCGCATCGTGTCGGTGAAGCCCGACAACTCGATGCGGTGGGCGCCCATGACGCGCGAGCGATGGAGTTGAAGGCCTTCGGCGAGGTCGAGAACGGTGCGGCCCTCGATCAGCGCCGCGAAGGCCGCATCCGGCGTCAGGACGGTGGTCCCGGTCACCGACGCGTTCGCCGCCCAGGCCGGCGAGACCCTGCGGCCGATGATGCGCTCGCCCGCATCGGTCTGGAGCCGATAGACCCGGGTCGACTCGTTCGGCAGGCGCTTCCAGATCGGCAGCAGCAAGCCGGCGACGATATGGATCGTGCTATCGGTGAACTCCGGCAACTCGGCCACTTCGCGGGCCCATACGGCGGCGAAGGCCTCACGCTCCACTCCCTGCCAGTGGCTCTCGTCCATCATCTTCAGCGAAGCATGATGGTGTTCCATAGGGCGGATCAGCCGCACGCGGCGTTCGATATCGCCGTCGTCGAGCATCAGACTCGGCGCCGGAATCTGCACGGCGGCGCGGCCGGAGCGCTCGTTGACCAGCAGCGCGGCGCGGGGATCGGCGAGATGATCCAGCGCCTCATCGAGCGTCACCGGGCGATTGCGTCGGCGCTCAGTGATGGTGAGCAGCCGGGTCTCCGCGCCCGTCGCCGGATGGGTGTAGATCGCTCGGCGGTCGGTGACGACGAAGCTTTCGGCCCGCAGCGTCTCCAGGCCGACGTCATAGACGCCGCTGGCGATGGCGCCCTCGACCTTGGCGTTCAGCAATTGCTCGAACGCCGTGAACAGTACGCCCTGCAGCTCGATGGTGAGCGCCAGCAGGCGGTTGAGGAAGGTCGTGATCGGCGGCAGTTCGTCCTTGATCCCATTGGCGTCCGTGAGGGAGAGGCCCGTCGCCTCCTCGAACATCTGGAGCGAGCAGCCTTCGATCTTGCCGCGCACGAGCAGCATGTAGAGCTGACGCAGCGCGTCACGGGCGTAGTGCGATTCCAGATTGTCCTCTGGCCTGAAGAGTCCCTGGCCGCCGGTCTGGCGCTGACCGCGCGTGATGGCGCCGAGCGTGTCGAGGCGGCGGGCGATGGTCGAGAGGAAGCGCTTCTCGGCCTTCACGTCCGTGGCGATCGGCCGGAACAGCGGCGGCTGCGCCTGGTTGGTGCGGTTCGTCCGCCCGAGGCCTTGGATCGCGGCGTCGGCCTTCCAGCCGGGTTCGAGCAGGTAGTGGACGCGCAGCCGGCGGTTCCGCGCCGACAGTTCGGCGTGATAGCTGCGGCCGGTGCCGCCCGCCTCCGAAAAGACCAGGATGCGCTTCAGGTCATCCATGAAGGCGGCGGTCTCGGCGAGGTTGGCGGAGGCCGCGCGGTTCTCCACGGCAAGGCGGTCGCCTTTGCGCACCACGCGGCGCGAGCGGCCGGTCACTTCCGCCACGAGGTCCGTGCCGAAGCGCTGGACGATCTGGTCGAGGGCTCCGGGCACCGGCGGGAGCGAAGCCAGCCGCTCGATCAGTTCGTTGCGACGAGCGACGGCCTCGCGGCTCTCGACCGGCTGGCCGTCGCGAAAGACGGGCCGGGACGAGAGATTGCCTTCGCTGTCGGTGAACGGCTCGTAGAGCTGCACCGGGAAGGAATGGGCGAGGTAGTCGAGAACATACTCGCGCGGCGTGATGTCGACGCGGATATCGTTCCATTCCTCGGTCGGGATCTCGGCAAGCCGGCGTTCCATCAGCGCCTCGCCGGTCGAGACGATCTGGATGACGGCGGCATGGCCGTCGGCCAGGTTCTGCTCGATCGAACGGATCAGCGTCGGCGTCTTCATGCTGGTGAGCAGGTGGCCGAAGAAGCGCTGCTTGGCGCTTTCAAAGGCCGAGCGGGCCGCCGACTTCGCCTGCCGGTTCAACGTGCCGGTCTCGCCGGTGATGTTCGCCGCCTGCATCGCGGCGTCGAGATGGTTGTGGATGATGGCGAAGGCGCCGGCATAGGCGTCGTAGATGCGCCGTTGCTCGGCGGTGAGCTGGTGTTCGATCAGCTCGTATTCGACGCCGTCATAGGAGAGCGAGCGGGCGGTGTAGAGACCGAGTGAGCGCAGATCGCGGGCTAGCACTTCCATCGCCGCCACGCCGCCGTCCTCGATCGCCTCGACGAACTCGGCGCGGGTGGCGAAGGGGAAGTCCTCGCCGCCCCAGAGGCCGAGCCGCTGCGCATAGGCGAGGTTGTGGACGGTGGTGGCGCCGGTCGCCGAGACATAGACCACGCGCGCGTCCGGCAGGGCGTGCTGCAAGCGCAAGCCCGCGCGGCCCTGCTGCGAGGCCGCAACGTCGCCGCGTTCTCCTTTGCCGCCACCGGCGTTCTGCATGGCGTGGCTCTCGTCGAAAATGATCACTCCGTCGAAGTCGGAGCCCAACCATTCAACGATCTGCCGGACGCGGGAAAGCTTCTCGCCGCGGTCGTCGGACCGCAGCGTAGCGTAGGTTAAAAATAGGACACCTTCGGAGAGGAGGATCGGCTTGCCCTGGGGGAAGCGCGAGAGCGGCGTGATGAGCAAGAGCTCCATGCCGAGGGCCGACCAGTCGCGCTGAGCGTCCTCGAGTAGTTTGTCGGACTTCGAGATCCAGACCGCCTTGCGCCGGCCCTTCAGCCAGTTGTCGAGGATGATGCCGGCCGATTGGCGACCCTTGCCGGCGCCGGTCCCGTCGCCAAGCATGAAGCCCCGGCGGAAGCGGACGGCGTTCGGTGCATCGTCGCGCGCGGCGGTGACGAGATTGAAGGTCTCATCCACCGTCCAGGCGCCGGCGAGATAGTCGCCATGCGCTTCGCCGGCATAGACCACCGTCTCGAGCTGGGCGTCGGACAGGAGGGCGTCGGTGGCGAGATTGGTCGGCAGGCGCGGCCGATAGCTCGGCTTCGGCGGCGCGACCGAGGACATCGCGGCCGATTGCACGAGCTTGGTGGGATGAGCCTGGGCGCCCGGAATCCGGATCGATTGGAGGCGGTATTCCTCATAGATCGCATCGCTGAGACGCGCGCCCTCGGGCGGCGTCCAGTCGATCGTCTCATAGGCGAGATCGACCGCCTCAGGGTCAGCGACAGAGTGCCTGGCGGTTTGCGCGGCAGCGACGCGGGCGAGATAGCCGCGCACCGTCCGCGGTGCGGCGGCCGACACGGGAATGGCGAGGCTCGGAGCGAGCGCCAGACGCGGTGGAACGTGCTCTGCAATCCAGCCCAGCAAGGTCGCAACGTCGGGCGCAATGCCCTGCGATTCCGGCAGCGCCGCCGGGTTCTCGGCGGGCGCCTTGTCGATGACGATCAGCCGCGTGTCGATCGTGGTGCCGTGCTTGGCGTAGACCGCCCCGTCGATCGCGGCGGTGAACACGATGCGGCCGCGCTCCTGCAACCGGACGAAGGCGTCACGCCAGGCCGGGGTATCCGGCCCGAAGTTCGCGCCGGTGATCGCCACCAGCCGCCCGCCGTCGGCGAGACGGGCCAGCGCCGAGGCGATGTGGCGATAGGTGGTGTCGGCCATGCGGCCGGCGACGTTGGCCATCGCCGAGAAGGGCGGGTTCATCAATACGACGCTCGGGACCGCGGTGGGATCGAGGTGGTCGTCGATCTGCGCGGCGTCGAAGCGCGTAACGGGGACGGCCGGAAAGAGGGAGGAGAGCAGCGCCGACCGGGTCTCGGCCAGCTCGTTCAGCACGAGCGCGCCGCCGGCGATCTCGGCCAGGATGGCGAGGAGGCCGGTTCCGGCCGAAGGCTCCAACACGCGGTCCGCAGGGCCGATGGCGGCTGCGGTCAGGGCCGCGAAGCCGAGCGGGGTCGGCGTGGAGAACTGCTGGAAGGCCTCGCTCTCGACGGAGCGGCGGGTATGGGTGGGGAAAAGGCCGGCGATCTTGGTCAAGGCGGAAAGCCGAGAAGCCGGAGAGTCGGCTTTGCGGAACAGCGCCTTTCCGTATTTGCGGAGGAAGAGCACCGTCCCGGCCTCGCAGGCGTCATAGGCCGTCTTCCAGTCCCAGGCGCCCGAAGCGTCGCAGGCGCCGAAAGCCGCTTCCATGGCGGCGCGCAGGATCGCGGCGTCGAAGCGCTGGCCGCGCTCGAGATGTGGGAGGAGCTGCTGGGCGGCGGCGATGATCGCGCCGGGGGCGTCGGGACGATGGACAGGCGACGGCTGCGCGACCTGGTCGGCCGCGATCGGAGAAAGGTCGTTCATGAAGGGAACCTCGGGAGAGCGGGAACGGGCGAGCCGGCCGGCGCTCTCTCTCGGACCGCACCGGCTCAAACCCGTTCCGGCAGCCCTCTCCCTCTCAGGGTCGCGGCCGTGGCCGGCATAAGAAAAGGCGCCCCACCGGGTGGCGGGGCGCCGATGCCCTGGGGGGTCTCAGTTTGAATGTCAGCTCTGCGTGGGAGCCAACGGCAGCTATCAGGCGAAGGGACGTCCTGATATAAGACGGTAATGCTGAAACTTACCTGTCTCTGCGGCCAAGTCCGCATCGAAGTGGCAAAGCGACCGGACTTCATCAACGAATGCAATTGCACGCTATGCAGCAAGTCCGGCGCGCGCTGGGCCTATCTCCATCCCTCCGAAGTTAGCATCGAGGGAGCGACCGAAGGATATAGCCGGGAAGACAAGGACGATCCGGCGGCAGAAATTCATTTCTGTGGTCGATGTGGCTCTACGACGCATTTCACGCTGACAGAGAGCGCCAAAGCGAAGTTCGGCGATGTCCAGACGGGCGTTAACATGTCGCTAGCCGATGAAAGCGATCTCGCCGGAATCGAGCTTCGTTATCCTGATGGACGGTCCTGGTCGGGCGGGTCCGACTTCGGCTATGTGCGGGAACCTCGAGTCATTGGCCAAAGCCCGGCTTCGCAATGATTACTTACGGGGATTGCCGCTAAGGCGAAAGCCAAACTGATACACTACCGTGGCTATGGCGATCATCAGTACCCAAACTGCCAGGAGGGCCAAGCTTGGCCGTCGTCCGCCGCGGCGACCGCTTCGGCGAGGTAGCCGGCATCGCCTTCAACGACAGTAGGATCGGCGACCGGCGTCTCATCGATGACGGTGACGCGCGAGACCAGCCCGTCCTCGACCTCGACGTGGACTGGCACACGGTAGGCGAAGACGACGCGGCGGGGCTGTGTCTCCTTATCGGCGCGAGAGGGCGCGCCGTCCGGATGGATGCGATCGTCGTCGAACGCGATATCCTCGACCACTGGTTCGCGGCCGTCCGAGTTGACCCGGTCGATAAAGGCGATGACGCCCTCGCGTCGCTCGTCAAACTCGACATGCTCGGGGTGTGCGGTCGACGTCATCGCCGTCGTCGCAGCGATCTTGGCTTTCTCGATCGCTTCGGCGTCGGCATCCGCCTCGACCGTGACGCTGTCGTAGGCGCGCAGCCAAAAGCCGATCTTCACGACATACTCGGTCATGACGCGCCTCCCGCCGCTTGGGGATCAGGTTCGTCCGCAAGAATTGCCTCGCCTTTGGCGATCGCCGCGTCCAGGCGCTGACGCCAGAACGGACCGTCGGCCGGTTCCGCGTCCGGCGCGTGCGCGAAGACTTTGAGCAAGCCGAGCAGCACCTCGAAATGGTCGGCCCTGCGCTGGAGCTGTTCGCCGAACTGCGACGGGATGCTGAGCGCCCCGCCGTGATAGGCGGCGTCGCGCCCCTCCCAGGCGCCGGTGACATAGGTGTCGCCGGAAGTCTCGACGTCGGACTTCTCGTCGTCCCAGCCCTCATCGGCGATAGCGAGCGCACAGGCGGCGTCGAGGGTTTCCGCCTCATAGCTACGCTGCCGGTAGACCGGCAGGCGGTAGGTCGTTTCAATGGTGAATGTGGGCATGCGGCGCTCCTGAAATGCCAAGAGCCCGGCATGCGGGCCGGGCTCTCGGGTGGATCGATGTGGAAGGATGCGGGACGGCCGAAGCCGCCCCGCGCGTGGGCTACTCCGCGGCGATCACCTGCGGCGTCTCGGCCTCCGTTTCCTCGTCGTCATCGGCGAGGAATTCGGGGAGCGCCTCACCGTCGTCTTCGGCTTCGGCGGTCTCGACAGCCGCGTCGTCCGCGGCGGCGATGCACAGCGGCTCCGGCAGCCACCCGGTGTCGGCCAGGAGTCGTTCGGCCTCCTTGGCCATGTCGCCCTTCTTCAGATGGTCGATGAGCTGCGCCGCCCGTTCGCCGGCGCCCTCCTGCACCGCCTCGAGAATGCGGCGCTTGGGCACCCGGCCGAGATAGTTCTCGACGGTCGGCCGCCAGCCGGCCTGCACCATGTCGAGATCGACGGCCTGGGCCAGGCGATCGGCCTCGGCGATCCGCTGTTCGACGGTGTGTGACGAGACGCCGGCGCCGTAGCGGTCGCCCTTCTCGTAGAGCGCATTGACGCCGAAGGAGGCGCAATGGGCGAAAAGCGTCGCCTGTTCGTCGCCAGTGAGGGTCGTGAGCCAGTCCCAGAGATCGGCCTTGTCCTTGGGCAACCGCTCTTCCCAAGCCTTGTGACGCACGTCGATCGCCTTCGCCGCGGGCGTGTCCTTCAACCCTTGCGCCTGCACCGGGAAGCTGGCGCTGCGCACCGACACCTCCATCGCCGTCCCGTAGGAGAAGTAACGGGAGAAGACGTCGATGCAGAACTTGTGCAGCACGGCCTGGAACGCGACGGCGGGCGTGTTCGCCAGCTTGTCGCGCAGCGCCAGCGTCCGCTCGGCGGTCAGTTCGGTCACGAGGCGATCCGGGAGCGGCTTCAGGTCCTCGTCGTCCTCATCCTCCGGTCCGGCGATCTGTCCGCCGATGGTGATGACGGCGCGCTGAACCACGGGCGCGTCGGGATCGGCGCCGATCGTCCGAGCCGTTGCGGGATCGGCGTCGCCGTCCTGCTCCGGCTCGCCCACCGGCGCTTCATCGTCCGGACGGATGTAGCCGCGGTCGACCGACAGCGCGCCTTCGACATCGATGCTGACGAAGACGCCGGAGCGGGCAATGTCGGCCGGATCGTAGGTGACGGGCCGATCGTCGAAGGCGGCGAGCGCCGCCTCGATCTCGCCAAGGCGTTCGTCCACCTCGTCGGGCAACTCGTCTGCGCCGTCATACTCGGCTTCGAGCTTGGCCTGTTCGGCGTTGAGCGCGTCGATCGTCGCCTGCTCCTCGCTGGTGAGATCGATGGCGACGCCCTCCAGTGGGCGCAGGCCGTGGATGTGGCCATAGGGGAAGTCGATGGCGACCTCGATCCACTTCCAGCCCTCGGCGGCGATCGTCTCCGCCTCGGTCTTCAGTCTCTCGGCGACCAGGCCGTCCAGCAGCGCCATGTCTTCGAGCCAGCCGCCATCGTCGGACTGGAACAGGTCGCGGAGCACCACGCCGCCGGCGGCCTCATAGGCGTCGAGACCGACGAACACTGCCCGCCGGTCGGAGGCGCGCACCGCCTTCTCCGTCAGCATGCGGCGGATCTGATAGGGCTCCTTCTGCCAGGAGCCGGAGATCACCTGCCAGACCTGCTCCTGGCGGGCATGGTCGGCGGTGACGGTGAAGGCCATGAGCTGCTCGAGCGACATGCCGTCCTCGGCGTAGACGTCGAGCAAGGCCGGCGCGACCGACGCCAGGCGCAGGCGCTGCTTCACGACGTTCACACCGACGAAGAACGCCGCGGCGATGTCTTCCTCGGAGCGCCCCTTCTCGCGCAGGGCCTGGAAGGCGCGGAACTGGTCGAGCGGATGGAGCGGCGCACGCTGGATGTTCTCGGCCAGCGAGTCGTCCTCGCCGAGGATGTCGGTCGCCGGATCGCGGACCACGCACGGAACGGGCGCGGTCTTCGCGAGGCGCTTCTGCTTCACCAGCAGTTCGAGCGCCCGGTAACGACGGCCGCCGGCCGGGATCTCGAACATGCCGGTCTCGGCGCCCTCGGCGTCGAGGACCGGCCGGACGTTGAGGCCCTGGAGCAACGTGCGCCGGGCGATGTCCTCGGCCAGTTCCTCGATAGAGACGCCGGCCTTCACGCGCCGGACGTTCGACTGGCTGAGCACCAGCTTATTGAAGGGAATGTCGCGCGAGGACGACAGGGTGATTTTCTGAATGGCAGTAGCCATGGGGGTAGTCTCCGCGGCGGGCGGCCAAGAGACTCTCTCTCGACCTCCAACCCGCCGCGAAAACCGGCGCAGCCCTCTTCCTCTCGGAGGACCGCCCCGCAAAGCCGACGAACCAGAAAGACACGAAGCCGGAAGTCCGCCTTCCCGCTTTTCCGGATTCCAGGCGGGACACATCCCACACATCACGCGGCCTCCTGCGCTGTGGGGCGGGTGGCGGCGCTCTCGGTCTCAGGCAGGAAGCCGAGGATCCAGTCCGCCGCCTTGCTGGCCAGTGAGGCGGCGCGCACGACGGCGCGGTTGTCCTCGCGCAGCACCTCGAGCCAGGAGCCGATGTAGTCCGCATGGCGCACGGTTGGGACTATCCCGAGCGAAGCGCAGCAGAAGGCGGCGTTCATCTCCGCCACCAGCTCCTCGAACGCGTATTTCTTCGTGCCGAGGCTGCCGGTCAAATCGCGCCCGAGACGGGACGGATGGCCACTGGCGTGCCCCAGCTCGTGCAGGGCCGTGCGGTGCCAGTTGATCGGCTCGAAATAGGCTTGCGGCGGCGGGACCATCACGAAGTCCGGGCCCGGCGCATAGAAGGCGCGGTTGCCGCCGATGCGGAAGTCGATGCCGGTCGCGCGGATCAGCGCCTCGACCCTGGGCTCGATGAGGCCCGGCAGCGGTGGTGGCGCAACGGCCGCCACGTCGGCCGGCAGGTTCTCGCATTGGGCGGCGTTGAAAACGGTGAACCGCTTCAGGAACGGGATCGCGGCCGCTTCCTCGCCGGTCTCGCGGGCGCGTCGCTTCTCGTCGTCCGGCACGAAGCGGTCGGCATAGACGACGGTAGTGCCGTGCTCGCCCTTGCGCACATTGCCGCCGAGCGAGAGCGCCTGGCGAAAGGTCAGCCAGCTCTGGGTGGGAAAGCTGTGCTCGATCACGGCGCCCCAGAGGATCAGGACGTTGACCCCCGAATACTGCCGGCCGGTGGCGGCGTTCTTCGGCATGGCGAGCGGCGCCTTCGCCGCGGCCGTCCCCCAGGGCTGGACCCAGGGCACGCGGCCGGCCTCCAGTTCGGCGATGATCTTGCCGGTGATTTCGTCATAGAGGCTCGCCCGGTCGTGGCCGGGGCGTGCCGAAGCGGTTTTGCTGGACATCGCGGATCTCCGCGACGGGCGCCGGAGGCCTCTCCTCCAGCCCTCAACCCGTCGCGGCGAACCCGGTCCGCACTCTCACTCTAGGGGGGCGTTGCGGGGACCTCCCCGCAGAAGGGGATGCGCCGGCGACTTCGGCGTCGGCCAAGGGGAAGGCTTTCCCCTCCATTTCCGTCGTTCCGTATCGGCGCAATTCCGGATTTGAGGTGAGAGGTCAGCCTTGTCTCGCCCTGTGGTCAGCGGTTCCGACCGATCCATGGCCTCCAGGCGCTCGGGCATGTCGAGCAGCTTCATTGCGGCGGCCGTCATCGCCTCTGCGATCGTCGGATAGGTTTCGGTCGAACTAATTGAAACACCATCGTCCGGAAATGTCACCGTCGCCTGATAACCGTTGCCCTTGGGCGTGGCCGACAGCGTGATCGTGGGCATGTCGTGCCTCCGCGTTCGCCGTTTCAACATCGTCGAGCCTTACTGCGAACAGATCGTACCGGTCACCTGCTCACAGCCGGGAGTGTTCAAAATGAATATTCACGGCGACGCCGGGGATCAGAACGGTATGTCATCCGAAAGAGGCTGACTGCCCGGAGGAAGCGCACTTGGCGGCAGCGGGATATTGTTGACCGTGAACAGGTTCAAGATGTCATCGCGATCCATGAACATGATCTGGCTGCGCTTGGTGGCGTCCAGCTTGCCGCCCAGCCAGTTGCGCGCCTGCTTGGTGATCTCGCCGCCCGCAACGATGAAGGCGTGGTCGACAAGCACTTTCTTGCTTGTCTCCGGATCGAAGATTTCGTGGCCCAGCATCATCAAAACCTGCTGATGGATCTCAGCGATGTTCCGGCTACCGTCGCGGCTCATGCCTGCGGCATCGATCTTCCCCTTCTTGGCTTGAATGCCGAAGTAGAGGACATGCTGGGTCGGGAGCGTGAACCGCATCCAGACATCCTTGCCGTACTCCAGAGCCTTGTCCTTGTGACCTGCGGCCGTGATGCGATGGAAGCCGAGTTGTCGAAACATCGGCTGCAGGACTTCTTCGATCAACTCGTCTTCGGAGCACGTATCGAGATAGGCGGCGAGCTGGTCGCGGCGTTTGACCTCGGCCGGGGTCAACGGCCGATGGGGGCTGGCGGCGCTGGAGACGGTGCGCGACGCGATATGGCGCACATAGAGGTGGTCGTCGTCGCCGTAGTAGGCTTCGAACCCTTCCCGCATCAGCGGAGCGTTGAGGGCCGCCAACGCGTTCACTCGACCGGAGTCTTCGTCCGTGGCGTCTGACTTGAGCATCAGGGTCCGCAGCACGGTCATGAAGCGCTCGGGAAGAGCGTGAGCGACGGGCTGGGGTTCGGCGAGCAGCTCTTCGAGGCGACCTGCGGCCCAGGCCCAGCGCGTCGATCCATCGTGAACGAATTCGAGATCGCATTCCTGGAAGAATTCGGTGATGAAGCTGCTCGAACGATAGGGAAAATGATCGGCGTTGCCGATCACCATTTCCGCTATCGCCCGTATATTCCTCGGCTTGAACTGCATCGGCCGCTCATGGGTGATTGCGTTGTTAGAAGGCTGATTGTCGATAGAAGAGTTAGAGTTGAAAGAGCGGACTTGGATTAGTCCGCGAGACCACAAGCATCAATCGCTCCTTGGCTCTGCTGAGAGCAACATAGAGAAGACACCGGGCGTCCTCGCGGTCAGAAAAGGTGGTGGCGTCACACGGCATCACCACGACGTTGCCGCATTCGAGGCCCTTGGCCTTATGGATGGTGCTAATGGCGGCGTCGGGTGGCTTGGGCCGTCCGTAAGTGCGGCGGTGTGTTATCTCGGCTAAGCCTGCATCGAGATCCTCGAAGTTGCCGAGCCTGACCGCTTCCCAGAACTCCCTGCTGTGATCCATCTCGATATCGGCGAAATCGGCGTCGCCCTGTTTCAGCTCCGCCAAGCGCGCGAGAAGCTTGGCGACTCCCCGATGATCAGGCTCGGCCAAGAGGAAGCGGCCAAGCTCCTGGATCGCGGCGGGCTTGCCTCGACTCCTTGCCGTACAGCCTTCGCGCACTTCCTTTTCGAAGCGATCGCCGAACGCCGAAGGGCTGAAGCCTTTGCCGATATCATTCATGAACGTGACGACGGCGGCGGCAAGCTTGGGGCAGTCGGCGTTGCCTGCGGTAATCGCGTCAACCAGCTTCTCAAGGGCCGAACGCGTATGGCCTTCCCATAGTGGGAGCCGGCGGTTGAAGAAGGCGCGCAATGAGCGTGCCGTCTCATTATACCGCGTGAGGACGAGCAGCGACGCATGGGATCGCGTGAATGCGTCGATGGCTCGCCGGTCGGCCGGAGCGAGCTGATACTCCATGTTCCTGCGGGCCTGGTTCTCTGCAACAACCACCGACACGCTGGCCGGCAGATTATCGCGAAGATCAATCTTTCCGCCGTTTTTGAGCGCGGCCCGCGCCAGGAGGGTCCAGCGCCCAAGGTCGGGGCAGCCGCTCTGCCAGCGATGCGGCGTGTCGAGCTCCTCGAACGCATGGGCCTGTTTCGTGAGAGCGCCCCAATCCTGCGCCGGAGTGGAGCCGGCTAGCGGCATTTCCTTGAAGATGCGTTGCACGGGGTCGGCGAAGACTCGCAATCTCGCGCCTTGATCGAGCATGGCCATGCCGAGCGCATGCTGGTCGCCGCTGCAATCCTGATGCTCATCGCAGATCACGACAGGATAGCGTTTGGCCAAAGTAGCGGCGATCATTGGATGTCGTCTGAGCAGGGCTGCAACGCGAAGCGCGACATGCCGATAGCCATCGGGCGTCCGCCTGGCCCAGGTCGGCACATCTGCCGGAAGTCCGAGGCCGAGATGATAAGCGGTTGCGATATGCGCGATGAGGCTGTCGATCGTGCGGATCTCGACGCGGCTACCGCTGCCTCGGGTACGCTCGGCGAACACTGAGCAGGCCGCGTGTGTATGCGTCAGGATTAGGAGGCGGTTGGAGCGATCAACGGAGACATCGCGGGCGTAGTCGGCGCCCTGGTGTGTCTTGCCGCAGCCGGCCGGCGCTTCGACCAGCACCAGCGGTGCGTCGGACCTTAACGCCGTGTGGACGGACGCGTCGCTCATCCATGCAGGTCCGCAATCTCGGTGAGGCCGATGGCTGTACGAACGGCGTTGCAGAACGGAAGGAGCTGCGGTTTCAGCGCCGGCCAGAGCGCGAGGCTGAAGAGCTTGCCGGCGAGTTCACGCCCACCATCGACCGATTTGAACCATTGGCCAGCATGCGCTTTGTACTCGTTTTTATCGCTTTCCTTGCCGGTAGGCACAGTGCCGAGAGCTGCCTCGACTATGCGGGCCCTGAAATCGGCCCCGGCCCTCGCCCTGAGCGCAGCGAAGTCCTTCTCGGCGATGCCGAGGCGATCGGCCAGAGTGCGCAAGCGAATGCCAGTTTTCTCGCCTGCGGGGTCGGCGATGAACGCTTCCAGCTTGTCGTCGGGGACGACGGCAATGATGTTTTCTTCGATGCAGAGCGACGGCCAGCGGAAGAGTAATCCGCCGAGTTTCGTGTGAAGCTTGGCCCAGCGCGTGGGATGTTTGCCTTCATCGTCGGCGAAGCCGCCAAACCGCAAGCCGCCGGCCGCGAGGGCCTCCAAGATGCCGAGCGTCGCCTCGTGCCCGCCGCCATCGCTCACATGCACGCCATGTTGCTCAAGCACGGAGCCGAACGCGCGCTCAAGGATGGCCGTGGTAAATCCGAGTTCAGTCGCGCCTTCCGCAACGATGGCGAGGCGGGACAGGAAGGCTTCCGGATCGGTCTTGCGGTGCTTCGCGATCTTGGTCGCGTCGAGCGGCCCGATTTGACCGGTATGATCCACGTACCAAATCGAGGATGTCGCGGCGGACGAGATGGCGGCCGGGCTGTGGGTGGTCAGAAACACCTGCGACGAGCCGGTTTGGAGTTTCTCGATCAGCGTCCGCTGCCGGTAGGGTTCGAGCCCGCGCTCCACCTCGTCGACGAGCGTGATCGGCGCATCGCCCTGATTCTGCTCGGCGATGGCGAGCGCCGACAATCGGCGGGTTCCGGCTCCCCAGCTCGCAAGGGGCAATTGGATGCCGGAGCGATCCGCGGTGAGGCCGATCATTGACGCGATCGACGCACCTTGCCCACCAGTGATCGCGAGATCGAGGCCGGCAGGCAGGCTTTCTCTCTTGAACGCAGTATCGAGATTCTTGAGCTTAGCCTGTGCTTCGGTGGTCAGCTCGTTCTTGACGTCATTTTTCGCCAACTCGCTCGCCATGCGGGAGCGTAAGCCTTTATCGGAGAGTAGCCGATCCAGCGCAGAACCCTGGACTAACCTGAGATCGCGATCATTGCGATCATCGCCGCTCAAGCGGACGAGGCCGATCGCGCGTCGCAGCGCGACGGGGAAGCTATCCGCAGAGCCGTCAGGCTGGACGATCTCATAGGCGAGTTCGAGGTCTTCGGTGCCACGAACACGAACACGGTAGACGGGCTCGCCGGCGAGCTTGCCGTCGTGTTCGAGGGCAGGAACGGCCGCTTCCTCGCCGCTCCATTCCCAAGGCCAAGAGGGTTTCATCTGGCTGCTCATTCCGGCGCCTACGGGCAGGGACAGAACAGCCTCGATGGAGAACCCGGCTTCGATATCTCGGTCGTGATAGTCGGGATCGGAGAGCGTCGTCGGATTGACGGGGCTGAAGAGAAGCGCGATGGCCTCGAGGATCGTGGTCTTGCCGACGTCGCCGCCGCCGAGAATGACATTCACGCCGCGCGACGGTTTCCACTTGAGAGAGGTAATGCCGCGAAAGCGCTCGATGGTGAGAGCGTAGATCGCTGCGGCCGGGGGTTTGGCTGACGGTGCTGTATCGGTCATCTGGCCTCCCAGACTTGTCGCCAGGCTGCGAATTCCGACGGGCGGATTCGATAGCGAGCGAAATTGCCTTCATGCAGGCCTATCAGTTCGGCTTCGACGATTTCGGCGAAATGCTTGCGATCGCCGGGGTCGATCCCTTTCTCCGACCAAGCCGCTATTCTTGTTGCGGCGTCCCTCCGACCCACGCGCGCCCTGACAAGTTCGGCGATGAGCTCGCGAAACTGTTCGCGGTAGCGAAGCCGGAAGGGATCGGGTTCGCCGAGGGATTGGCGAACGGCGGCGTAGCGAGCTGCGGAGCGCTCATAGGCCCAGATGAAGACGTCTTTGAGGAGGTCGATCTTGTTCAGCTCATAAACACCGAGCACGGCTTCCGTATAGGTCTGCCGGGGCACATCGGCGAACGACAGTGGCGTCAGGTTATGCTTGATGAGCGGGATGTTGGCGGCGAGGCGCGACACGCGCTTGTTCACGTCGTCGAAGGGCTGCAGGTAGGGAAGCTGCACCATCACGAAGAATGCTTGTTCGAAGGGGTCGCTGATCGCGGCAGCGGTCGCCAGGATCTGGTCGAAGCTTTCCTCAATGAGCTGCGGCACCTCCAGCGGATGGAAGGTGGAGCGTTCGATGCCGACGGCGATGTGACGTAGCCTGCCGGCCGCCGTGGGATCGGCAAGGAGGTTGTTGGCCAGGAGCGCGTGGAGATTGAGGAAGGTGTAGCGGTTGAAGCCGATTTCGTCGGCGGCGCCGACCAGGAACTCGATCGCGTCCTTGTGGTTCAGGATCATCTGCGCCTCGAGATGCGCGCGGCCAACCGCCTCCTCGCCCAGCTCGATGAGGCGTTTGGTGTCGAGGAGCGAGTAAGTGTTGCCTTCGAGACGGCTCGAATTCCAGGCGAGATCGATCAACAGCCTGCTGAGGATCTGTTTGGCGTAGGTGCCCGCGGGCTGTTCGGCGATCTGCGGGCGGCCAACGGCCGCCAGATGCGTGCGGTCCCGCTCGGTCAGGTAGAAGGAGGCGTTCGGCCGATAGCGGTCGAGGAATTTGCGGTCGTAACCGACCGGCTTGCGAGCCTCCGGCGCCTGACGGACGTAGTCGCGGATCGCTGTCCCCGCTTCAGAGAGCGGAATGACAGGTTCGTCGGCATCTTCCCGCACCGCCGCGACCTCGGGCGCATCGGGCATCCGGTATCTCGCCCAACGCCCTTCGCCGTCCATGATGAGGCGATTTCGGGTGACGAGGTGCTTGAGGCGATATTGGAGCGTGCGTGGCGGGACAGGCGTTGCCAGGGCGCGCAGAATCTCTGGCGCCGACACGCCATTGGGGTTGCGCCGCACGGCATCTTCGATCGCCAGCAGCGCTTCTTCTGGGATTTGGTTCGCCAAAGCGGCCTTTCCTGCGCGTAGAATCTAGGCGCAAGAATGGCGGACCTAGGCGCAAGAATCAAGGCTAGGCGCAGGAATGGCGTATAGACGCAATGATAGTTGCGCCTATACGCGGTTAGGGGCCCTTGGCCATTTTCCCGAACTGTTTGAGGAAGTTGGCCTTGATCCCGTCCGTTTCAGCCGTCCCTTCACAAGTGCTGCTTCGCAGCGCTCCCGTAACAAAGGGTTCGTAAATTCAGAGTCACTCATGATTTCGGGCAAGCTCAGCGGCCGCCTGCGTAAAGATTGCGGCAAGCCTCGTCTTCGGCGTCCTGCAGTTCCCGGACGTGGGCGGCGAGGCGCTCATCGGCATCGAGCGCATAGAATCTCGAGGGCCTGGGCCCGACCGTCACGCCCACCGCAATCGGCTGCGCGTTCGTATCGACAAGGAACAGAACGTCACCGCCTTGTGAAATCGGCTGATGCTTTGGGTCGTCATGCAATGGGGTTACATCGACCAATTCACCCGTCGGCGAGTGCCAAACTGCATGATGCACCGCGATGAGGTAGCCAGGGCCGGAAATGTCCTCCACCACGCGATAATGGAACATCCAGCCGAACAACGCGCGACCGCCCTTCTGTTTCGCTTGACGGACGGCGTTCTCAAAACATCGGGTCGGTGTCGCCCAACCCTCCGGTCGATGAAAGGCAAGACCAAGTGGTTCGCGGCTGATGGTGCGAGCGAATACTTCCAGGAGCGGCCGAACGTCAAAGCCCTTTGGAGCAGCGGAATCAGACACGAGGAAATCCTACGTTGCTGGAAGGTCAGGGACGGGATGGTCTGGTCTATAGATAGGAGACGCCTTGATTGAGAAGGTCGGCCAACACTTCCGCCCGTGAGTGCATCGGGTGCCCAGCTAGCGCGACCATCGCACGCGCCACACGCCGTGCGAGGTTGCGCGCTAGGACGCGTTGCGGCGTCGAGATCTTCTGTAGTCCGGCCCGGCCGTGGACGAACGCGCTACGCAACTCGAACAGGTTCTTATAGTCCTGCACTGCCTTGGCATCTGCGAGCGCCGCGCCGATCCTGGCGGCAACCCGTTCGGTTGCCGATGGCTTCGGGTGCGGGTCAGGCTTGGGCCGTAGCTTGCGCTTATGATCCATTTCCAGGCCGAGCGCCGCCTCGATCGCGGTCATGTGAGCCATGACCTCGTCGATGCCGTCGGCGAGGAAGGCCCGAACAAGGAAATGCGCCACCGGTGTCTCAAAGAGTGGCGTGGCGCGCGCCGCCTGCAACTCGGTCCAGGCCGCCGTGGTGAAGAGTGGCAGCTCGGCCTTGGCGCTGTCGTCGAGCGGCAACGTGCTCGGCCGCTCCAGCTCTATCTCTTCACCCCAATGGTCCTCGACGATCCAGGGCTCAAGCGTGAAGCTATCGGGGTTCGGGGGTCGCGCCGGCCGCACGAAGAGGTCTTCGTCCAGTGTGTAGATCCACGGTATACGGAAGCCGCGCCAATCGACCTCCTGCATTGTCGACCACTCCTCCCACCGGGCTAGCAGCAGGAAAAAGAGCGCGCCTTCAACGGCCGGCGGGAACCGGCCGAGATGGGGTTCGATTTCGCCGAAGTCTCGGCGCATATCCACGAACATAAACGGGGTCGCGCGCGCCTCGGGTCGCGGATCGACCTCGACATCTTCCTCGACTACCAACCAATGGAACTGGGCAAGGCGCTTGGACTCGAACGGCAGCGCCGGATAATTGCGCGCGAGCCTCGGCGCATCGAACAGCTTCTCCAATTCCTCGGCGGTGAACTGGGCGACTCGCGCGCCGCCAAACGTCATCGGCGGCAAATCGTCGGCCAGATCGAGCGGACAGATGTGTCGGCGTACCGTCATCACGCGCGTGTAGGCTGCGTCGAGCGCGGCTGCGGCCGTCGGCAAGTCGAGCGCGAGCTCTGATTGGTCTGGCGGCAGCCCGCATGGCAGGCCGAGCGACCTGAGTGCGCTGCTCAGCGCGAACGTGGCCTTGCCACGACCATAGCGCCGGTTGCAGAGCTCGCTCAGCGCGACGAAGGTCGGCGCCGACAGCAGGTTGTCCGGGCCCGGCCGCGGAATGCGCCATAGCGTGGCCAGGGCGTCGAGGAGGTGCTGATCCGCCGCCATCGCTAAGCACAGCCATTGAGCGGGGCCTGTGGCCGCCAACTTCGCTCTGTGCGTTCTTGCGCGAGCTTGGCCTCGAGGCTCGGATGCTTCCGCTCGATGCTCTCGTTGTAGATATATTCCGCGTCGTCCCAGAAGGTGGCGACCGCCTTGACGAACGCCCGGAGCCGCTCGATGGGAACGTCCATCAGCGCGACGGGTAGCGGCCCGGAATCGGGCGGCTGATCCTCGAACGGCATGGGCGGATAGACCCGCCACAGCTCGGGACAGCGCTTGGCCAGTTCAACGGCCGATGGCCCATCGCCGTGCCGGCAGGCATTTCCGAGGAGGTGGAGCGTCTCTAGCTCCGCGAAGCTCGGGAAGGCGTCGAAACGGATGCCGCGCAGTTCCAGGAACAGGGCGCATAGCTTCTCCCAACTCCCTTTCGCTGCCTGTGCAGCCAAGCCGTCGCCGGGCCGCAGCTCCTCCGCGCATCCGCGCAGATAGCCACGTAATTGACGCTCCCAGATGGACTGGATCGAAAGGCCGAAAGCCATTTTCGTCTCTTGGAGCACGTCCTCCATATCGGCCTGGGCGAAGGCGTCGCCAGGAGTGTCGCTGCGGCCCAGCGCGGCAATCTTCTCCTCAAGGGCGCGGATCGCGGGGGCGATCACATCGTCGAAGAATGATTGCACGGTGATCCCGTGCTTCGATGCCGCCACGTCGGCGTAGCAGTTCTTCCAGCGGAACACCTTCATGCGGCCACTCCTGGCGAGATCATCCTGCGCAGCGGTAGAGACCATGGGCAATTCCGTAGGACGATCGGAGTCGATGCCAGGACATTTGGCACCGGCTCCATTCCTCGTTCACTTCGGCTTGCCCGCTCCGTTGTGAGCCGGGCGATCAACGACATAGCGCTGGCCGGGCTTAGGCGTTGGCGGGAGGGGGCTCCCTTGAACCGCCGTCCGTTCCTGACCGGTCGCGCCGCCACGCGGGCCAACGATACCGAACTCACCCGAGATCGGAGCCTGCTGCCCCGGCTTGTAGGTCTTAGCCACCATTACACCTCCTGTGTCGGCCCGCGGACTATCCGACCGACCACATCAGCGTAAGGGGGATTGACTTCGGGATCAAGTAGGAGAAAATAGGTCCTAGAAAACTTTGGAGGCCGTCATGGCGAGTCCGCAGACCTCAGTAGCGTCGACCGTACGTTCCAATCCGATCCACCACCTTCATCCGGTCAACGACGTCTGTCCGGTTTGCGAGCAGCCCATCCCGTCCGATCGTGCCGACGAGATCGCCGAGCGGCTGCAGGCGCGTGAGCATGCGCAGTCTGCTGCGATCACCGCGCGGCTGCAGGAGAGGTTTGACTCCGAGAAGACGGAGGCCCTGGAGCGGGCGCGACTAGACGCCAACCAAAAAATTACCGAGGCCCGAGAACAGGCCCGTGAGGCTGCGGAGCTACAGTCGAAGACGCAGGTCGAAGCGGCGGAAGCGGCCCGTGTTGCGGCTCAAGAGGCACTTCAAACCAAGATTACTGAGGCAGCGACCGAGAAGGCCGACGCCGAGGCGGCAAAGACCGCACTTCAGGGCCAACTCGAAGAGGCGCATCGCGAATCGGCTGCCGCGATCGAGAAGGTGAAGGCGGACGCGGCAGCGCAAGAGGGCGCGATCCGCTCAGAGGCGGCGCGCATCGCCACGGAAGCGGCCGCGAGCCGGCTGGCGGAAGTCGAGGCTCAGAAAGTGACCGCCGAAAATGCCGGCGAGGCGCTGAAGGCGGAATTGGCGCAAGCCAGACTGACCAGCGAACAAGCCCTGGCAGACGCCCAGGCGAAGGCGGCCACCCGTGAAGTGGAGATCCGTGCTGAAGTGAGCACGGCCGTCGAGGCCGCGGCCAAGGTTCAGATTGGCGCCGCCGAACAGGCCAAGGCCGACGCCGAAGCCAAGGCGGCCGCTGCGGAGGCGACGGCGAAGAGCCTCCAGGAATCCCACGAAACCCAGCTCAATGCACGGCTGCAAGAACAGCGCGAGGCCCTGGAGGCCGACAAGACAGCCGCCATCAACGCCGAAAAGTCGGCCACGTTCGAAGAGCGCCAGAAGTTGGCCAACAAGGTAGATGAGCTGCAGCGCGCCCTTGAGAAAAAGACCGCTGAAGAGCTCGGCGAAGGCGCCGAAATCAATCTGTACGAAGCGCTGAAGGCTGAGTTCGACGGTGATCGCATCGTACGCGTGACGAAGGGCCAGCAAGGCGCAGACATCCTGCACACCGTCATTCACAATGGACAGGAGTGCGGCACGATCATCTATGATTCGAAGAACCACAACGCGTGGCGGAATGATTTCGTGACCAAACTGCGGTCGGACCAGTTAAGTGCGCAGGCCGACCATGCTGTGTTGTCGTCCAGCAAGTTCCCGGCTGGCGCCCGACAACTGCATATCCAGGACGGCGTCGTGATCGCCTGCCCGGCGCGAGTCGTCGCCCTCATCCAGCTCGTTCGCGCCCATCTGGTTCAATCTCACACCCTGCGCATGAGCAACGCCGAACGGACCCAGAAGACCGCGGCCCTGTACAGCTTCATCACTTCCCAGCAGTGCGCCGACTCATTCGCGCGGCTGGACGAACTGGCGGAGTCGCTGCTGGATATTCAGACGAAGGAGGTCAAAGCGCACGAAACCGTTTGGAAGCAGCAGGGCCTTGCCATCCGCTCAGCCATGAAAGTGCAGGCTGAATTGCGCAATCAGATCGATTCGATCATCGGTACGGCGTCCGCGCCTGAGAGCCCTCAATGACGAACCCGCAGGTCATTCCGGACCGCAACAATGTCATCAATCTTCAGGAGCGTCGGCTCGATCGCACCGTCCTGCGCACGTACCGGACCAAGGCCGATATCGACGACATCGTGCCGAACGAAAAGCAGCCCCGTATGGGTCCGAAGATCGATGAGGAGCTGCAGCGGCAGATCGAAGCGAATGGCGGCCTCTTCGAACCCCTGCTTGTCGAGCCCCACCCTGACTTACCGGGAAAGTTCCGGATCATCGATGGCGACCGCCGGTGGACCAACTCGCAGGTTCTGGTGGAACAGGGGAAGGAAGATTATCGGCAGATCCCGATCGAGGTTACCGATCGAACCTTGAGCGAGGAGGACCGACTTCGGGTCTGGATTTATATCCATCGCCAACGGAAGGAATGGGATGCCAAGGAAAAGGAAATGGTGGCTTACCGTCTAGTCGACATGATGGGCCGGTCGAGCGCAGCCAACATCCTCGGCATCACGGTGCGTGAACTCGACAAGCTAGTCGATGTGTTTGAGCTCTCGGAGAAATTTACCAGTCTCCGTGACCCCAGCGCCGCCATCACCTGGTCGCGTGAGCTGATGGGGGTGAGTAAGAAACTACTGACGCCGACTGTCATCGAAGCGGTGGTCAAGAAGGTCAACCAGAAGCGCATTACCAATTCCAAAGATCTTCGGAAGCTTCGTACGATCTTGCCAGACCCAGTCGCGCGCTCGCAGTTTCTGAGCGATGCCGGAGATCTGGAGTCGGCAATGCTGCGCCTCGGACCCGCGCCTAAGCCAGTTAAGGGCGGTTTTTCCGGCGATCTTGAAGCTGCAGTTGACGCGATGAAAAGGGTCCCTTTCTCGACCCTGCAGGAACTCAAAGGGGATGCGAATATCTTGAAGAAGATCGACGAAGCGGAGGCGTTGTTGCAATCGCTCCGGGGGGCGCTTTCGTAGGTTGTGGGCGCAACTTGAAGACAAGCTAAGGCGCGGAGTGTGTTCAGAACAGGTAGCGTCGCGAACACATACTTAGCGGGAAGCCCAGCGTTACGGCAACGTCGGTTATGAAGAAATATTGGTCGTCGCGAGACAGCGAGAGCGTCGGCCGGGGGGAAACAAAGTGATACTGACCGACAACGAAACGAAGGTCGATCTCCTTAACAACGAAGCGATCGCCAAGACCATCATCGCATTGCTGCGAGAGAAGCCGGAGCGCCCGGTGACGATTGGCGTTCACGGCGATTGGGGCGCGGGGAAGTCCAGCATCCTCGAGATGATCGAAAGCGGCCTCGCGGACCAGGACGGCGTCCTCTGTCTCAAGTTCAATGGATGGCGGTTCCAGGGGTTCGAGGACGCCAAGATCGCGTTGATCGAGGGCATCGTCACCGGTTTGCTCGACAAGCGTCCGTTGCTATCGAAAGCGGGGGCGGCGGTCACGGATATCTTCCGCCGGATCGATTGGCTCAAGATCGCCCGCCACGGCGGCGGTCTGGCGTTCACCGCCATGACGGGCATTCCGACGGCCGGCCAGATCGGCGCCGTCGTCGACACCGTGAAGGGCGTCTTCGCCGATCCCGCCAAGCTCGCGACCAAGGAGAACTACGATAAGGCTGTCGATGGCGTGCAGGGGCTGTTGAAGCCTGCCGAATCGAAGAACGTTCCGGAAGAGATCGAGGCGTTCCGGAAGGCTTTCACGAGTCTGCTGAAGGCGGCTGGAATCGACCAGTTGATCGTGTTGATCGACGATCTCGATCGCTGCCTTCCTGACACTGCCATCGAGACACTTGAAGCGGTCCGCCTGTTCGTGTTTACCGACCGCACCGCTTTTGTCGTCGCCGCCGACGAGGCGATGATCGAATATTCGGTGCGCAAGCATTTTCCCGAGCTGCCGGACACGACCGGTCCCCGTGACTACGCGCGGAACTATCTCGAGAAGCTGATCCAGATACCGTTCCGCATACCAGCGCTGGGGGAGACCGAGACTCGCATCTACGTCACGCTCCTCCTAATCGGCGCTGAACTCGCCGACGACGACGCCGACTATGCGAAACTGATCGAGGCGGCGCGTGGTCTGCTCAAGCGGCCGTGGACGACTGCGGGCCTGGATGCGCAGACCGTCAGGGCCGCGCTCGGCGACAAGGCCGGCGATGTTCAGAACGCGCTCACGCTGAGCGATCAGATCGGCCCCATCCTCGCCAGCGGCACCCAGGGCAATCCGCGGCAGATCAAGAGGTTCTTGAACACGCTCATGCTGCGGCACCAGACGGCGCTGGCGCGCGGGTTCGGCGAGGAGGTCAAGCTCCCAGTCCTGGCGAAGCTCATGTTGGCCGAGCGGTTCATGTCGCGGTTGTTCGACCAGATCGCGAGCGCTGGCGCCCGCAGTCCCGATGGACGTTGCGCCGATCTGTCAGGCCTTGAAACGGCCGCCGCCGACGCGGCGGAAACGTCGAAACGTAAACGCAGCGGTTCGAAGGCGGCGGTCGACGACGACGACGCCAAGTCGGACGCCGTGGCGAAGGACAGCGCCGTGTTGGCGGAATGGAAGGCGGCGGAAGCGATCCGGGCCTGGGCACGCCTCACGCCGTCTTTGGCCGAGGTCGATCTTCGCCCGTACCTCTTCGTCACCAAGGACCGGAAGGATTATTTCGGGGCGGCCTCGGTGTTGGGTCGCCTGGCCGCTGTCGTGGAAAAGCTGCTCGGGTCGAAGCTTGCCGTGCAGGCCTTCGAAGGGGAGCTGAAGCAGCTCGTGCCCGCGGAGGCGGCCCAGGTGTTCGAAGAACTGCGCGGCCGCATCATGGGCAGCGACGCCTTCGAGACGGCGCCGCCGGGCATCGATGGCGTCGCCGTTCTGGTGCGCGCCCATCCGACCTTGCAGCCAAATCTCCTCGATCTCCTGGAGGCTCTTCCGGCGGACCGCTGCGGTCCGTGGCCGGCGTCCGGCTGGGAGGGCGTGATCAAGGAGGGGGAATCGGTGGCCCGCTTCGAGCGGCTTCTGAAGACCTGGTCCACATCCAAGGGCTCGTTCCTGAAGACGACGGCAGCGGCGGCGCTACGCACGCGCGGGAATCGCCGCTGATGGGAACTTCGAACGCGTATGGCGGTGCTGGCGGTGGGACGCCCTTGATCCCGAGTTGGCTGCAGGACGACGGCGGCGGCGCGGGAGGCGGCGCCACGCCGCCCAGCGACGGGTCGACGCCCGCACCCGCGACCGGTGCGCCGCCCGCGGTCCCGCCGGCGCCGGCGCCGCGACCTGTTATCCCGGCGGCTGGCGCTTCTGACCGTTTCACCGGAGCGCGCACCAGCTTCTCGCGGTTCGCCAGTTCGGGGGGAAGCGACCGTCGCGGCTTGGGCCGCGCGGTCTCGCGCTACGTGTCGACCTCGGCCGGCGGATCTCGTCGTGCTGCCCAGCGCATGGGTTCATCGCGGGGAGCTGGGGCGGGATTGGTCCGCTTCCTGAACGACGCGAGCGTCAACGGCGTCCGCGAGGCCCTAAGGGCGTTGAACCTCGAAAGCCTGGCTGGGCGGCCGATCGAAGAGGTGTTCGCCGGGCTCGCGGATTATATCTGTCCGGAAGGCGGGTCGATTGACGAAGGTATCGCTCGCGACGCTTTCATCGAGACGATCGCCGACCTCGCTGGAGCGGGCATCACCGATATCGACGCCCTTACTTCGGCGCAGATCCAGACGGTGTTCGAGCTCTACGCGACCCATGCGATCGAGGCCCGCCTGTGCAACGACATCGGGACCAAGGTCGTCACCTTGCCCGCGGACCCCCGGGCGGCGGCGCGTGTCGAAGCGCAGCTTCGGGACTTCATCCAACGTGGTGTCAGCGACGCCATCAACGCGGCCGGCGTTAACATCCAGGCGCTATCGCCCGATGCGGTCACCGGCTTCGTCACAACAGTCTACCAATCCGCGTTTGAGATCCTTCAGACGATGGGTGATGCGGAGGCGGGCGAATGAGGCGGCACGTCCTGATCGGGCGCTTCGGCGCCGACGATAAAACCCGCGTTCCCAAAGCGCGTGATGAGGTCGCTTCAACCCTTCAACTGGTCGCCGGCAAGCGCTTAGACCATGGGATCGGGCGGGCCCTGGGCGACCTAAAGGCGCTGTCTCTGTCGCCAAGCGAGATCGGGGCGGACTTGCTTGTCGTCGCCGCGCATGTCCACGCGGCAGACACCCGGCTGTCCCGTTCCAGCGAGTCGCAGGACGCCTGGACACGTGAGATTCGATTGGTGATTCCTGTCAGCGATCCTGGCCGATGGACGGCGGCGGCCCCGATACTCGTGCGGGCGCTAAACTTCCTTACCGGCGATCGCTGGGAGGTTGGGTTCCGGAAGCGACCGAAGGCGTTCAAGACGATCGTGCCCGCCTTCGCGCCGACTCTGCTGCCGCCCCCGTTTGACGGTGTCAGCTTGTTTTCAGGCGGTCTCGACAGCCTGATCGGAGCGATCGATACCCTTGAAAGTAAGGGGACGCCGCTGCTCGTGAGCCATGCAGGCGAAGGGTTGGTGAGCAAATCACAAGAGCGCTGCTTCGACGGCCTCAAGGCCGCATACCCCGGGTCGGCCTTCAATCGGCTCCGGGTTTGGATGAGCTTCGACGCCGGTCTATTCGATGATGTGGCGTCCGAGGATACGACGCGCGGCCGATCCTTCCTGTTCTTCTCCCTTGGGGTGACAGCCGGAACGTGCTTGGCGAGTCCCTTCGTGCTCAAGGTGCCGGAGAATGGCCTGATCGCGCTCAATGTGCCGCTCGACCGCCTGAGGCTCGGGGCGCTCAGCACGCGGACGACGCATCCCTTCTATATCGCTCGCTGGAACGAGATGCTCGCTGCGCTCGGGATCGGTGGTCGCATCGACAATCCATATTGGGATAAAACAAAGGGCGAGATGGTGGCCGCCTGTGCGAGCCAGGCGGTGCTGTCGAAGCTTGCACCGTCGTCCTTGTCGTGTTCATCGCCGACCAAGGGACGCTGGACGAAGCAGCCGCAAGGCCATTGTGGCTTCTGCCTGCCCTGTTTGATCCGGCGCGCCGCTCTCGAGACGAACGACCCGACGGCGTACACGCTTGCGGACCTCCGTGCCGGTCCCCTCGACACGAAGCAGGCAGCAGGTCAGCAGGTCCGCTCGTTTCAGATAGCGATCGCGCGTCTCGCCACCCGTCCTGATCTCGCGAAGGTGCTGATCCATAAGCCCGGGCCACTTTACGACGATCCCGCCCGACACGACGCGCTGGCCGGTGTCTACCGTCGAGGGTTAGAGGAGGTCGGCCGGCTTTTGACCGGTGTCCAGACGGCTCCAACGTGACTTCGGACAAGGTGCGCCCGCTCGTAGACTTCCACTGCCATCTCGACCTCTATCCCGACCACGCGGAAGCCGTGGCGCGGTGCGAGCGCGACGGTGTCTTCACCCTCGCCGTCACAACGACGCCGAGGGCTTGGCCCCGCAATCAGGAGCTCGCGGCGCAGACCCGCCACGTCCGAGCCGCTTTGGGATTGCATCCGCAGCTCGTCGCCGAGCGGAGCCACGAAATTGCGCTCTGGAAGGAGTTGCTGCCGCGGACACGCTACGTCGGAGAGGTCGGTCTCGACGCAGGACCCAAATTTTATCGTTCCTTCGAGCAGCAGAAGGAGGTTTTCGTCGAGGTGCTCACCTCATGCGCCGCAGCATCCGAAAAGATACTAACCGTTCACAGCGTTCGCGCGACGAAGATCGTTCTCGACATGATCGAGAAGCATCTGCCACCGACGCGCGGCCGGGTGGTGTTGCATTGGTTCACCGGGACGGCGGCCGAAATCCGACGCGCTGTCGATCTCGGTTGCTATTTCTCGGTCAACGCTGAGATGCTCGCGAATGAAAATCGGGCCGTCGCGAACCGCGCATTCCCGCTAGGTCGCGTCCTTACAGAGACCGACGGCCCGTTCACGCGAACTGGCGCTCGACCATCTGAGCCCAGCGATGTCTGGCGAGCGGTCGAAGGCTTGGCGAGCCTGCATGGTTTGGAAGCCGCCGATGTTGGACGCCAGATCGGCGCCAACCTCAAAGCCCTGTTAGAGGAAGTATCATAGCGATCAATGTTCAGGTGGGCATGGATGTGTGCCACGGCCTGAAGGCATTCGTGGCTGGTTGTGCAGCAGCATCAACGGAGCGTGCTCACATCGCCTATTTTCAAGGTTTGGCGCACCCGACAGGATTCGAACCTGTGGCCTCTACCTTCGGAGGGTAGCGCTCTATCCAGCTGAGCTACGGGTGCCTGTAACGTGGAACTACTCTCCGCCGATCACTTTGGTCAACGATGTCCTGACGCGGCTGAAGCCGGCCCGAGTCGCTGACCACCTGATGGCATTTACCTGCCGGCGGCTACGCCGGAGTTTCCGCCGGGGTGGTTGCAATGTGGTTGCAACGCTTCCTGTCAACGTCGATCCAAAAACCTCTCTGTCTCTAACCTCTTCAATTCACTGCAAAAATCGACCAACAAAACGCTGCCCAGCCTTGACACTCTCGCCTTCGGAGGGCAGCGCTCTATCCAGCTGAGCTACGGGTGCTTGCACAGAGGGAAATCCTCTAACCCATCGCCCGGCGATTGACAATCGCCGGGGGCATCGGCCAGCGCCTTGTTCACATGGCACGCAGGCCGAACGGGGCGCGAGGCCGCGGGCGCGCGGCACTATTTCGGCGCGGCGCCGGTCCATTCCTGCGCCTCGGCGGTGCCAGCGCGATTGTCATAGAGGCAGGCGAAGGTTGCAGCCTGGTTCTTCATGTGCGGCTGCGGCCAGTGGCCTTTCACCAGAACCAGAACATGGGCGGCAAACATCACGGGCGCGCCTTCCACGCGAGCCTTCGCGAGCCCGCTCGCCGCGAGGCAGGCCGTGCGCGCCTTGCCCTCCAGCTCGGCCCAGGCGGCCGGCGAGGACGCCAGCACCGGATCGGCGACCAAAGCCAGCAGGGCGGCAAGGACCGGCAGGACGGCAGCTCGCCGAACGGCAGAGCCTCGGACAGCCGCGTCCGGTGAACGGGTCACTCTCATGCGCGCGCATCCTCCAGGATCATGGCCGCCCCCTTCTCGCCGATCATGATGGCCGGAGAATTGGTGTTGCCGGAGGTAATGGTCGGCATGATCGAAGCATCCACCACCCGCAGGCCGTCGATGCCGATCACCCGCAGGCGCGCATCCACCACCGCCATGGGATCGGACGGCAGGCCCATCTTCGCCGTGCCCACGGGGTGGAAGATGGTGGTGCCCACATTGCCCGCCGCCGTCGCGAGCGAGGCATCGTCGTTCCCCACCGCCGGACCGGGCAGGATCTCTTCCGGGCGATAAGGCGCGAGCGCCGGACGCGAGACGATGCGGCGGGCGACGCGGATCGAGTCCGCCGCCACCGTGCGGTCCTCCTCGGTGGAAAGATACTGCGGCTGGATCGCTGGCGCGGTGGCCGCGTCCGCGCTCTTGAGGCGGATGGTGCCGCGCGAGGTGGGTCGCAGGTTGCACACGCTCATGGTAAAGGCGGGGAAACGGTGCAGCGGGTCGCCGAACTTGTCGAGCGAGAGCGGCTGCACGTGGAATTCCAGGTTCGCCCGATCCTGCGTCGCATCCGATCGGGTGAAGATGCCGAGCTGGGAGGGCGCCATGGTCAGCGGCCCGCGCCGCAGAAAGGCATATTCCAGCCCCATGCCGGCGCGCCCCAGCAGCGAATGATAGCGCTCGTTCAGCGTGCCGATGCCGGAGACCTTGAACACCAGGCGCAATTGCAGATGGTCCTGCAGATTGGAGCCGACGCCGGGCTTGTCCAGCACGGTTTCGATGCCGTTCGCCTGGAGATGTTCGCTCGGCCCGATGCCGGAGAGCATGAGCACCTGCGGCGAGCCGAGCGCGCCGGCGCACAGCACCACCTCGCGCCGCGCCGTCAGGGTGCGCGTGCCGCCTGGGGTGCGCAGTTCGATGCCGGTGGCGCGATTGTTCTCGATCGTCACCTTCTGCACATGGCCGGCGGTGATGAGATCGAGGTTCGGCCGGTTCAGCACCGGCTTCAGGAACCCGCGCGCCGCGCTCCAGCGCAGGCCGCGCTTCTGGTTCACGTGGAAATAGCAGGAGCCCTCATTGTCGCCGGTGTTGAAATCCGGGATGGCGGCGATTCCGTCCTGCGCCGCCGCGTCGCGCACTTTGTCGAGAAGCGGCCAGGTGATGCGCGGAAACTCGACATGCCATTCCCCGCCCGTCGCATGATGGGCGTTGGGGCCGAGGAAATGGTCCTCGTGCTTCTTGTAGAGCGGCAGCACATCGTCCCAGCCCCAGCCGGGCAGGCCGAGTTGGCGCCAATGGTCGTAATCGGCCGCCTGCCCGCGCATGTAGATCATGGCATTGATGGCCGAGGAGCCGCCGATGGTCTTGCCGCGCGGATAGGAGAGCGCGCGCCCGTTCAGCCCGGCCTCGGGCTCGGTCTTGAAGCACCAGTCCGCGCGCGGATTGCCGATGGCGAACAGATAGCCCACGGGAATGTGGAACCAGATCCAGTCGTCCTTGCCCCCGGCCTCGACGATGGCGACTCGCACATTGGGGTCCGCCGAGAGGCGGTTCGCGACCACGCAGCCCGCAGATCCAGCGCCGACAACGATGTAATCATAAGCATCCGCGCCCGTATCCGGGCGTCCCGGCGCCACCATGGCGGTCCCTCCCTTATTGTTGGGGGGACTTTGGCGGCGCCGCGCCCGCCCCGCAAGGGTCGCGTGCTGCGCCTTTGGTGGCATCCGCGCCGCGCCCCCTCACCCACCCTGCCCGGCAAACGGACCGGCAAACGGACCGGCTCTTGCATGGCACGCCGCGCCGCGTACCAACCTGGGACGCAATTGCGAATAACTCGCAACAACATTGACAGCCGGAAACAGCCCTACCATTATAATGCAACTCATTCGCAATCTCAGGGTTCGGTGTCGCGCGCGCCTGTCTGCTGAACGAAGGTGGGCTGGCGAGAGCGGCGCGGCGTCCTCATAATGGCGTGCGGTGGCATATGCTTGATCATTCACGGCAGGCGGGTTTGAACGGTTGGCGGCGCGAGCGGGGCGATCCCGCCTTGTCGGACGTGCACGGCACCATCGACGTCACCAAGCGCCGAGGCTTCGCCCGCCTGTTCGCCTTCATGGGGCCGGGCTATCTCGTCGCCACCGGCTATATGGACCCGGGCAATTGGGCGACCTCGCTCGCCGGCGGCTCGCGCTTCGGCTATGCGCTGCTCACGGTGGCGCTGCTCTCCAATCTCATCGCCATCCTGCTCCAGGCGCTGTGCTCGCGGCTCGGCGTCGCCAGCGGGCGCGACCTCGCCCAGGCCTGCCGCGACAGCTTCCCCCGCCCGGTCGCCTATGTGCTGTGGGCGCTCGCCGAGGCGGCGATCTGCGCCACCGACCTTGCGGAAGTGATCGGCACCGCCATCGGGCTCAATTTGCTGTTCGGCATTCCGCTGGAAATCGGCGTCATCATCACCGCGCTGGACGTGTTCCTCATCCTGTGGCTGCAGAAGCTTGGATTTCGCTTCGTGGAGGCGCTGGTGGTGGGGCTGCTCGGCATCATCGCCGCCTGTTTCGGCGTGCAGATCGCCTTGGCCGATCCCAATTGGGGCGAGGTGATCCGCGGCTTTGCGCCGACCACGCAGATCATCACCAATCCCGACATGCTCTATCTCGCGCTCGGCATCCTCGGCGCGACGGTGATGCCGCATAATCTCTACCTGCATTCCGCGATCGTGCAGACCCGCAAGCACGACGGGACCGAAGGCGGCATCCGCCAGGCGATCCGTTATGCGACCTGGGATTCCACCTTCGCCCTGATGTTCGCGCTCACCATCAATGCCTCGATCCTGATCCTCGCGGCGGCCGCCTTCCACGGTCAGGGCGGGGAAGTGGCGGACCTCGGCAAGGCGCACGAATTGCTGAACCCGCTGCTGGGCAGCGCGCTCGCCCCCACCCTGTTCGCGGTGGCGCTTTTGTGCTGC
>NCHM01000395.1 GCA_002257205.1 Rhizobiales bacterium 24-66-13 | reverse complement strand
TCCGGTACGGGAGAGCGATAGCGCGCGGCGCGTCACGCCGCGTATCGCTTCTGTATCAGTTTGTTTCAGCCTGGATCTTGGGCAGGCGCACCGTGGCGACGAGGCCACCGCCGGTGGCGTTGGCGAGGCTCAGCGTGCCACCGTGCGCCTCGGCCACCGCGCTGGCGATGGTGAGGCCGAGGCCCACGCCGCCCGTGGCGCGGCTGCGCGAGGCTTCAAGCCGCACGAAGGGCTCGAGCACGGCGGCGAGTTGGTCCTCTGGAATCCCCGGTCCCTCATCCCGCACCGTCAGGACGGCATCCGCTTCCTCCTCCATAATTGACACATGCGCGGAGCCCCCATAGGCGAGCGCGTTATCCACCAGATTGCCCACCATCCGCTTCAGGCTGACGAGCCGCCCCGCGATGACCAGGCGCGGCGGGGCCGAAAGATCGGCCCGCAGGCCCCGGTCCCGCGCGTCGTCCACGATGGTTTCCACCAAAGCCACGAGATCGAGCGGCCGCACCGGCTCCTCGCTCGCCTCGCCGCGCAGGTAGGAGAGCGTGGCCTCGACCATCTGCTCCATCCCCGCGACATCCCCGGCGATGGCGTCGCGCAGTGCCGGGTCGCTCACATCCTCGAGGCGGAAGCGCAGGCGCGTCATGGGCGTGCGCAGATCGTGGGAGACCGCCGCGAGGGCCTGGGTGCGCCGCTCGACCAGTCCCGCGATGCGCGCCTGCATGCCGTTGAAGGCATGGGCCAGCTCCCTCACCTCCTTTGGTCCGGTCTCGGGCAGGTGAATGCGCGCCGCGTCCGGTGGCAGGGCCGCAACGGTACGCGCCATGGCCCGCAAAGGCCGCGTGAGCCATGCGGCGATGGCGAGGGACAGGAGCAGCACCCCCGCCGCCATCAACGTGGTGGAGAGCAGGGAGCCGTGCCCCCCGGCGGTCTGCGGCACGGAGGCAAACATGCGCACATTCAGCCAGCTCCCGTCGGGCAGGCGCACGGCCACGAGGCTGAGGTGCGGATCGGGCCCGGCGCCAACCAGAATGTCCGCTGCGGCAAGGTCCGGTGCGAGCGCGCGAACCTCGGCGGCGAGGCGCTGGGCGGCCTCGTCGGCGTGGGGCCCCGTCGCGGCCATGGCCTCGCGGCCCCAATGGGCATCGATGGCGCCCCCCGACAGGGCATGGGCCACCTCCTCCCGACGCTCCGCAGGTGCGGCGGCGAGTGACCGGCGCAGCGCCACGACCTGGTCGGCAAGGCGGACGGCATGTGCCGCATGTCGCTCGCGCTCCATGGCATGTTCGTAGGTCCACAGGCTCAGCACATGGACCACGACGATTCCGAGCACGGCCACGACTGCGGTCCGCAGAGCGAGACTGTCGATGGCGCGGATCATGAGCGCGCCACCTCCGGGACGAAGAAATAGCCGGTCCCACGCACTGTCTTCACCATCTCCGGCCCGCCGCTCGAATCGAGCTTCCTGCGCAGCCGGCTTACCTGGATGTCGATCGCCCGATCGAAGCCGGTGGCGATGCGGTTTTTCGCAGCATCCATCAGCTGGTCGCGCGTGAGCACGCGCTGGGGATGCTCCAGGAAGGTCAGCAGCAGATCATATTCGCCGGTGGAAAGATCGACGATGGCGCCTTCCGGGTTGGTCAGTTCCCGTCGCCGCGTGTCGAGCATCCAGCCGGAAAATGCCAGGCAAGTGCCGCCATTAACAGCGGCGGGGTCGGACAGCCGGGTCCGTCGCAGCACCGCATGGATGCGGGCGAGCAGTTCGCGCGGGTTGAAGGGCTTGGCCAGATAGTCGTCCGCGCCGAGTTCCAGGCCGACGATCCGGTCCACGTCGCTGCCGCGGGCGGTCAGCATGATGATGGGCACATTCGAGGTGCGGCGGATGTCCCGGCACAGATCGAGCCCGCTCGTCCCCGGCAGCATGATGTCGAGAATGACGAGGTCCACCGTGCCGGCGGCCATTGTCTCCCGCATCTCGCGGGCGTCCTGCGCGGCCGTGACCTTGTGCCCGTGCTCACGCAGGAACTTGCCGGCGAGACGCCGGATTTCGGCATCGTCGTCAACGATGAGGATGTGGCCTTCGGGGGACACCGTGTCACGCACTCCTCTGCACCACACCGCGGCGCTCGGCACGGTTCTTTCTAGACTAAAGCCGGATGCCATCACATTGAATCCCAGAGCGATCCGTTGTGCGCGATGAACCCCTCCATGTTCAAACAGCTTCGGGGCGTTTTAACTCTGAGGTTTCGGACCCATTCGGCGACTTGGCTCGGTCAGTTCGTCACAAGCAGACGTACTCAAAGCCCGAGAATGGGTCACGACCGGCGGCCTCCGTCACCCTCAAGTTGAGAAACATCCTCCACGATCTCCTGCCGCAGCTGCGGCCCCTTCGCGAGGCGCCGGCCTAGCGCGCGGGTGTAGGCTGCGTAGCGCTCGGAGACCTTGGCTCGCGCGGCCTGGGCCGTGGGTTCGGGCAGCGCGGGGGTGGTGGCGAGCCAGAAGCGGATGAAGGTGGCGAAGGCCTCGGTCGAGATGCCGAGGTCGCGCTCCAGCCGCGCGAGGCGGCGATCGATCTGACCGAGGCGCCGGGCAAGAGCGGCCTCCTGGCGCTCTGAGCTGTCGGGCGACAGGAAGGAGGCGATTGCGGCCTGGGCGATCAGGGACATGGACTGGTCGCGCTGGGCGGCATAGTGCGCCAGCATGTCCATGATGTCGGGCTCGAGATAGACCGAGATCTGCGCTTTCTTCGTGCGACCTGCCATGGCGATCACAGCTCCATGCCGTCATTGGGATTGAGGCTGACCTGCCGCGCCACACCTTGCATCAGTCCGGTCATGCGGCGGTTCCGGGTGGCGACGTCCTCCATCTCGTCGTCGCGATCCCTGTCGAACTCGAACTCGTTCTCGATGGGCTGCATTTTCTCGACCGCCTTCACGCGGCTGAGCTCGGGCTGGTGCCGGTGCTCGGAGCCGGTCGGGTCTTCGTCTCGACCTTCGTCCGCGGTGCTCCCGCCCGTACCCTCCTGGGGCCTGGGCAACGGCAGCGCGGTCCAATCATCATGTTGGGCATTCGAACCAAGCGAGGGTGTTGGCGGCGGCAGGACCCGGTCCCGGAAGCGCGCGTCCTCGTAGTAGCGGGCCTTCTTCGCCCGGATCGGCGCCGTGCCGGCGACCATGACGATCTCGTCCGTGGGCGGCAGTTGCATAACCTCGCCGGGCGTTAGCAGCGGGCGGGCAGTCTCCGAGCGCGACACCATGAGATGGCCAAGCCACGGCGAGAGCCGGTGGCCGGCATAATTCTTCATCGCTTTCATCTCGGTGGCGGTGCCGAGCGCATCGGACACGCGCTTGGCGGTGCGCTCGTCATTGGTGGCGAAGCTCACGCGGACATGGCAGTTGTCGAGGATCGAGTTGTTCGGCCCATAAGCCTTCTCAATCTGGTTCAGCGACTGGGCGATGAGGAAGGCTTTCAGGCCATAGCCGGCCATGAAGGCGAGAGCCGATTCAAAGAAGTCGAGCCGCCCCAGCGCGGGGAACTCGTCGAGCATGAGCAGCAGACGGTGGCGTCCGCCCTTGGCCTGCAGGTCCTCGGTAAGGCGCCGGCCGATCTGGTTGAGGAGCAGGCGGATCAGCGGCTTGGTGCGGTTGATGTCGGAGGGCGGCACCACGAGATAGAGAGTCGCGGGAGCCTTGCCGCCGACGATATCGGCGATGCGCCAGTCGCAGCACCGCGTCACCTCGGCAATCACCGGATCGCGATAGAGGCCGAGGAACGACATGGCGGTGGAGAGCACACCGGATCGCTCGTTGTCGGATTTATTCAGCAGTTCGCGGGCGGCGCTGGCGATGACAGGGTGCGGGCCCGCCTCGCCGAGGTGGGCGGTTTTCATCATGGCATCGAGCGTGGTCTCGATCGGCCGCTTCGGATCGGAGAGGAAGGCGGCGACGCCGGCGAGCGTCTTGTCCTTTTCGGCATAGAGCACGTGGAGGATTGCACCGACGAGCAGCGCGTGGCTGGTCTTCTCCCAGTGGTTTCGCTTTTCCAGCGAGCCTTCGGGGTCGACGAGGATGTCGGCGATGTTCTGGACGTCACGGACTTCCCACTCGCCGCGGCGCACTTCCAGCAGCGGATTATAGGCGGCGGACTTGGCGTTGGTCGGATCGAACAGCAGCACGCGGCCATGCCGGGCGCGGAAGCCGGCGGTGAGCTGCCAGTTCTCGCCCTT
>NCHM01000394.1 GCA_002257205.1 Rhizobiales bacterium 24-66-13 | reverse complement strand
TGGCTGTTATTGGTCACGTCCCACGTCACGGCGAAGCGCTGGAGCAGCTTGTCTACCTTCGCGGGGTCCTTCAGGTCGGCGATGTTGAGGCGCGACTTGACCACCGCCGCCTGCTTGGCGATGTCCGCATTGGCCATGGCATCGGGGAAGCCGAAGACGGTCTTGCACACCTGCCACAGCGCGGTGTCCCCAAGCAGCCCGTAGGCCGAGGTTATGGTCGGCGCCACGCGCTTGAAATAGAGCGCGAGCTTCACCCCCTGGTCGCTCTGGCCGGCGGTGTCCTCCAGGGATTGCTGGGCATATTTCGCCATCACCGTCTGCTTGAGCGCCTGGGTGGAGGTGGTCGTGTCGCCGGAGGTCCTGAAGGTGAATATCTTGGCGAACTGGGTGAAGCGCTGGTCGTTCAATTTGTTGGCGAAGCTGTTCTTGTCGGAAAGGTCGCTCGCCAGAACCTTGCGCATGAAGCCCTTGGCATAGGTCATGTCGGAGAGGCCATAGGCGGTCATGGCGTAATTGAAGAGCCGGTAATTGGCGATCAGATCGTCGGCGGTCTTCATCTTGCCGATATTGGCCTCGAAATACGCGGTCTCCCGCGCCACCTGCGGGTCTTTCGCCTGCGCCTTCAGCGTATTGGCCATGTCCTTCGAGAGATAGCGATAGGTCGCATAGGTGGAACCGAGGTCGATGGTCATGGCGAAGTCCTGAAGGGCGGCGAGGGTCCTGAAGGGCGGCGAGGCGGAGACGGCGCGGGCGGGGCGCTATTTTCCGCTGGCGGAATGGGTGGTCGTGCCGACCTCGGACAGGTCCGCCTTCATCACCGGCCGGTAGGGATTGGCATCGGCCGGGGAAGCTGTGGCCGGCGGCGCGACACGCGGCGCGCTGGAGGCGGTGCGCATCTCCTCCGCCATCCGGGCGAGAATGCGCTGGGCATCGGGAATATTGCCGGCGATCACCGAAGCCTCAAGGGCCTGAAGCGCCACGCGCCGTACCTTCGCGACCTCCTGGAGCGCGCCGCCGTGTTCGGATCCCAGGCTGGAAATCCGTGGTCATGGCATCACCTCGCCGCTGCCGGCCGGTCCGCGCGCCGCTTTCAATCGGGGAGCACGCCGGTTTTGGAACGGTAAGCCGAGCCTTGCGCATGAAGCTTGCGTGGGGCTTGCACGGGCGTTGCCTCGGCCCGCGCGCTGGGGCGGGGCTGGGGCGGGGTGGCTACATCTCGCCGGCTTCGAACGCCGCCATGAAGGCGGCCACGCGCCGGTCCACCCGGATGTCCGAGGGGCGGATCTCCCGAACCAGCGACATGCCCTCCAGCGAGCGGGCACGCGACAGCGCCACATAGGCCTGCCCGGCGGCGAAGGCGCCATTGTCGAAATCGATGCGCACGTCTTCCAGGGTCAGGCCCTGCGCCTTGTGCATGGTCATGGCCCAGGCCGGCACAAGCGGAAGCTGGGTGTAGGCGCCCACCACCTGCACGTCGATGCGCCCGGAGGGCTCGTCCCAGCCATAGCGGATGCGCTCCCAGGTGAAGCTCTCGATCTCCACCGTGGACCCGCTGTCGAGCCGCACCATGGCGCTGTGCGCGCCGATGCCGACCACCGTGCCCACCGAGCCGTTCACCCAGCGCCGGGCGGGATCGTTGCGCAGGGTCATGACGCGCGCGCCGGGCTTGAGAACGAGGCGTTCCGGCACCGGCAGGCGGTCGCCCTCCAGGCCGAACTCGCCCTTCAGCACGCCGCCGAACTCTCGCGCCTCCCCCGCCAGATTGGCGAGGCCGCGCTGGTTATAGGCATCCGCCCGCGCATTGGTGGGGGTGAGAAGCACCGGCTGCGGGCCCGGCCGGTGCGGCCGCACGCAGGCGGCGTTGATCGCCTCCAGCGTCTCGCGCATGCGCTCGCCCCGGCGCAGATTGGCGAGATGGGCGATGAAGGCGCGGTCGCTCTGCCGGTGCACGGTGAGAAACGGCGCGCGGGCCAGTTCCTGCTCCGCCAGCGCCTTGGCATGAAAGGCGAACGGCCCCTCGTAGCCCATGCGGGAGAGCATGTCCTGTTCGGCCAGCGGCACCACGGGGGGCAATTGCAGGAAATCGCCCACCAGCACCATCTGCACGCCGCCGAACGGCTCGGAATTATCGCGCGAGATACGCAGCGCGCGGTCCACCGTGTCGAGCAGGTCGGCCCGCACCATGGAGATTTCGTCGATGATGACGCGGTCCAGCTTCTTCAGCAGGCGGCGCACCTGCACGCGCGGCTTCACCTCGTCGGGATTGAGGATGCGCGGGGGAATGCCGAAGAAGGAATGAATGGTCTGCCCGCCCAATTGCAGGGCGGCGACCCCGGTGGGCGCCAGGAACACCTGGCGCCCGCGGGGCATCTTGCGCAATTCGTGCAGGAAGGTGGTCTTGCCCGTGCCGGCGCCGCCGAGCACCAGCAAGGTGCGCGCCCCGCCGTCGATCTGGCGCAGCGCGCGCGTGGCGCCGTCTTCCTGCGCGACAAGCTCGCTCACTTCAGCAGGCCGCCCTCTTGCGCCAATACGATCAGATCCTTCTGCGGCCGCGCGCCGAGATGGGAGATGACCTCGCTCGCCGCCAGCGCGCCGAGGCGCAGCGATGTCGCGGGATCGCGCCCGGTGGCATGGCCGAACAGGAAGCCGGCGGCGAACAGGTCGCCCGCGCCGGTGGTGTCCACCACCTCGGCCACGGGATGGGCCGGAACCGTGACGGTGGCATCGGCGGTGAGGAACACCGCGCCCTTCTCGCTGCGCGTCACCACCGCCTGGCGGGCATCGCGGCGCAATTGCACCAGCGCCGCATCCACATCGGCGGTCTCATACAGCGACTTCACCTCGGCCTCATTGCAGAACACGAGGTCCACAACGCCGGTGCGCAGCAGATCGAGGAATTCGGCGCGATAGCGATCCACACAAAAAGCATCCGACAGGCTCAGCGCCACCTGGCGGCCGGCGCCATGGGCGATCTCCGCCGCCTTCAGGAACGCCTGCTTCGCCGCCGGCGGGTCCCACAGATAGCCTTCCAGATAGGTGATGCCGGCGCTCGCGACCACGGTCGCGTCGATCTGGGCGGGGGTGAGGTTCTGCGCCGCGCCGAGATAGGTGTTCATGGTGCGCTCGCCGTCCGGCGTCACCAGGATCAGGCAGCGCGCGGTGGCCGGGCCTTCGCCGGCGGCGGGGGTGGCATAAGCGACGCCGGCGGCGCGGATGTCATGGGCGAACACGGTGCCGAGCCCGTCCTGGCGCACCAGCCCGACGAAGCCGGCGCGCGCGCCGAACGAGGCGACGCCCGCCGCCGTATTGGCCGCCGAGCCGCCGGACACCTCTACGCCCGGCCCCATCGCGCCATAGAGCGATTCGGCACGGGCCTCGTCGATCAGCGTCATGGAGCCCTTGGGCATCGCCTGGGCCAGGAGGAAATCCTCCTGCGCGCGGGCGATCACGTCGACGATCGCATTGCCGATGGTGAGCACATCGAGGGTCGGTGAAGGCACGGGCAGGACACTCCGGAGAAGACGATGGTCCAGCGGTAGCACCCGCGCCCCGGCTCGGGCAATCGCAAGTCGCGCGTTTGGCCCGCGCGGCGGCGTTTCGTGCACCTGAGCCGGGAGCTCCGCGCGCCTGAGGCGGGGATTGTCACCTGCGCTCATAAAAATTGACCCGCCGTAAGGCTCGGCCATGCTACATGGCGGCGATTGCTGCGCGAATTGGTTTGATGCCTGGCTTTGGAACGGACGAAGCGCGGACCCCCGCCGTTTCTCCTTCGCCTCCAGGCGGCACACCGTCACAGCTTCAGGGTGCGGGGGTCCGATAGATGGCACGCAAGTATTTCGGCACGGACGGGGTGCGCGGTCGCGCCAATGCGAACCTGACGGCGGATCTCGCCCTGCGGGTCGGCATGGCGGCGGGGCTGACCTTCCGCCGCGGCGAGCATCGCCACCGGGTGGTGATCGGCAAGGACACCCGTTTGTCCGGCTATATGATCGAGAATGCGCTGGTGGCCGGCTTCACCTCGGTCGGGCTCGACGTGCTGCTGCTGGGTCCCATGCCGACGCCGGCGGTGGGCATGCTGACGCGCTCCATGCGCGCCGACCTCGGGGTGATGATCTCGGCCTCACACAATCTGTTCGACGATAACGGCATCAAGTTGTTCGGCCCGGACGGCTTCAAGCTCTCCGACGGCATCGAGCTGGACATCGAGGAGCTGATCGACGGCGACATGTCGCGCAAGCTCGCCAAGCCGACCGAGATCGGCCGCGCCAAGCGGCTCGAGGGCGTGCACGCCCGCTATATCGAATATGCCAAGCGCACGCTGCCGCGCGGCCAGTCGTTCGAGGGCCTGCGCGTGGTGGTGGACTGTGCCAACGGCGCCGCCTATCGCGTCGCGCCCGAGGCGCTGTGGGAATTGGGCGCGGACGTGATCGCCATCGGCGCCGAGCCGGACGGCATGAACATCAACCGCGACGTGGGCTCCACCTCGCCCGCCGCCCTCTCGGCCAAGGTGCGCGAAGTGCGCGCCGACATCGGCATCGCCCTCGACGGGGATGCCGACCGCGTGCTGATGGTGGACGAGAAGGGCCATATCATCGACGGCGACCAGATCATGGCCGTGGTGGCCGAGAGCTTCAAGGCCGACGGCCGCCTCTCGCGCAACGGCATCGTGGCGACCGTGATGTCCAATCTCGGGCTTGAGCGGCACCTCATGGATATCGGCCTCAGCCTCGCCCGCACCTCGGTGGGCGACCGTTACGTGCTCGAACGCATGCTGTCGGACGGCTATAATGTTGGCGGCGAGCAGTCCGGCCACATCATCCTGTCGGATTATTCCACCACCGGCGACGGCCTGGTGGCGGCGCTCCAAGTGCTGGCGGTGGTCGCCGGCAAGGAACGGCCGGCCTCGGAAATCTGCCACCGCTTCGAGCCCCTGCCGCAGATTCTCAAGAATGTGCGCTATCAGTCGGGCGCGCCGCTGGAGAATGAGAAGGTGCAGGTTGCCATCGCCGATGCCGAGCGGCGGCTTGCCAATCGCGGCCGGCTGCTGATTCGCCCCTCGGGCACAGAGCCGGTGATCCGCGTCATGGGCGAAGGCGACGACCGCGAGCTGGTGGAAACCGTGGTGGACGATGTGATCGACGCCCTGAAGCGCGTCGCCGCCTGAGGCCGCGCGCCGCCTGGGCCTGCGGGTTCCCCCGGCGGTGAAAGCGATTTGTTAGGGTTAACGGGCATTTAAGCATCTGCTGAGAAGGTCTGGCGGCGCGGGGCGGAAACCTCCCGCCCCGTTCGGATGCTCGCCATGAT
>NCHM01000393.1 GCA_002257205.1 Rhizobiales bacterium 24-66-13 | reverse complement strand
CGAGCTGGTTCGTGCCCGCGAACGATCCCGCCCATAATGCCTGGTTCCGGCGCGATCCGGGCGAGATCGCCGCCGCGCGCGGGCTGGCCAAGGTGGCGCCCTTCATCATCGACGCAGACGCCAGCGCCAATCCCGGCGGCCTGCCCCAGGGCGGCGAGACCCGGCTGACCTTCCCCAACCGGCACCTCGAATATGCGCTGACCTGGTACGGCCTCGCCGTGACGCTCGCCGGGGTCTATGTGGCGTTCGTCATTTCGCGGCGTCGCGGGCTGCTGTGACCGCGCCTCAGGATCGGTAATAGCGGCGCGGGCGCTCGCCCTCGCGCATGTAGCCGACGAAGCCCGCGACCCCCACGCCTTGCGCAAGAAGGGCGGGCAGCAGGGCCGCGAGGTCGCCCACCGTCAGGCCGTCGGGCGCCAGAAGGTCGCGGATCGCGAACTGGCTGAAGGCGGTCACGATCAGCCACACCACCAGAGCGACCGGGGCAAGGGCGCGCGTGCGCGTGGAGCGCCGCACCGTCAGAATCACGAAGCCGATCGCCCAGACGAACAGCACGACCTGCGGAAACAGGCCGAACCGCAGCATCTGCGAGGAGGCGCCGGGCGCGGACAGCGAATCCGCGATCGCCGACCAGGCCGCCTGCGGCCCGAGTACCGAGATCAGCGTGAAGATGCCGGCGAGCGGCACCGCCGTGATGCCGCACGCACACCAGAAGATGATCGCCAGGAGGCCGGAGAGCCGGGGCGCATCGTCATTATCGTGCCGGATCGGGCGGATGGAAGGGAGGCGGGGCATCGGGTGTCCTTCAGCGGAAGCGGTCGCGCCAGGCGGCCTGGGCACCGGGATAAGGCAAGGTGGTGGCCTCGAATATGGCACGCCCGACGGCGCGTGCGAGCACGCAGGCGGCTGTCGCGCCAAGCTCGGCCTCCGCGTGGCGGATCGGGTCGAGTTCCTTGCGCCCGGTCGCCAGGGCGAACACGCAATCGCCGTCGAGTTGCGTGTGTACCGGAAACAGCGACAGAGCCAAGCCATCCTGCGCCATCACGGCAAAGGAGCGCGCCTGCGCGCGGGTGAGAACGGCATCGGTGGCGACCACCGCGATGGTGGTGTTGGCGCGCGGCGTGGCGCCCTTCATGGTGAGGGGCGAGGCGTCGTCCGGCCAATGCTGCGGCATGCCGCACCCGCCGAATTCGCCATCGCGCTCGAACGGCGCCGCGCGCAGATGGGGTCCGCCGCCGATGAGCGGACTGCCCACGGCATTCACCGCCACAAGGGCGCCCACCACGTGACCGCCCGGTGTCATGGCGGAAGCCGAGCCGAGCCCGCCCTTGACATGGGCCGTAGTCGCGCCGGTGCCGGCGCCGACCGTACCGAGGGCAAAGCTGCCGGCGCGCGCCGCGGCCGCCGCGTCATAGCCGAGGGCGGCATAGGGCGAATGGCGGCCCCAGGCCTTGTCGCCGCCATTGAGGAGATCGAACAGGATCGCGCCGGGAACGATGGGCACCCGCACGGAGCCCACGGGATGCCCACGCCCCTGTTCGGCAAGCCAGGACATGATCCCCGAGCCCGCGTCGAGGCCAAAGGCCGAGCCGCCGGAGAGGAACAGGGCATCCACGTGCTGCACGCTGGCGCCGGGCGCGAGGAGATCGGTTTCGCGCGTGCCGGGGCTGCCGCCGCGCACGTCCACGGCGGCGATGGTCGGCACGTCGCACAGTACCGCCGTCACGCCCGATCCAAGCCTGAGGTCGGTTGCGTGGCCAATTTGGAGGCCCGGCACATCGGTGAGGAGGTTGAGCATGTCACGTCCGGACCAGCGGGCTACCGTGCCTAAGCTCTTAGAGCAGGTCCGGCCCCCGCGTCCACACTTGCCACGCGAGGACCACGCCGCGCGCGCCTGCGGCAAACCGGCAGATCACATGGCGGGGAGGGGAGGGGCGCGCCCTCTTGTGCGGTGGCGCCGTTCCGGCCCATGACATGCGGCGAAAGCTCCGCCGGCTTGAGACAGTGGCGGGGTCCGGTTTCGCGTACGAAGGGTGCAACCCTCCCATGGCCGATGTCACGCTGCCTGCCGCCTTTGCCGCGGGCCTTGCGAGCTTCCTGTCCCCCTGTGTCCTGCCCCTGGTGCCGCCTTATTTGTGCTTCCTCGGCGGCGCGACCCTGGAAGACCTCTCCAAGGCGGAACCGTTGCAGCAGGTGGGGCGCCGCGCGATTTTCGGCGCGCTGCTGTTCGTGAGCGGCTTTACCGTGGTGTTCGTCGCATTGGGGGCCGGCGCCTCGGCGGTGGGTGAGGTGCTACGTGCGCACCAGGAGGTTCTGTCCATCATCGCCGGCGTCGCGATCATCGTGATGGGGCTGAATTTTCTCGGCGTGTTCAAGATTCATCTGCTCTCGCGCACCGCCCGGCCGCATGTGAACGAACCCACCGGTCTGTGGGGCGCGTTCGTGATGGGCCTCGCCTTTGCCTTCGGCTGGACGCCCTGCCTCGGCCCGGTGCTGGGCGCGATCCTTGCGGTCGCCGGGTCGGAGGCGACGGTCGCGAAGGGGGCGGGCCTGCTTGCGATCTATTCTGCCGGTCTCGGCGTGCCGTTCCTGCTCGCGGCGGTGGCGGTGCGGCCGTTCCTGGACGGCCTGCGCCACATGCGCCGCCTGCTGCCGGTGATGGAAAAGGTGATGGGGGCGATGCTGGTGCTCACCGGCATCGCCTTCATGTCGGGCTGGATCGCCAGCGTCTCTTATTGGCTGATCGAGACGTTCCCGGCGCTTTCCACCATCGGCTGAACCGCTCAGGTGAGCGGCGTCATGACCGCGTCGCGATAGGCCGGCCGGTCCTTCAGGCGTGCGTACCAGGCTTCCAGATGGGGCATCGGCTGGCGGGCGATGGGCATTTCGAACCAGGCATAGACGAAGCAGCCAAGCGGAATATCGCCCATGGCGAACCCGTCGCCCGACAGATAGGGATGGTGCGCGAGCGCGGCGTCCACCCGCGCCAGCAAATCGGTGCAGGCGGCAAGGCCTTTTTCCACCGCGCCCATGTCGCGTTGCTCCGGACCGAGCCGGACGATGTTCCAGAACACATCGCGGAACGGCCCGGCAAACGAGGTGGAGGCCCAATCCATCCATTTGTCGCCGATGGCGCGGACCGCCGGATCTTCCGGCCACAGCGTGCCGGCTCCGTGACGGGCGGAAAGATAACGCACCACGGCATTGGATTCCCACAACACCAGGCCTTGGTCCTCGATGCAGGGGACAAGGCCGTTGGGGTTCAGAGCGCGATAGTCCGGTTCGTTCACGATGCCGAACGGGCCGCCTGCGTTCGCGTGCTCGTACGGCAGGTTCAATTCGCGCGCGGCCCACACCACCTTTTTCACATTGGTGGAGTTGAGGCGTCCCCAGATTTTCAGCATGGCGTGTCCTCTTGTCAGTGCAGCGGCGTCTGATACGCGGTGCGCTATTAAAAAAGCCCGCGCCGAAGCGCGGGCCTTTCATGGGCTGGCCGCGGCGCGGTCAGATTTCGCTATAGGCGCCGTCTTTCCAGATATAGACGACATAATCCTTCTTGGTGATGTCGCCCTTCTTGTCGAAGGAAAGCGGGCCAAGCACCGTCTGGAAGGTCGCGCCGGAATGCATGTAGTCGGCGAGCTTCTTCGGGTCGGTGGACTTGGTCGCCTCGGCCGCCTGCTTGATGATCTGCACGGCGGCGTAGGAGTACAGCACATATCCTTCCGGATCGACGCCCTTTGCCTTGAAGCGGTCCACAACCTCCTTGGCGGCCGGGTTCTTGCGCGGATCGGGGCCGAAGGTCATCAGCGTGCCGGCGGCGCCGGGCCCGGCGATGGACCAGAATTCCTTGTCCGTGATGCCGTCGCCGGAGAACAGGACGCTCTTCAGGCCCTGGTCGCGCATCTGACGCACGATCAGGCCGGCTTCGGGATGCAGGCCGCCGAAATAGACCAGGTCCACGCCCGCCGCCTTCAGCTTCGACACCAGCGCGGAATAATCCTTCTCGCCCGGATTGATGCCCTCATAGAGCACTTCCTTGACGCCGCCTTTGTTCATGGCCTTCTGGGTTTCGTCGGCAAGTCCCTTCCCGTAGGGGGTCTTGTCGTGGACGATGGCGACCTTCTTGTCCTTGAAATTGGCGACGATGTAGTCGCCGGCAACCGCGCCCTGCTGGTCGTCGCGGCCGCAGGTGCGGAACGTGTTCCACATCTTGCGTTCGGTGAATTGCGGGTTCGTCGAGGCCGGGCTGATCTGGAGAACGCCGG
>NCHM01000392.1 GCA_002257205.1 Rhizobiales bacterium 24-66-13 | reverse complement strand
GACGAAATCGGCATCGGACGGCAGATAGATGATCGGCTGCTCGGCGGTCGCTTCATCGATGGCGATATTGGCCGGCACCAGGAATTCGCGGCCGGTCATGACCTGTGCGCCCTCGACCACCTTCAGGTCGCGCTCGATCATCAGCGCGCCGGGCAGATTGCGCAGCGCCGCCTGGGCGGTGAGAATCTGCCGGAAGCGCGCCCGGTCGCTGTCATAAAGCGGCTTGAGGCGGTTGAGATCGGCGCTCATGGCGAGGACGTCGCCGCGAATGTTCAGCGCATGCTCGCGGACATAGGTTTGCGCCACCTGCACCGCATTGGCGACGATCTCCTGGGTCCGCACGGAAAACCACCGGTCCAGCCCACGATCCAGGGTCAGGCTCGCGACCCCCGCCACCAGGATGGCGGGCACCACGGCGACCACGGCGAACAAAGCGACGATGCGCACATGCAGCCGCGAGGCGGCCCGGCCCCGCGCCCGCGCCCGGACGATGCGCCACACCTCGCGCCCCACCATGGTGGACAGGATGGCCACCGCGAGCGCGTTTCCGGCCAGCAGGCCGATCACCACCTCGTGGCTCGGCACCACCGGCGTCAGGCCCATCAGGATCAGGAAGGTGGCCAAGGCCGAGCAGAGCGCCAGCACCACCATCGCCGGCGCGAACAGGCCCACGCTTAGCAACGGGCTCGCTCCTGGCATCCCCCCGCCCGTGGCACGGTTATCGGCGGTGTCCAGGCTGGCATTCGTCATGGATGGAAGGGTCCCGCGCCGCACCGGGAATCAGTGCGACTGATGCAATGGGACAACACTGGTGCAAAAATGTGACAATTGCGACTGGTCCCGCCGCTTGTCCTGCGCATGGAGCGAAAAGTGTCAGGGGTCGCGGCCGCCGTCGGGCCAGCGCCGCGCCTCTTCCTCGCGCATGGGCCGCCCCACCAGATAGCCTTGGACACAATCGCTGCCGAGGGCCACCACCTCGTTCATGGCGTCGTCGTTTTCCACCCCTTCGGCCACCACCTCGATGCCGAAGGCGTGGGCCAGATCCACCATCACCCCTACGATGCGCCGCGAACGGGAATTGTCGACGATCTCGCGGATGAAAGAGCGGTCGATCTTAAGCACGTTCACCGGCAGACGCTGAAGATAACTGAAGGAGGAATAGCCGGTGCCGAAATCATCGATGGCCACCTTGCTGCCCAGGGATTGCAGCTGGACCATCACCTCGACCGCTTTTTCCGGCTCCGACAGCAAGGTGCTCTCTGTCAGTTCGAACAAGACCTGCTCGCCCTTCAGATTCACTTGCTGAAGAATGTTCGCGATGCGCGCCACAAGATCGGGGGCCATCACCTGCGGGGCGGAGAGATTGACCGACACATAGCGCGGCCCAAGTCCCCTGGAGGCGCGATCCTGGTTCCAGCGTGCGCAGGCCGCCACCGCCCGTTCCAGAACCAGTTCGCCCAATTGCTCGGACAGGCCCGAGGCCTCGGCGATGGCCACGAATTCGCTGGGCTCCACATTTCCCAGCGCCGGATGGCTCCAGCGGGCGAGGGCCTCAAAGCCCATCACCGTTCCGGTCTTGCAGCACACGATCGGCTGAAACACCATGTACAGGTCGTGCGAGCGCCGCAGAATGGCGTCCCGCAGATCGGTTTCCAGCGCCAGGCGCTCCTGGTGGTCCGCGCGCAGCGACTGGTCGAACACCACCGCATGGCCGCGCCCCTGGGCGTGGAGCGCCATTTCGGCATCGCGCAGCATGTGTTCCAATTGCCCCTGCTCGCGGGCGATGCCGATGCGCGCGCGCAGATAGAAGCGTCGGCCCTCGCTTTCCAGCGGCGCCTGGAACAGCGCATCGACGCTGCGCCCGGTGGCCAGCGCATCCGAGCCGCGGAACAGAATGATGGCGAATTCCCGCTCGCCGGTGCGCGCCAGCATCGCATCGCCACGCAGCGCGAGGCGCAGCCGCAAGGCCAGTTGCGCCGCCACCGGCTCGGTGAATTCGCGCCCGAGGCTCGCGGCGAGCACGTCGAGATCGCGGAAATGCACCACCACCACCCCGGTTGGCGCGCTCGGCGCGTCGGCGACCAGGCGCAGCAGCCCGGCGCGATTGGGCAGCCCCGTCATGGCATCGTGATAGGCGAGCCGCTCCAGCGCCTCCTGGGCATTCACGAAATTGGAGATGTCCCGCAGATAGGCGGTGAAGACGCGCCGGGTCGCGCCGCGAATCTCGGTGACGGTCAGTTCCACGGGAAACACGCTGCCATCCGCGCGCCGGCCCTGAAGCTCCACGCGCCGGCCGAGGATGTGAGGCGACCCGTCTTCCAGATAGCGCTTGAGGCCCGACTGGTGCGACATCGCATAGCGCGGCGGAATGATGGTCGCGCCAAGCGAGCGGCCGATCGCATCCGCGCGCTGATAGCCGAATATGCGCTCGGCGGCCGGGTTGAACTCCAGGATCATGCCCGCTTCGTCGATGGTGACGACGGCATCGAGCGCCGAACCGAGCATGCTGCGCAGGGTGACGTCGTTCAATTCCCGCTCGGCCCGCATGCATTCGGCGGAGCGCGCCACCATGCCGGCCACCAGATGGCACAGGGATTTGACGGTCTCGTCCCACGCCAGGTTCTCGTCGTCGTGGGCGATGCAGAAATGACCCCACCAATGGCCTGCCGCCATGACCGGGACGGTATAGAAGCGCACGATCTGATGGGCCTCGAAATAGGCGCGCATATAGCCCGTGAGATCGCGGGTGAGCCCTTCGATCACCTCGCCGCGGATACGCCGGCTCGCCCAGTCGCGCTGGAGGTCGTCGGCGCCGTCGGGGGCGATGGTGCGATGGTGGGCGCGGCCGATGGGAGCAAGGCCCGGCCGCGCCCAATCGGCCCGACAGATCACCCCGAGCCCTGGATGCCCGTCCTGGCGAACCTCGAACAAGGCGACGCGGCTGAGACCGAACGCCTCGCCGATACCGGCGCAGACCCGCTCCAGCGCCTCGTTCCAAAGATCGCCGTCATCGCTCTGGGCGATAAATGCATTCATCGCCCAGAGCAGGTGACTCAAAGCGACTTCAGACATCACGGGTCCTTGCATACCGGCATCAACAAATGCGGTGCCCTATGCGCGTCATCGCGTATCCGGACCGCCCCCTCGCGAAATCTTATTCCTTAGATTCGCAGCTTGCACGCATAAGATGTCAGCAAACCTCAGATTAACGGCTGGTGCGAATGACCTGAATATCCAGATCGCGGATTTTTTTCCGCAAGGTATTGCGGTTCAGGCCGAGCAATTCCGCCGCCTTGATCTGATTACCCCGCGCCGCAGCAAGAGCCGCCGACAGGAGTGGATATTCCACGTCCCGCAGGATCCGATGGTAAAGCCCGGGCGGCGGCAAATCTTCGCCGAATCCGGCAAAATATGTGTTAAGATGCCGTTCCACCGAAGCGGCGAGCGTGGCATCCACCGGACCATCCTCGGCGCCCGCGCTGGGCACCGGCTCGGACAGTTCGGCCTCGATGATGCCGGTGGTGATGATCTCCTGCGGGTACAAGGCCGAGAGCCGGCGCACCAGGTTTTCAAGCTCACGCACATTGCCGGGCCAGCGATAGCGCTTCAGCCGATCGAGGGCGGCGGTGTCGATCTGCTTCGCCGGCAGGCCCTCCCGCTCCGCCTGAAGGAAGAAGTGCCGCACCAGATCCGGCACGTCCTCGGAACGCTCGCGCAGCGGCGGCAGGCGCAGCGGCACCACGTTCAGGCGGAAGAACAGATCCTCGCGGAACAGACCCTGCTGGATCAGCGTGCGCAAGTCCTTGTTGGTGGCGGCGATGATGCGCACGTCGGTCTTGATGGGCGTGCGCCCGCCCACCGTCGTATATTCGCCCTGCTGGAGCACGCGCAGCAGGCGCGTCTGCGCCTCCATGGGCATGTCGCCGATTTCGTCCAGGAAGAGCGTGCCGCTTTCCGCCTGCTCGAACCGGCCGGTATTGCGGGTGGTTGCGCCGGTGAACGAGCCCTTCTCGTGGCCGAACAATTCGCTCTCGATGAGATCGCGCGGGATCGCCGCCATATTGATGGCCACGAACGGGCCGGTGCGGCGCTTGCCGTAATCGTGCAGTGCCCGCGCCACCAGTTCCTTGCCGGTGCCGCTCTCGCCGGCGATCATCACGGTGAGGTCGGTTTGCATGAGGCGGGCGAGCAGGCGATAGATTTCCTGCATCGCCGGCGAGCGGCCGACGAGCGGGATATTGTCCTGCACGATGACCGGCAGGTCCGGCCGCGCCTTCTTGATGCGCGGCAAGAGGTCGAAGGCGTTTTCGTCCGGCATCACCACGTCGGTGATGACCAGATCGCCATCCCCCTGGCTCACCCAGCGCCAGAGGGTGGCCGCATTCCCGCACGAGCGCACTTCATATCCGGCCCGCGACAGGGCCTGATTGAGCACGGTACGGATCGCAGCATCGTCGTCGGCGACCAGAATGCTTCCCGTGGGCATGGATACCTCAGTTGTCCTCGGAGGCGACACGTGTGCCGCGATACATGGGAAGGAGAACCCGGAAGCTGGTTCGCCGGGGCTGGCTGTCGCACTCGACGATCCCGCCATGGTCGCCGATGATCTTCGCCACCAATGCAAGGCCGAGGCCACTTCCCGTCGGCTTGGTGGTCACGAACGGATCGAACAGATGGGGCAGCAGGTCGTCCGGCACGCCCTTGCCATTGTCCTTGACACAGAATTCCAGCGGCAGGCTGACGCGCGAGGAGGCGCCGGGCACGGTGAGCCGCACGCCGGGGCGGAAGGCGGTGGTGAGATGGATTTCCCCGTCCGTCTCCGAATCGATGGCCTCGGCCGCGTTCTTCACCAGATTGAGGAACACCTGAACCAATTGGTCGCGGTTCGCGAAGACCGGCGGCAAGGAGGGGTCATATTCCTCGATAAAGCGGATGTGCCGCGCGAAACCCGAGGACGCGAGCGTGCGCACATGCTCCAGCACCGCATGGATGTTCACCGGTTCGCGGGCGATGGGCCGCTCGTCGGAGAACACCTCCATGCGGTCCACCAGCTTCACGATGCGGTCCGCCTCGTCGGTGATCAGGCGGGTGAGCGCGCGGTCCTCGTCGCCCGCCGACTGTTCCAGAAGCTGGGCGGCGCCGCGAATGCCGGAGAGCGGATTCTTGATCTCGTGCGCCAGCATGGAGGCGAGCGCGCTGACTGAGCGGGCGGCGCCGCGATGGGTGAGCTGGCGGTCCATCTTGTCGGCGATGGTGCGCTCCTGGATCATCACCACCACATGGCCCGGCCGTTCGGAGACCGGCCCGACATGGATGTCGACCACCCGCTCGCCGCCATTCTTGGGCGTGCCGAGATCCACGCGATATTCGTTCACCGGCGCGCCGCGCGCCCGCACCTGATCGATCAGGCCGAGCAGCGGCGTGCCAAACGGCACGAATTCGGCGAACGGCCGGCGCCGCAGCACCGGCAGGCTGACTTCAAAAAAAGCCTCCGCCGCCACATTGGCGTCTACGATCTGCCCGGTATCGGAAACCGTGATCACAGGGTGGGGCACCGCGTCGAGGATCGCGCGGGTAAAATTCAACTCCGGCTCGGGCCGGCGCTTTGCATCTGCCTTCATGCCGCGGCCTTCCAGTTCGCATCATCGAAAGCGGCGCGAATTCCGTCCGCGACCGCATCGGGGTCTTCCGCGCGCAGCAGCCTTGCCCGCCATGGCTTGACCCAGTCTTGCTCGCGGCCGGCGCTCGCCGCCGCCGCTTCCAGCGCCCAGCCGATATGCTTGCGGGCCTGCCGCATGCCGAGCCCGGCGCCATAGAG
>NCHM01000391.1 GCA_002257205.1 Rhizobiales bacterium 24-66-13 | reverse complement strand
CCGCCTGGGGCCGGACCTTTTCCACGTCACCACCTCCAGCGGCGGCGCGGCGCGCGTGTTCGCCCACATGGAGGACTATCTCCAGACCGAATGGAGCCAGCTGAAGGTGCATCTCACCTCAACGACGGAGCAATGGGGCGTTATCGCCGTGCAGGGGCCCAGGGCAACCGAGGTGATCGCGCCGCTGGTCGAGGGCATCGATCTCTCGCCCCTGGCTTTCCCGCCCATGGCGGTGCGTAGCGGAACCCTATGCGGGGTCCCTCTCCGGCTGTTCCGGCTCTCCTTCACCGGCGAACTGGGCTACGAGATCAACGTGCCCTCCGGCTTCGCGCGGGATGTGTGGGACGTCCTGTGGGAGCGCGGGCAAGGCTTCGGCATGGCCGCCTACGGCACCGAGGCCACCCATGTGCTGCGTGCCGAGCGGGGCTTCCTGCTCGCCGGCCACGACACCGATGGCACCGTGACGCCGGACGATGCTGGCCTGTCCTGGGCGGTGTCCGGCACCAAGCCGGATTTCGTCGGCAAGCGCTCGCTATGCCGGCCGGACATGCTGAAGGCCGACCGCCGGCAACTGGTCGGCCTCCTCACCGAAGCGGAAGGCCTCGTGGTGGATGAGGGCGCGCAGATCGTGGCCGATCCGATGGCCGCGGTGCCGGTGCCCATGCTCGGGCATGTCACGTCGAGCTATTGGAGCGACACCTGCGGGCGATCCATCGCTTTGGCCCTCGTCTCGGGCGGGCGGGGGCGGATGGAGGAGGTCCTCCATGCGACGACCCGTACCGGCTTCACCGCCGTGCGCGTGGTGCCCCCGGTCTTCTTCGATCCCACGGGAGAACGCGTCCATGGAAGCAACGTCCATGTCTGAGCGTGCCACATATCGCTCGCCGTTCACCGCGCCGGCCTCCATCACGCCAGCGGCGGCCATCGTCCCCCTCGGCCCGGCCAGCCGCCACGTGCTGCGCCTCCCGCCCGGAGCCGCGGCGGCGGTGGGACGGGCGGGGATGTTCGATCTGTCCGCCCCCGTCAATTCCGCGCGCGGCACCGCGGATCGCTTCGCCGCGCGCCTCGGCCCCGACGAATGGCTGCTGGTGGCGCCGGATGAGGATGGAGCGGCGAGCGCCATCGCGGCGGATCTTGCCGGGCATTTTCATTCCCTGGTGGACATCGGCCACCGCCAGGCGGCGATCACCGTCGGCGGCGCCGCCGCGCCGATGATCTTGAATGCGGGGGTCCCCCTCGACCTCCACGGGAGCGCATTTCCGCCGGGGAGCGCCACCCGCACCGTGCTCGCCAAGGCCGAGATCGTGCTGGTGCGGGGCAGCGAGGGGTTTCGTGTCGAGTGCGCGCGGTCCCTTGCCCCTTATGTCCAGGCTTTCCTGCTGAATGCGGCGCAGGAATGGGGGGCGGCGTGATCAGCGTGTTCGAGCTGTTCAGGATCGGTATCGGGCCGTCCTCGCCCCCCACGGTGGGTCCCGTGGTCGCCGCAAGGCGTTTCCTGAAGACCAAGCCCGTGCGGATCAGACGGGTTCGGGGGGAGCTTTTCGGTTCCCTCGCCCGGCGCGGCGACGTCACCCATCATGTCTCCCTGGACCAGGTGATCGAGACCATGCGGCAAAAGAGTGCCGGCATGCAGTCCAAATACAGGGAAACCGGGCAAAGCGGCCTCGCGGTCAACCTGTTCGCATCCTGACTCATCGAGGCCTCACCAAACCGTCCCGGAAAGCCCCCGCGTGACCATCTACCTTCCCATCGCCGAACTGCCCGTCGCCATCTTCACCATCTTCGCGATGGGCCTCGCGGTGGGGTTCATCTCGGGCATGTTCGGTGTGGGCGGCGGCTTCCTGATGACGCCGCTGTTGATCTTCACCGGTGTGCCGCCTGCGGTGGCGGTGGCCAGCGTGTCGCCCTACATGGCCGCTTCCTCCTTCTCCGGTGCCTTGTCCTACTGGCGCAAGGGCATGGTGGACATGCATTTGGCTGGCGCACTGCTCTCCGGAGGCCTGCTGGGCACGCTCGCCGGGGTGATGCTGTTCCTGTTCCTGCGGGTGATCGGCCAAGTCGACCTATTCATCCGCATCTCCTACACGGCGCTGCTCGGCACCCTTGGCACCCTCATGCTGGTGGAAAGCGTGCGCGCCATCCGCCGCACCGCCAAGGGGCGACCGGCGGTGGTGCGCCGGCCGGGCACAAGAGCCTGGTTCATGCGCCTGCCGCTGAAGATGCGTTTCCGCCGCTCGCGTATCTACGTGTCGGCTCTGCCGGTGGTGGCTATCGGCTTCGCCATCGGCCTCGTCGGCGCGGTGCTGGGCGTGGGCGGCGGGTTTATCCTCGTGCCGGCGCTCATCTATCTGCTCAAGGCGCCGACCCAGACCGCGGTGGGCACCTCGCTGGTGCTCACCTTCGTCACCATGGCGGCGGCGACGGTGCTCCACGCCCAGGCCAATGGCACCGTGGACGTGGTGCTGGCCCTGGTACTGATGGTGGGCGGCACCATGGGCGCCCAGTTCGGGGCCCGCACCGGCCAGTCGCTGCGGGCCGAGCACCTGCGCCTGCTGCTGGGCCTGCTGGTGCTGGGGGTGGCGGTGCGGGTGGCGGGGGAGTTCGTCACCCGTCCGGCAGACACCTTCGTCGTGACCACCATGGAGAAGCTGCGATGATGGTGCGCGCAGCCGTCCTCATTCTGGCCCTGCTGGGCGGCTGCGGGATGGCGCGGGCCGATGGGCTGGTGGTGTCGGTGTCGCAGGCGCAGGTGCACATCACCTCGGGCTTCACGGGGGCGGACCTTGTGGTGTTCGGGGTCATGGATCCGCAGGACGCCGCCGGCGGGAGCCCCGACGTGGTGGTGACGGTGCGCGGACCGGGGCAGACCTTCACAACATGGCGCAAGACGCGGGTGCTCGGGCTGTGGATGAATGCGGACAGCCGCACCTTCCTCGATGTGCCGTCCTTCCTCGACATCCTCACCAGCCGGCCGCCGGAGGAGATGGCCGAGCCCGCTTCCTTGCAGCGGGGCCAGATCGGCCTGGGGCGCATCCTCTTGAAGCAGCGGATCGGCGACGATCATGCGGACGTGGTGTCGGCCGACCCGTTCCGCGCCGCCTTCCTGCGCATCCAGCAGGCCCAGGGTCTGTACCGGGAGAACACGTGCGGGGTGACCTTCATCGCTCCCCACGTGTTCCGCGCCGAGGTGGCCATTCCCGGCACCGCCCCGCTGGGGCGCTATCAGGTGGAAGTGCAGCTGCTGCGCGGCGGCCGGCCGGTCGCCTCCGCAACCACCTCCTTCGACGTGCAGAAGACCGGCGTCGAGCAGTCGATCGCGGAATTCTCACAGCGCAACGGGCTGCTTTACGGTCTCGCCGTCGCCATGGGCAGCCTCATGCTGGGAGGAGTCGCCAGTATTTTATTTAGACGGTAGTGGTGGCGAAGATGGAAAATGCCGAGGCAGGGTGAGGCTCGCCGCCGTCGGCGTCGACCGGGCCGTTCGCTGTTGGAAAAATCCAGCGACCACGCTTCGGTATGGATCAAGCTTACCGACCCGGTCAGGCGGTTGAGGCGCGTGGGCGCTGCACCGACCTGCGGCGGGGCAGCAGCTCTTTCGGCCTCACCCCATCCGGTACTGCTCGATCTTGGCGTGGAGGCTGCTGCGCGGAAGGCCCACGCGAGCCTTGAAACTCGCATCATGGTTCCTGCGTTTGCGCATGTCCTGATCTCCTCCTAACGGGAGATTAGATGACGTCAAAACGTGGCGTCCATCACGACCCAATTTTTGGGGAGTAGTTCACATGCGTCGAGCAGCCGGTCTTCACCCCGATCGACATGATCGCCTACCAGCGCGCGGCAGACCGATTCAACGCCTGTGGACGCTCATAGGCTAAGCGCTTGAAAACGCTGGCGCTCCCAAGGGGAATCGAACCCCTGTTTTCGCCGTGAGAGGGCGACGTCCTAGACCGCTAGACGATGGGAGCTGCGCGGAAGGGGCTCCGTATAACCGCGAACCGGGCGGTCAGCAAGCCCTTCCTTGTGGGCTTTCGATCTCATCCCCAAAGCAGGCGGCAGGTTTTCCTGGGGCAGATGCCGGGTTCTTCCCGAAATAGAGGCCAAGTCTGCCCGGGGCGGGCACCGCCTCGGGCCCGCACGAGGCGCCGGCGGCTTGCGCCACCGATCGCGCCGGTGAGGTTTTTGAAGGCCCAAGGCCCAAGGCCCAAGGCCCAAGGCCCAAGGCCCAAGGCCGGTCAGGGCAGGGGGCGCGGGCGGTGGCCGAAGATGGCGCTGCCGATGCGCACATGGGTCGCGCCCTGGTGAATCGCCACGCCGAAATCCGCGCTCATGCCCATGGACAAGCCCGGCAAGCCGTTGCGCGCGGCGATCTGTGCCAGAAGCGCGAAGTGCGGCGCCGGCACGTCGTCCACGGGGGGAATGCACATCAACCCCGCCACGGTGAGGCCGCAGGCCTCGCGGCATTCGGCGATGAAGGCGTCCGCCTCCTGCGGCAGAACGCCCGCCTTCTGCGGCTCCGCCCCGGTGTTCACCTGCACGAACACCGGCAAGTGGCGGCCCTGGCGGGCCATTTCCTCGGCCAGGGCGCGGGCGATCTTCGGCCGGTCGACGGTGTGGATCACGTCGAAGGTCTCGACCGCCTCGCGGGTCTTGTTGGATTGCAGCGGCCCGATGAGATGCAGCACCAGGCCGGGGGTCGCGGCCTGGAGCGCGGGCCATTTCTCGCGCGCTTCCTGCACCCGGTTCTCGCCGAACACCCGCTGGCCGGCGGCGATGACGGGCAGGATGTCCGGCGCCGGGAAGGTCTTGGATACCGCGATCAGCTCCACCGCGCCGGCGGGGCGGCCGGCTTCGCGGCAGGCGAGCTCCAGTTCGGCGCGCACCCGGGCGAGGCGCTCCGCGGGTCCTTCGTGATCCAGATCGGGCATGGGCGATGATCCTTCGTGCGCCCCGCAGGGCGCGTGGCATTGTGGCTCCCTTTTGTCGAAAGTTCGCGGTAGAAGAAAGATAGGGGGTGTCCGCATGGCAGGCGGGCGGGAGACGCTGGACATACATGGCCGATCAAGCTCAGGGACTTTGGGGCCGGCGTCGGCGGCGGAATGTCAGCATCAGGCGGCGGCTTGCCTATCTGATCCTGCTTGTGGCCCTGCCGATTTCCGCCGAGCGGATCTACGCGCTGCTCGCCTCGCGCGACGAGCAGATCGGCCGCACCTATGAGCAGCTGCGCGATATCGCCGAATCCGCCGCGCTCGCCCAGCGCGAGACGATCGGCGCCGCGCAGGCGGTCGTGCAGACGCTGAGCCGCCAAGCCTCGGCGCTGATGCAGGATCCGGCGGGATGCGAACAATTTCTGCGCCGCCTCAACAACGAGGCGGTAGGGGTCCAGGGGGCGTTGATCGCGGGCGCCGACGGCCGCGTGGTGTGCGCCAGCACGCGCGCGCTCATTGGCCTCGATCTCTCCGACCGCGAATATGTGCGGGACGCCCTCGCGACACCGCAGGCGGTCATCAGCCATCTGATCACGGCCCGCAACACCGGCCGCACCGTGATCGCCATTGCCGAGGCGGAACGGGACCCGCAGGGCGATCCCATCGCGCTCGCGGCGGTGGGCGTGGATCTGCAATGGATGTCGCGCATCGCCGCCCAATCGGGGGTCGAGGACGGAGTTACGGTCTGCATCATCGATGGCACCGGCACGGTCCTGGTGCGCTATCCGGTTGAGTCGGGCCTCGTGGGCGCCAATTTCCGCGATCATCCGCTGATCCAACGGGTCCTTGCCAGCACCGAGGGACAGTTGAAGGCGGTGGGACTCGATGGCCAGGAGCGTTATTTCGCCTTCGCCCGCCTCGCCGGAACCGAGCTGCGGGTCCTGGTGGGGAGCGATTCCTCGCTGATGATCGCCGATATCGATCAGCGCATCCTGACGATTTTCTTCGCCCTACTCGGCGGCGTGGTGCTGCTGATCGTTCTTGCCTGGTATGCGGCCGAGAAGCTGGTGGTGGATCCGGTGCAGCAGCTTGCGTTTGATATTGGCGCGGTCGGGCGGGAAGAGGCCGATACCATCAGCCAGGTGCGGGTGGAGGAATTCCAGCCGCTTGTTGCCGCCTTCGACGAGATGAACCAGCGCCTGTCGGAGCGCACCGAGGAATTGCGCAGCCAAAATGGCCGCCTCGCCGCGCTGGCGCGCATGGACGGGCTGACCGGGCTTGCCAACCGCCGCACGTTCGACGTGCAATTGTCGGAAGATTGGGTGCGCGCCGGCGATCTGCGGCGGCCGCTCGCGCTGGTGATGGCCGACGTGGATCATTTCAAGCTGTTCAACGACGGTCGGGGCCATCTTGCGGGCGACGATGCGCTGCGCAGCGTGGCGCGCATGCTCTCGGCGGCGACCGCTGGCACGGCCTATCTGGCGGCCCGTTATGGCGGGGAGGAATTCGTGGTGCTGCTGCCCGATACGGATCTCGCCGGGGCGGTGGAATTCGCCGAGGACGTGCGCCGGCTGGTCGCCGCCCTGGGCATCGAGCATCCCGGCGTGCCCTCGCACCGGCTGACGGCGAGCTTCGGCGCGGCGGCGACCGTGCCGCGCTTCCCCGGCTCCCCGGACAGCCTGCTTGCTGCGGTGGATTCCGCGCTGTACGAGGCCAAGCGCCAGGGTCGCAACCGCGTGGTGGCCGCGCCGGACTTCGCCACGGAGCGGCTGTGATGGACGGGGCGGCACGCCGGCCCGGCTGCGGCGCGCTCGCGGTGGTGGTGCGGGCGGGCCAGGTGCTGCTGGTGCAGCGGGCCAATCCACCGGACCAGGGCCTGTGGGGCTTTCCCGGCGGGCGCATCGAATGGGGCGAGACTGCCGCTGAGGCGGCGGTGCGCGAGCTGCGCGAGGAAACCGGCGTCGAGGCGCTGGCCGGCGCGCCGTTCTGCGCGCTCGACGCGCTCGACCGGGGCGCGCAAGGCGAGGTGCTGCATCATTACGTGCTGGTGGCGGTGCTGTGCCATTGGCGCAACGGCGAGGCGCGGGCCGCCGACGATGCACTGGATACGCGCTGGTTCGATCTGGACGAGATCGCCGCGCGGCAGGATGAATTGAGTCTGCGCGTGCTGGATGTGGCGCGCCAGGCCATGGCCATCATGGCGCGGGCCTGAAACCCGCGCGATGATCCAGGGAACGAGCCGCTGGCCCGCAGGGCCGCATCTGGGAGGTTGTCATGTCACATGCGTCGAAGGTGAACCCCGTGGCCCATGCCAAGGCCCCGGCCTTCGATTGGTCGGACCCGTTCCTGCTGGACGATCAGCTTTCCGAGGATGAGCGGCTGATTCGCGATGCCGCCAATGCCTATGCCCAGGACAAGCTGGCGCCTCGCGTGATCGAGGCCTATGCCACCGAGAAGACCGACCGCGCCATTTTCAACGAGATGGGCGAACTCGGCCTGCTGGGCGTGACGGTGCCGGAGGAGTACGGCGGCGCGGGCGCGTCCTATGTGGCCTATGGCCTGGTGGCGCGGGAAGTGGAGCGGGTGGACAGCGGCTATCGCTCCATGATGAGCGTGCAATCCTCGCTCGTCATGTATCCGATCCAGGCCTATGGCGACGAGGCGCAGCGGCGCAAATACCTGCCGAAGCTCGCCTCGGGCGATTATGTCGGCTGCTTCGGCCTGACCGAGCCGGACGCCGGCTCCGACCCCGCCGGCATGAAGACCAAGGCGGTGAAGATCGACGGCGGCTATCGCCTGTCGGGCACCAAGACCTGGATTTCCAACGCCCCCATCGCCGACGTGTTCGTGGTGTGGGCGAAATCCGAGGCGCACGGCAATGAGATTCGCGGCTTCGTTCTGGAGAAGGGCATGAAGGGGCTCTCCGCGCCGAAGATCGGCGGCAAGCTCTCGCTGCGCGCCTCCATCACCGGCGAGATCGTCATGGACGGCGTCGAGGTGGGCGAGGACGCGCTTCTGCCCAACGTGTCCGGCCTGAAGGGACCGTTCGGCTGCCTCAACCGGGCGCGCTACGGCATTTCATGGGGCGTGCTCGGGGCGGCGGAGGACTGCCTGGCGCGGGCGCGGCAATATACGCTCGACCGCAAGCAGTTCGGCCGGCCGCTGGCGGCCACTCAATTGGTGCAGAAGAAGCTGGCGGACATGATGACCGAGATCGCGCTCGGCCTTCAGGGCTCGCTGCGCGTGGGCCGGCTGTTCGACGAAGGCAAGATGGCGCCGGACATGATTTCCATCATGAAGCGCAACAATTGCGGCAAGGCG
>NCHM01000390.1 GCA_002257205.1 Rhizobiales bacterium 24-66-13 | reverse complement strand
TCACCGCGTGCGGATCGGCGAGCGGCGCATCGCCGCCGGTGAGCGCGAAGGCGAGGGTGAAATTCGCCACCGTGAAGGTGAGGCCGAGCGCCTGGATCAGGTCCTCCCGCTCCAGCGCGAGCGATTGCAGATAGGGCGCGGACGGCATCACCGTGACGCCGGTGGTGCCGGTCAGGAACCCGGCGGCGAGCCCGATCACCGGCGAGAGCCAGCCTTCCCACGCGGTGGGCGTGTGGAAATGGATCGCCCGCAGGCCGAGCACGCCATAGACGGACAAGGTTAGCCCCAGCAGCGGCGGCGCCCAATGGGAACTCAGCCCGCCCAGCCAATAGCCGCCGACCAGCGTGCCCGCTATCAGCGTCAGCAGCAGCGTCCAGAATCGCTTCGCATTGGGCAGGATGCGCGGGCCGCTGAACAATTGCAGCACATTGGTCACGGTCGCCGGCACGATGATCATCGCCGCCGCGTGGGACGGCGGCATGACGATGCTCAGCAGGCCGACGCCAATGGTGGGCAGGCCCATGGCGATGACGCCCTTCACGACGCCGGCGAGAACCAGCGCGAAGGTAATGAAGAGAAGAGTGAGCAGGGACCAGTCGGACATGGCGCGAACATGCTGCTTCCGCCCCATCCCGGCAATGTGGAACTTCCGCTTCTAGCCTTCGGAATGCCCGAAGGATAAGCTCCTCCCATGCGCCTGGATCTCTCGGACCTGCGGTTGTTCCTGAATGTGGTGGAGGCCGGCAGCCTCACGGCCGGGGCCGCCCGCGCCCATCTGGCGCTGGCCTCGGTGAGCGCGCGCATCCGCGACATGGAGGCGGAGATCGGCACGCCGCTGCTGGAGCGCGGCCGCGCGGGCGTCGCCGTGACCCCGGCGGGCGAAGCGCTGGTGCATCATGCCCGCCTGATGCTGGCGCAGAGCGAGCGCATGCGCGGCGAGCTCGCGGGCTATGGCAAGGGCTTGAAGGGCCATGTGCGCCTGTGGTGCAACACCGCCGCGTTCGGCCATGGCCTGTCGGCGGAACTGGCGCGTTTCCTCGCGGCCAACCCCAATATCGACATGGACCTGGAGGAGCGGCCGAGCTGGCAGATCGCCCAGGCGCTGGCCGAGGGGCTGATCCATCTCGGCATCACCTCGGACGCGGCCGATACCTCGGGCCTGCACCTGACGCGCTATCGCGAGGACCATCTGGTGGTGGCGCTGCCGCGCGGCCATCCCCTGTGCGACCGGGCGAGCCTGCGCATCGCCGATGTGCTGGACGAGCCGTTCGTCGGCCTGCCCGAGGGCAACGGCCTGCAAAGCCTGGTGGAACGCAATGCGGTGCGGGCCGGCGGGGCGCTCAAATACCGGGTGCGGGTGAACGGCTTCGCCGCGGTCGCCACCATGGTGGGGCCGCACATCGAGGCCCATGTGGGGCTCGCGGTGATCCCGGCGGCGGTGGCGCAGCAATTGCGCGAGAGCCACGCCCTCGTCTTCGTGCCGCTGGACGAACCTTGGGCGCGCCGCACTTTGGTGATCGCGGTGCGGCGCGAAGACGTGCTGCCCGCCTATGCCAAGCGCCTGCTGGCCTATCTGCGGCCGGCGGCGTGAGGGCTGGGGCGCGCGGCGCCGGCCGTGTCGGCCCTCAGAATTCGACGTCCAGCTCTTCCAGCTCTTCCGGCTCGGCCTTCGCGCCGGCGATCCATTCCTGCATGAAGGGATGGGCCATCATGCGGTCGCGATAGGCGGCGCAGGCGGCGTCGAGGGCGACGTCATAGGTGGCGAAGCGCGAGCACACCGGCGCATACATGGCGTCCGCGAGCGTGATGTTCGCGCCCATCAGATACGGCCCGCCATGGGCGGCGAAGCAGCCGCGCCAGATGGCGAGGATGCGCTCGATGTCCGCCTGGGCGCCGGCCCACACCTTGAAGCCGGGGAAATGGGCCTTCATGTTCATCGGCAGGGCCGAGCGCATGTTGGCGAAGCCGGAATGCATCTCGCCGGAGATCGAGAGGCAGTGCGCGCGCGCCGCGCGGTCGGCGGGCAGCAACTGGGCTTCCGGGAAGACTTCGTTGAGATAGGAGGCGATGGCCAGCGTATCCCACACGGTCACGCCCTCATGCACCAGGCGCGGCACGAGGAAGGAGGGGGAGAGCAGCAGCAGTTCGGCCTTCGCGTCCGGATCGTCCACCGGCACCCGCTCTTCCTCGAAGGCGAGGCCCGCCATCTTGCACAGCAGCCAGCCGCGCAGCGACCAGGAGGAGTAATTCTTGCTGGAAATGGTGAGGGCGCTCATGAACGTCACCGCTGGCTCGAAGGCATCTGGAGCAATCTTAGCGGTTGTGTGTTGCAATGCACCACCCCCCGCTCCAATATCCTTTCTAGAAGTACATCCGAACGAGCGCGTAGGGAAGTGTAGAACAGAAATTGCGCCAAAGCCTTAGCTCTTTCGGACAGGTCGAATTGCGGGCCGGCCCGGGTGTCGGCGTGGCTCGCTCAGCGGGTATCCAGCGGGTAAAAGGCGTTCAAACGCGATGAAAAAGAACCTGTCGTCCAGGACCCAGCCCCCCTTTTTCCGGCAGCGAAGGGCATCATGATGTACCTCGCTTACCAGACTCAGTCCGATCTGATGGACCCCTTGCGCTTCGGGGCCCACATGGCCCGGCGCGCGCTCGACAATTCCTTCCTCTCCTTGTTCAGCACCGAGAGCATGCGCACAGGCGTGCGCCATCTGTCGGCCGCCTTCGAAATGGTGGAGCGCGCCGGGCTCAGCCACGCGCGCCTGCCGTTCGGCATCGCCAGCACCATGGTCGGCAACCAGGAGGTGGAAGTCACCGAGGAGCCAGCCCATGTGCTGCCCTTCGGCACCCTGCTGCATTTCAAGAAAGACACCGCTGTGCCGCAACCGCGGGTGCTGGTGGTGGCCCCGCTCTCCGGCCATTTCGCCACCCTGCTCGTGGGCACGGTGAAGACCCTGCTGCCCGACCACGACGTCTATATCACCGACTGGCACAATGCCCGCGACGTGAGCCTGGAGCACGGCGCCTTCGGCTTCGATGATTATGTCGAGCACGTCATCAAGTTCCTGGAATTCATGGGTCCCGGTTGCCACATCCTGGGCGTGTGCCAGCCGTGCGTGCAGGTTCTGGTGGCCGCCGCCGTGATGGCGCAGGAGGGCAATCCCGCCTATCCGCGCTCCATGACGCTCATGGCCGGCCCCATCGATTGTCGCATCAACCCCACCAAGGTGAACGAGCTCGCCACCTCCAAGCCCATTTCCTGGTTCGAGAAGAACCTCATCGCCACCGTGCCGATGGGCTTCAAGGGTGCCGGCCGCAAGGTCTATCCCGGCTTCATCCAGTTGACCGCCTTCGTCAGCATGAACATGAACCGCCATGTGAAGGCGCACATGGAGCTGTACGAGAACCTCGCCGCCGGCGAACTGGAAAAGGCCGAGGCCACCAAGCACTTCTACGACGAATATTTCGCCGTGCTGGATCTCGCGTCGGAATTCTACCTGGAGACCGTGAAATACGTGTTCCAGGATTACCTTCTGCCGAAGGGCGAATTGACCTATCGCGGCAATCCCATCGACTTCAAGGCCATCCGCCGCACCGCTTTGCTGACCGTGGAAGGCGAGCGGGACGATATCTGCTCCATCGGCCAGACCATGGCGGCGCAGGACATCTGCTCGGGCCTGCGGCCCCACCGCAAGCGTCATCACATGCAGGCGGGCGTCGGGCATTACGGCGTGTTCAGCGGGCGCAAATGGGCCGGACAGGTCTATCCGCTGGTGCGCAACCACATCCTCGCCAGCGATTGAGCACAAATCCCCCGGCCGGGCGGCCGGGGGCGAAGCGCCGCGCGGGCGCCCAATCAGCCGGGCCTCATCAGGCCGCGTGCTGTCCGCTGTGTTTTCCTTCCGCGAATTCCTCGATCATCTTGGCGTTGAAATCGGGAATGTCCTTCGGGTTGCGGCTGGTGACGAGGCCCTGGTCCACGATCACCGATCTGTCTTCCACCTTCGCCCCGGCATTGGCGAGGTCCACCTGGATCGCCTTGTAGCCGGTCATCGACCGCCCCTTCACCAGCCCGGCCGAGATCAGCACCTGCGGGCCGTGGCAGATGGCGGCCACGGGTTTCTTGTCAGTGAAGAAGGCGCGGGTGAAGGCGAGTGCCTTCTCGTTGATGCGCAGCGCGTCCGGGTTCATCACCCCGCCCGGCAGCAACAAAGCGTCGAAGTTTTTGGCATCGGCGGCGTCGAGCGCGACGTCCACCTTGATCTTGTCGGCGGGCGTGTCGTGATTGACGCCCTGAACCTCGCCCTTCTCGGGGCTGACGATCTTCACATCGGCGCCGGCGGCCTTCAGAGCCTTCACGGGCTCCGTCAGCTCCACATTCTCGAAGCCGTTGGCGACCAGGACCGCG
>NCHM01000389.1 GCA_002257205.1 Rhizobiales bacterium 24-66-13 | reverse complement strand
CTGGAGGCCTCCATCATCGTGCCGTGCGACGTGCGCATTCCCGGCCAGCTGGAAGAGGTGTTCGCCACCATCGAGCGGCAATGGGGCAGCCTGGATTTCGTGTTCCATTCCATCGCCTTCGCCCCCCGCGAGGATCTGCACACCGGTCTTGTGAACTGCTCCGCCGAAGGGTTCGCCATGGCCATGGACGTGTCGTGCCATTCCTTCATCCGCATGGCGAAGCTGGCGCTGCCGCTGATGAAGACCGGCGGCGCGCTGCAGACCGTGAGCTTCTTCGGCAGCGAGCGGGTGGTCGACAATTACAACCTCATGGGTCCGGTGAAGGCCGCGCTGGAATCCACCGTGCGTTATCTGGCGGCCGATCTCGCCGCGGCCGGCATCCGCGTCCACGCCCTCTCCACCGGCCCGGTGCAGACCCGCGCCGCGTCCGGCATCGAGCGCTTCGACGAATTGCTGGACAAGGTGCGCGCCCGCACGCCGGCGAACCATCTCGTGTCCACCGAGCAGATCGGCAAGGTGGCGGCTTTCCTGGTGAGCGAGGCCGGGGCGCCGCTCACCGGCTCCGTGGTCTATGCCGACGCGGGTTTCCATATCGTCGCCTGACTGGCGGTGACCGGTCCGCGCGATCATGCGGCGGCTGGCGGAGCCGCTCTCGCTGATCCTTCTGGCCGCCGGCGCGGTTTCGGTCGCGACCGGCGATGCAGTGGGCGGCACGATCATTCTCGCCATTCTCGGCCTCTCCATCGTGCTCGACACGGTGCAGGAGGGGCAGGCGCTGAAAGCCGCCGAGATGCTGCGCCGCTCGGTCGCCGTGAAGGCGGAGGCGAAGCGCGACGGCGCCTTCGTCGCGGTGGACGTGGGCGCGCTGGTGCCGGGCGATCTCGTGCGCATCCGGGCCGGAGACATCATTCCCGCCGACGCGCGGGTGCTGGAGGCGAACGCCTTCACCTGCGATGAAGCCGCGCTCACGGGCGAACCCTATCCAGTGCGCAAGCAGCCCGGTGTCATCGCCTCCGCCCTTGCGGCGGATGCCGACAATGCGGTGTTTCGCGGTGCGGTGGCGCAGACCGGGGAGGCGCTGGCGCTGGTGGTCCACACCGGCCGCGACAGCCTGTTCGGCGAGGCCGCCTCCGCGCTCGCGGAAGCGCAGACCCCCTCGCCCTTCCAGCGCGACCTGCACGCCTTCGGTCTGCTGACCGCGCGGCTCACGCTCGCTTTGGTGCTGCTGGTGCTGACGGCGCACATGCTGTTCGGCCGGCCGGTGCTGGAATCGCTCATGTTCGCGGTGGCGCTGGCGGTGGGGCTCACCCCCGAGCTTCTGCCCATGATCACCACCGTGACGCTCTCGCGCGGCGCGCTGCGCATGGCGGCGCGCAAGGTGATCGTGAAGCGGCTCGCGGCGATCCATGATCTCGGCGCCATGAACGTGCTGTGCACGGACAAGACCGGCACCCTCACCGAAGCCCGCATCACGCTGGCGAAAAGCCTCGATCCCGCAGGCGCCGAGGATCCGCGCGCCGCCACCCTCGCCGCCCTTGCCGCCCATCTCGGCGGCGATCGCGGGGCGCTCGACGCGGCGCTGCTGGACTGCCGGCACGATCCGGCGGCGGGCTGGGTGATGGAGGAGGTGCGTGCCTTCGATTTCTCCCGCCGCCTGGGTTCGGTGCTCGCGCAGGGGCCGGACGAACATCTGCTCATCGTGAAGGGCGCGCCCGAGGCGGTGCTGAAATTGTGCGCCACCCGGCGCGACGGCAGCATCATGGACGCGGCGGCGCAGGGGCAGGCGCACGCCCTGGTCCAGGCCTTGGCGGGCGATGGATTGCGCGCGGTGGCGGTGGCGTCCAAACCCTGGCCCGGCGCGCCGCGTGAACTGACCGCCGAGGATGAAGCCGGGCTGGTGTTCGAGGGCCTGTGCGCCTTCGCCGATCCGCCCAAGGCCACCGCCGCCGCCGCCATCGCCCGCCTCGCCAAGGCCGGGGTGCGGCTGAAGATCCTTTCGGGCGACGATCCGGTGGTGGTGAAGCGCCTCGCCGGCCTGGTCGGGCTGAAGGCGGACGAAGTGCTGTCCGGCGCCGATGTGGCGGCGCTGAGCGACGCCGCGCTGGCGGTGCGGGTGCGGCAGGTGGATGCCTACGGCCGCCTGTCGCCGGACCAGAAATCCCGCATCGTCAAGGCGCTCCAGGCGCGCGGGGCGGTGGTGGGGTTCCTCGGCGATGGCATCAACGATGCTCCGGGGCTGAAGGCCGCCGATATCGGCCTGTCCGTGGAGGGCGCCACCGGGGTCGCCCAGGCGGCGGCCGACATGATCCTGCTGGAGAGCGATCTCGGCGTGGTGGCCGACGGGGTGGAGGAGGGGCGGCGCACCTTCGTCAATATCCTCAAATATGTGCGCATGGCCGCCAGCTCCAATTTCGGCAACATGCTCTCCATGGCGGCGGCCTCCCTGTTCCTGCCGTTCCTGCCCATGCTGCCGACTCAGATCCTGCTCAACAATTTGCTCTACGACCTCTCGGAAATCGGCATCCCGTTCGACCGGGTGCGGCCTGAGGCGCTGGCGCGGCCGCAGGTGTGGGATATGTCCGGGCTGGTGCGGTTCGCGGCCATCATGGGTCCGCTCTCCTCGGTGTTCGACCTCCTTACCTTCGGCGGCCTGATCTTCCTGTTCCACGTGACGCCGGATGCGTTCCGCACCGCCTGGTTCCTGGAATCCATGGCGACGCAGATCCTCGTCATCTTCATCATCCGCACCCGCGGGCGCCCCTGGCGCGACCTGCCCCATCCCTTGCTCGCGGCCTCTTCGCTCGGCGCCCTGCTGGTGGCGATGGCGCTGCCCTTCACGCCCGCCGGCGCCTGGTTCGGCTTCGCCCTGCTGCCGCCTTCGCTGCTCGGCGCATTGGCGCTGTTGGTCGTCGCCTATCTCGCCATGGCCGAGGGGCTGAAGCGCTTCGCCATGAAACGGGGGTAGGGGGTCTGCTTTCCTCCAGCCGGCACGGCGTGTCGCAAACGCGATTCCCTGCCGGAAAGAAGAAAGCTATAGGAGCGCAGGCCCGCGCGGCGGGCGGTCACATCTGCGGAGAACGCCATGAAGACGCGCGCTGCGGTCGCCTGGGAAGCCAAGAAGCCCCTCACCATCGAGACCATCGAGATCGGCGGCCCCAAGGCGGGCGAAGTGCTGGTGGAGATCATGGCCACCGGCGTGTGCCACACCGACGCCTATACGCTCGACGGGCTGGATTCGGAGGGCAAGTTTCCCGCCATTCTCGGTCATGAGGGCGCGGGCATCGTGCGCGAGGTCGGCGCGGGCGTGAGCTCGCTGAAGGTCGGCGACCATGTGATTCCGCTCTACACGCCGGAATGCCGGCAGTGCAAAACCTGCCTCTCCCAGCGCTCGAACCTGTGCACCTCCATCCGCGCCACCCAGGGGCAGGGCCTGATGCCGGATCGCACCAGCCGCTTCTCCTGCGATGGCGGCGAGATCTTCCATTACATGGGCTGCTCGACCTTCTCCAATTTCACCGTGCTGCCCGAGATCGCGCTGGCGAAGGTCCGCGAGGACGCCCCCTTCGACAAGATCTGCTACATCGGCTGCGGCGTCACCACGGGCATCGGCGCGGTGGTCTATACCGCCAAGGTGTGGCCGGGCGCGAACGTGGTGGTGTTCGGCCTCGGCGGCATCGGCCTCAACGTCATCCAGGGTGCGCGGATGGTGGGCGCCGACAAGATCATCGGCGTGGACATCAATCCCGCCAAGGTCGAGATGGCGAAGCGGTTCGGCATGACCCATTTCGTCAACCCGCGCGATGTGGGCGCCGACAAGGTGGTCTCCGCCATCCAGGACCTGACCGACGGCGGCGCCGATTTCTCGTTCGACTGCACCGGCAATGTGGATGTGATGCGCCAGGCGCTGGAATGCTGCCATCGCGGCTGGGGCACCTCCATCGTCATCGGCGTGGCGCCGGCGGGGGCGGAAATCTCCACCCGGCCGTTCCAGCTGGTCACCGGCCGCAATTGGCGCGGCTCGGCCTTCGGCGGGGCGCGCGGCCGCACCGACGTGCCGAAGATCGTGGACTGGTACATGGAGGGTAAAATCCAGATTGACCCCCTCATCACCCACACCATGCCGCTGGAGGAGATCAACACCGCCTTCGACCTGATGCACGAGGGCAAGTCGATCCGCTCGGTGGTGCTGTTCTGATGGAGACCCTCTCGCGGGCCAAGGCGTTCGGCGGGGTGCAGGGCGTCTATCGCCACGCCTCGGTGGAAACCAAATGCCCTATGACCTTCGCGGTCTATGTTCCGCCCCAGGCGGAGCAGGGGCCGGTGCCGGTGCTGTGGTATCTCTCCGGCCTCACCTGCACCCATGCGAACGTGATGGAGAAGGGCGAATATCGCCGCGCCGCCGCCGAGCATGGGATCATGATCGTCTGCCCGGACACCTCGCCGCGTGGTCCCGATGTGCCGGATGAGCGGGACAATTGGCAGTTCGGCTCCGGCGCCGGCTTCTATCTCGACGCGACCCAGGCGCCTTATGCGGAAAATTACCGTATGGCGCGCTATGTGGCAGAGGATTTGCCGGCGGTGATCGCCGCGCATTTTCCCGCCGATATGGCCCGCCAGGGCATTTTCGGCCATTCCATGGGCGGTCACGGCGCGTTGACGCTGGCGTTGAAACATCCCGGCCGCTTCCAGAGCTGCTCGGCCTTCGCGCCGATCGTGCAGCCGAGCACGGCCGGCTGGTCGCGCCCGGCGTTCGAGAAATATCTCGGCGCGGATGAGGCGGCATGGCGCGCCTATGATGCCTGCGCCCTGATCGCGGACGGGCACCGCTTTCCCGAATTCCTGGTGGACCAGGGGGCGGCGGACGGATTTTTGCAGGAGGGATTGCGGCCCTGGTTGCTGGAAGAGGCGTGCGCCAAGGCGGGCATTCCGCTCACCCTGACGCTACGGGATGGCTACGACCATTCCTATTATTTCATCTCCACCTTCATGGCCGACCATGTGGCTTACCATGCGGAACGCCTGAAGG
>NCHM01000388.1 GCA_002257205.1 Rhizobiales bacterium 24-66-13 | reverse complement strand
TGCATTCGCGCAGCGACATCGCCCTGTTCGTGGTGCTGCTGCTGCCGGCGATCTATTATCTCGTGGTGCCGGTGTCGTTCCGCTGGTCGGTCGCGAGCGGCGTGTTCTGCAGCATTCTGATGCTGGTCGGCTATCTCGGGGTGCCGCCGCAATCCGACACCGCCCTGGGGCTCGCTTTGGCGGTGCTGATGCTCAACGCGGCGCTGATCCTCGTGCTGGTGCGCAACAACCGCCAGAGCCGGCTCGAATGGATCGCGACCCAGGACCAGAAGGCCGCCCGCGAGGTGCTCTCGCAAAGCGAGCGGCTGCTGGAGCGCACCTTTATGGCGGTGCCCATTCCGTTGCTCATCACCGAATTGGAGAGCGGGCGCATCGTGCGCTACAACGCCGCCGGGGTGAGCTATTTCGGCGGCGAGCCGCACGAGTTCGGCGTCCAGTCGGTGTGGCAGATCTATGCCGACCTCGGCGCGCGCCGGGTGTTCCTGGAACGGCTGATCCGCGACGGATCGGTGACCAATTTCGAAACCAAGATCCGCCTCGGCAATGGCGAGCTGCGCAGCGTCCTGGTGGCGGCCACTTTCATCGAGATCGACGGCGAGGCGTGCCTGGTCTCCGGCGTCATCGACATCACCGACCGCCTCGCGGCCGAACAGAAGATCCGCTATGCGGCGAGCCACGATGCCTTGACCGGGCTCACCAACCGCGCCGCCTTCCAGGCCCAGCTCGATGCCACGATCCGCGAGGCGCGCACCCGGCCCGGCGCGATCTTCCTGCTGCTGGTCGACCTCGACGGGCTGAAGGACGTGAACGACACGCTCGGCCATGCGGCGGGTGATGCCCTGCTGGTGGAGACGGCGCGGCGCCTGGAGCGGCTCGCGGGCGAGCGCGCGGTGGTGGCGCGGCTCGGCGGCGACGAGTTCGTCATCCTGCTGCGCGGGGCGATCTCGCTGGAGGAGGCGCAGGCGCTCTCCCAGGCGATCATCGCCGATTTCCGCCATCCGCTAGTCTATCAGGACCGCTCGCTCTCCACCAAGGCGAGCATCGGACTTGCCGCCTGCCCCAATGCCGATTACGCCCCCGGCGAGCTGATGAAGGACGCCGACCTCGCGCTCTATGCCGCCAAGCAGGAAGGCCGCAACCGCGCGGTGCTCTATGCCCCGGCCATGCGGCGCGCCATGAACGAGCGCATCTCGCTCAACCGCTCGCTGGCCAATGCGGTGGCGGGCAATGAGATCACGCCCTATTACCAGCCCAAGGTGTCGCTCATCACCGGCCAACTGATGGGGTTCGAGGCGCTCATGCGCTGGAAGCGCTCCACCACCCAGGTGCTCCAGCCCCAGAGCTTCCTCACCGCGTTCGAGGATCCCGAGCTGGCCCTGCTCATGGGCGACACCATGCTGCGGCAGGTGGCGCGCGACGTACGCAAATGGCTGGACCAGGGCTATCCCGTGGGGCGGGTGGCGGTGAACCTCTCGCCGGCCCAGTTCACCCATCGCGACCTGGCGAACCAGATCCTGGAATTGCTGGCGGCGGAGCGCGTGACGCCGAGCCATTTCGACGTCGAGATCACCGAGACCGTGTTCCTCGGCCGCAATTCGGATTTCGTCGCCCCCATTCTCGGCCAGCTGCACAGCGCCGGCATGAATCTCGCGCTGGACGATTTCGGCACCGGCTATGCGGCGCTGACCCACCTCAAGCAATTGCCCATCGACACCATCAAGATCGACCGCAGCTTCGTCCAGGACACGGAGAGCGATTCCTTCGACGCCGCCATCGTCTGCACGGTGATCGAGCTCGGGAAGAACCTCGGCATGTGCGTGGTGGCCGAGGGCGTGGAGACTGTGGGCCAGGCGCGCTTCCTGCGCGAGCGCGGATGCGAGGTGGCGCAGGGCTTCCTTTATGCCCGGCCGATGCCGGCGGCCGCCACGGCCGAATTCCTCGCCCGCGAGACCCGCGACACCGCCGCCACCCGTGTGTGCGACCTGTGGGGGCGCTGAGGGCGAGCGCTCAAGGAAACAGGGCGCGCGCGGCGGCCACCAGCGCGGCGGCATCGCGCGCGATCGCGTCCACCGGCTTGCCGGGCTTGTAGAGCGCCGAACCCAGCCCGAAGCCATCCGCCCCGGCGGCGCGATAAGCGGCCATGTTGGTGACGTCGATGCCGCCGACCGGCAGCAGCGTCGCTCCCACCATCACCGCGCGCCACGCCTTGAGCACCTGGGGCGGCAGGCCCTCGGCGGGGAACAGCTTGAGCGCGTCGGCCCCGGCGCGCAAAGCGGCGAAGGCTTCCGTGGGGGTGGCGACGCCGGGCGTGCAGACGAGACCGGCGGCCTTCGCGGCGTGGATCACCGCGCCATCCGAATGGGGCATGACGATCAGCCGGCCGCCGGCCTGCGCCACTTCCCCCACGTCCGCCGGCGACATCACCGTCCCCGCCCCGATCAGCGTATCGGCGCCGAAGCGCTCCGCCAGCAGAGCGATGGACGTCAGCGGGTCGGGCGAATTCAGCGGCACCTCGATGATGGCGATGCCGGCCTCCACCAGCGCTGTGCCCACATCCAGCGCCGCGTCTGGCTTCAGGCCGCGCAGGATGGCGACGAGCGGGCAGCGCGCCAGGACCTGGGGGAAGGTGAGGGTCATCGAAAGCACTCCGGTGCGGGCGGTCAGAGGAGATCGGCGGCGCGGGCGATCGCGGTCAGCCCGGCGGCGGCGCAATCGGGCGGCGCGCGGTCGTGCGGCAAAGCGAGCAGCGCGGCGGCGGTGGAATAATGCTGCGTCAGCGCGGCATTGGCGATCAAGGTGAAGCGCTCGCGGCCGTCGGTGACGCTGGCGAGCTCCGCGCCGATCAGCAGGCCGGAGAGAAAATCCGCCGCATCGGCGTCGGCGAGGCCGCCGGTAAGGCCGAGCGCGCGGATCGTGAACAGGCGCGAGAGCAGGGCGCCGGGACCATGCAGGTCGCGCGAGGCGGCGACCCCGGCGCGGAAGCCGGCCGGCGAGGGCGTCCCTTGCCCCATCATGCGGCCGAGAATGGTATGCCCCTTCAGGGCGGCGAAGATTTCCCCGGTCATGAAGGTGGCAAATCCGGTGACGCGGCCGCCTTCCACCAGCACCCATTTGGAATGGGTGCCCGGCAGCACGAACAGCCCCTCCGCGCGGCCCAGCAGCGCGAGGGCGCCGAACAGCTCGGTCTCTTCCCCGCGGATCACGTCCGGGGTCTTCGGATCGTCCACCAGCAGGCCGGGCACGATACGCACCGGGCCGAGGGCGCTATCCTCCACCGGCAGCGGCATCAGGCCGGCGGCGAGATCGCCGAGACCGGCGGGACACGTCACGTACGGCGCCTCCGCCCAGCCCTGCCGGCTGCCGATCATGCCCGAGAGCAGGATCGGCAGGCGACCGTGCGCCTGCGCCCACGGGCCGGCGATGCGCGAGAGGACCGGCGCGAAGGCGCGATCCTTCACCGCCATCAGCCCTTCGGCGGATTCGATGCGGGCAAGGATGCCGCCGTCCCCATCCAGCAGATAGGCGCGCAACGAGGACGTACCCCAGTCCAGGGCGATGAGGGACGCGCGGCTCACGGGCGGATCTCGCTTCTGCTTGGGGTGGCGCGGGCTCGGGTGGCGGTTCGGGTGCGCCGGGGTTCGGCGCCGGTTCAGTGGTGCAGGATCTGGCCGAGGAAGGTGCGGGTGCGCTCGCTCTTGGGATGGGCGAAGAAATCCTCCGGCGCGCCTTCCTCCACGATCTCGCCCTTGTCCATGAAGATCACCCGGTCGGCGACCTGGCGGGCAAATCCCATCTCATGGGTCACGCAGATCATGGTCATGCCGTCCTGGGCGAGCGAGGTCATGGTGTCGAGCACCTCTTTCACCATTTCCGGGTCGAGGGCGGAGGTGGGCTCGTCGAACAGCATGATCTTGGGGCTCATGCACAGCGCGCGGGCGATCGCGACGCGCTGCTGCTGGCCGCCGGAAAGCTGGCCGGGATATTTGTTCGCCTGCTCGGGAATGCGCACGCGCTCCAGATATTTCATGGCGATCGCCTCCGCCTCCTTTGGCGCGAGGCCGCGCACCTTGCGCGGGGCGAGGGTGCAATTCTGGAGCACGGTGAGATGGGGAAACAGGTTGAACGACTGGAACACCATGCCCACCTCGGCGCGCACCTTGTCGAGATTCTTCGAGGAGGTGCCGACTTCCACCCCATCCACCTCGATGCGCCCGCTCTGGTGATGCTCCAAGGCGTTGATGCAGCGGATCAGCGTGGACTTTCCGGAGCCGGAGGGGCCGCAGATGACGATCCGCTCGCCGTGGGTGACGGTGAGGTTCACGTTCCTCAGCGCGTGATAGGTGCCGTAATGCTTTTCCACGGCTTCCATGCGGATCATCACCGGCCCGCTCTGCCTGGAGGGTGCGGCCACGGCGCCGAGGTCCGGGCTCT
>NCHM01000387.1 GCA_002257205.1 Rhizobiales bacterium 24-66-13 | reverse complement strand
CGAGGGGACGATCCTCGGCATTCCCTCCATCGCCTTGTCGCAGGCGTTCGGCCCGGCGACGCGCGCCAATCCCTCCTACGACACCGCCGAGGCCCATGCACCGGAGGTGATCCGCACCTTGCTGAAGGAGGGCATTCCCGCCGGCATCCTGGTAAATGTGAATTTCCCCGATCGCCCGCCGCGCGATGTGCAGGGCATCGCCGTGACCGCCCAGGGCCGGCGCGACCAGAATCTCATGCGCATCGAGGCGCGCCAGGATGGGCGCGGCAATGCCTATTATTGGATCGGCTTCGAGCGCCGCGTGTTCGGCACCGTGCCGGGCTCGGACCTGCGGGCGCTGGACGAGGGCCGCATCTCCGTGACGCCGCTGCGGCTCGACATGACCGACGAGCCCTTCATGACCCGCCTCGCGCAGGTGTTCGAGGAAAAGTAATCCCACGGCTCACGCAGCGCGGCTGTCGCCGCTCGGCCGCTCTTATCTCGGCCGCGATCTCTCCAAGAAGTAGCCGTCGCGCGAGCCCTGGCCCGGCACTGGCCAGCGCGCTTCAAAAGCGACTATAAGCATCGGCGCGGACGGGCTCCAAAAGGCTCGGCCGTGCTTTGCTGTTGCGCGCGCCGGATCGCGCGGGAGGATGCCATCGTGACGGGAACCGAGAAATCGAGCGCAGGGCTGGATGTGCGCCGCAGGCGCATCCTGTTCCGGGCCTGGCATCGCGGCACGCGCGAAATGGATCTGCTCATGGGCCGCTTCGCCGATGCCGAGATCGAGAGCCTCACCGAGGACGAGGTGACCGCGTTCGAAATCCTGATCGAGGTGGAAGACCCCGACCTGATTTCCTGGATCGGCGGCAATGTGCCGGTGCCGCCCGACCATGACACCGAGATATTTCGCCGGCTTCAGGGCTTTCATCTGTCCGGCCGGGGCGTGCCGCGCGGGCTCTAGAGCATTTTCGAGCGAAGTGGAAACCGGTTCGCGTGAAGAAAATGCGATAATGCAATGAGTTAGAGCATTTCGTCGTTTCCGTGAAACGATGAAATGCTCTAAAGCCGGCCCATCTTCTCCCTTTTCCCTTCGAGATGCCGGGCCGCAAGGTCCGCAGGACGGGCGCCGGTTCGCCCGCCCGCGCAATTGGAACCGATCCGTGAAGCGTCCCCGTCCCCTTGCCGAAGACATCGCCCCCGGCGTTCCGCTGACCCTCTCGCGCGTGCCGGATGGGCTGGAAGGCCTGATCGTCGCCGATCTCGCGCGGTCCCTCGCCGCCAAGAAGAATGCGCCATGGCCGAGCCTCGTGGTGTTGTGCCGCGATGGCCAGCGCATGGCGGCGCTGGAGCGGGGACTGGCCTTCTACGCGCCCGAACTGGAGGTGCTGACCTTCCCCTCCTGGGATTGCCTGCCCTATGACCGCGCCTCGCCCAATGGCGCCATCGTGGCGCGGCGCATGTCCACGCTGGCGCGGCTCGCCCGCGTGCGCGGCGGAGAGGCGAGCGTCCTGCTCACCACGGTGAACGCCAGCGTGCAGCGCGTGCCGGCGAAGGAGGTGCTCGCCGCCCAGTCGCTCGCCGCCAAGCCCGGCAATGCCATGGCGCTGGAAGGCATCGTGGAATGGGCCGAGCGCAACGGCTATCTGCGCACGCCCACCGTGCGCGATACCGGCGAATATGCTGTGCGCGGCGGGCTGATCGATCTGTTCCCGCCGGGCCTCGCCCAGCCGATCCGCCTGGATTTCTTCGGCGACACGCTGGAAAGCATCCGCGCCTTCGATCCGGAGACGCAGCGCACCTCGGGCCAGATGTCGTCGCTGGAGCTGGTGCCCATGGCGGAATTCCAGCTGACCTCGGATACCATGCGCCGCTTCCGCATGGCGTATCTCGCGGAATTCGGCGCCAATACCAAGGGCGACACGCTGTATGAGGCGGTCAGCGAAGGCCGCCGCCATGCCGGCATGGAACATTGGCTGCCGTTGTTCCACGAGGGGCTGGACACGCTGTTCGATTATCTCGACGGCGTGCCGCTGGTGGTCGATCCGCTCACCGAGGAAGCGGCGGGCGAGCGCATCGGCCAGATCGAGGAATATTATGCCGCCCGCAAGGAAGCGCTGGGCCTGGCGGCCGGCGGCGCCACGTACAAGCCCTTGCCGCCCAACCGGCTCTATCTCTCCGGCAAGGAATGGAGCGACCGGCTCGCCGCCTCGGCGCTGGTGCGCATCTCCTCCTTCGCGACGCCGGAGACCTCCCGTGGGAAGGTGATCGACATCGGCGGCGTGCAGGGTCGCTCGTTCGCGGCCGAGCGGGCGGATCCCGAGGTCAATGTGTTCGATCTCGCTGTGGAGCATGTGCGCACGCTTCAGAAGACCAAGAAGGTGATCCTCGCCGGCTGGTCGGAAGGCTCGCGTGAGCGCCTCGGCACCGTGCTCGCCGACCATGGGCTGAAGGACACCACGGCGATCTCCCGCTTCGCCTTGCTGGACGCGCTGCCGAAGACCAAGGCGGCGCTGGCGGTCTATGGGCTGGAAGTGGGGTTCGAGACGCCCGATTTCGCCATTATCGGCGAACAGGACATTCTCGGCGATCGCCTGGTGCGCCCCAAGCGCAAGGCGCGGCGCGCGCAGGATGTGTTGTCCGAGCTGAACGCGCTCACCGCCGGCGACCTCGTGGTGCATGTGGACCATGGCATCGGCCGGTTTATCGGGCTCAAGGCCATCGAGGCCATGGGCGCGCCGCACGATTGTCTGGAGATCCATTATGCCGGCGGCGACAAGCTATTCCTGCCGGTGGAGAATCTCGAACTCCTGACGCGCTACGGCTCGGAGGATACCGAGGCCCAGCTCGATAAATTGGGCGGTGGCGGCTGGCAGACGCGCAAGGCGCGGATGAAGAAGCGCATCCGCGAGATGGCGGGCGAGCTCATCAAGATCGCCGCCGCGCGCCAGCTCTCCGAAGCCCCGCGCCTCGTGCCGGCGGCCGGGCTCTATGACGAATTCCGCGCCCGCTTCGCCTATGAGGAGACCGACGACCAGCAGGCCGCCATCGAGGCGGTGCTGGACGATCTCGGCTCCGGCCATCCCATGGACCGCCTGGTGTGCGGCGACGTGGGCTTCGGCAAGACGGAAGTGGCGCTGCGCGCCGCCTTCGCGGTGGCGCTCTCCGGCAAGCAGGTGGCGGTGGTGGTGCCGACCACTTTGCTCGCGCGCCAGCATTTCCGCACCTTCACCGAGCGCTTCAAGGGCCTGCCGGTGAACGTCGCCCAGGCCTCGCGCCTCGTCACCGGCAAGGATCTCACGGCGGTGAAGGCGGGGCTGGCGGATGGCCAAGTGGACATCGTGGTGGGCACCCATGCCCTGCTCGGCAAGGGCATCCATTTCCGCGACCTCGGCCTCGTCATCGTGGACGAGGAGCAGCATTTCGGCGTCGCCCACAAGGAGCGGCTGAAGGCGCTGCGGGCGGAGGTGCATGTCCTCACCCTGACCGCGACACCCATTCCGCGCACCCTGCAACTGGCCATGACCGGCGTGCGCGAACTCTCGCTCATCGCCACCCCGCCGGTGGATCGCCTCGCGGTGCGCACCTTCATCACGCCGTTCGATCCGCTGACCATCCGCGAAGCTCTGTTGCGCGAGCGCTATCGCGGCGGCCAGAGCTTCTATGTGGTGCCGCGCATCGACGATCTCGCCGAGGTGCGCGAGTTCCTGGAAAAGCAGGTGCCAGAACTGAAGGTGGCGGTGGCCAACGGCCAGATGGCGGCAACCGCGCTGGAAGACATCATGTCCGCCTTCTATGACGGGCAATATGATGTGCTGCTCTCCACCACCATCGTGGAAAGCGGGCTCGACGTGCCGAACGCCAACACGCTGATCGTGCATCGCGCCGACATGTTCGGCCTCGCCCAGCTGTACCAGCTGCGCGGACGCGTGGGCCGGGCGAAGGCGCGGGCCTATGCCTTGTTCACGACGCCCGCCGCAAAGCCCATGACCACCCAGGCCGAGCGGCGGCTGAAAGTGCTGCAATCCCTGGAGACGCTCGGCGCCGGCTTCCAGCTCGCGAGCCACGATCTCGACATTCGCGGCGCCGGCAATCTCTTGGGCGACGAGCAGTCGGGCCATATCAAGGAAGTCGGCTACGAACTTTACCAGGAGATGCTGCAGGAGGCGATCGCCCACCTGAAGGCGGGCATTACCGAGATCGCCGCCGACAAATGGTCGCCCAACATCACCATCGGCATGCCGGTGCTGATCCCGGAAGATTACGTCACCGATTTGCACGTGCGGCTCGCGCTCTATCGGCGACTCGCGGACATCGAGACCGACGCGGAGCTGGATTCCTTCGGCGCCGAACTGGTGGACCGCTTCGGCCCGGCTCCGGAGGAGGTGACGCACCTCATTCGCCTGACCCAGATCAAGGCGCTCGCCCGCCGCGCCAATGTGGGCAAGGTGGATGCGGGT
>NCHM01000386.1 GCA_002257205.1 Rhizobiales bacterium 24-66-13 | reverse complement strand
AGCGCGGTGCGCGCCAGATAGGCACCGCCGGCGGCCCGGGCGAACAGGCGCAGATAGGGCGTCGCGCCCGCCAGCACATTGGCGGATTGTTCGTCGGAGAGCCAATCCAGCATCACCCGCGTGGCACGGCCGAGCGCATCCACGGCGGCGGCGAGCTGTTCCCCGGCGCGGCCGAATTCCGGCGCGTTCAGCGCGGCCACGGCTTCCCCCACGCTGCGATAATCGGCGATCAGCTTCGCCACCACGTCGCCGCCCTCCTGGGGCAGCTTGCGGGTCACGAGGTCGATCGCCTGGATGCCGTTGGTGCCCTCATAGATGGCGAAGATGCGGGCATCGCGCAGATGCTGGGCCGCGCCCGTCTCCTCGATATAGCCCATGCCGCCATGCACCTGCACGCCGGTGGAGGCGACCTCGATGCCCATGTCGGTGGAGAAGGCCTTCGCGACCGGGGTGAGAAGGCTTGCTTCCGCGGTCGCCGCCGCCTTGGCGGTGGGATCGTCGGTGCGCCGCGCGCGGTCGAGCGCGTCCGCCGTCATCAGGCAGATGGCGCGCGCCGCGTCGGTCTCCGCCCGCATGGTCAGCAGCATGCGCTTCACGTCCGGATGGGCGATGATCGGCGCCATGCCTTCGCCGTGCCAGCTCTGCGCCTTGCCCTGCCGGCGCTCCTGCGCAAACGCGATGGCGCGCTGGGTGGCGCGCTCGGCCACCGCCACGCCCTGGATGCCCACCGCGAGGCGGGCATTGTTCATCATGGTGAACATGCAGGCGAGGCCGCGATTTTCCTCGCCCACGAGATAGCCGACCGCGCCCTCGCCCGTGTCGCCGAACACCATGGTGCAGGTGGGCGAGCCGTGCAGGCCGAGCTTGTGTTCCAACCCGACGCAGGCGACGTCATTGCGCGCGCCGAGCGTGCCGTCGCCATTCACCAGGATTTTCGGCACCACGAACAGCGAGATGCCGCGCGTGCCGGCGGGCGCGTCGGGCAGGCGCGCCAGAACCAGATGGACGATGTTCTCGGCGATGTCGTGCTCGCCATAGGAAATGAAGATCTTGGTGCCGAAGATGCGATAGCTGCCATCCCCTGCCCGCTCGGCCCGCGCACGCAGGGCCGCAAGGTCCGAACCGGCCTGCGACTCCGTGAGGTTCATGGTGCCGGTCCAGGCGCCCGAGACCAGCTTCTCCAGATACAGGCCCTGCAAGGCCGCCGAGCCGTGGGTGGTCAGCGCCTCGATGGCGCCCATGGTCAGCACCGGGCCGATGCCGAAGGCGGGGGAAGCGCTGTTCCAGAATTCGTTCAGCGCCGAGGTGACGACGCTCGGCAGATGCTGGCCGCCGAACTTCTCCTCGGCCGCCACCGAATTCCACCCGGCCTGCGTCCACGCCGCATAGGCCTCGCGCCAGCCGGGAGCGGTGGTGACCGCGCCGTCCTTCAGCACATTGCCCTTGGTGTCGCCCACCCGGTCCAGCGGTTCGATGACCTGCGCGGCGAACTTGCCGGCTTCCTCCAGCACGCTGTCGATGAGGTCGAACGAGAGATCCACCTCGCCCTGGTCGATGAGGTGGGGAAGCGAGGTGCAGTGCTTGAGGAAGAAGGACACATCCTCCACGGGCGCACGATAGGGCATCATCACCTCCGAAACCTGTTGCGGCGCCACATGCGCCTTGACCGCTTGCACAAGCCGGCCTTAAGCCGTGCGGCGAACGTTGGGCACCAATTCGGCGCCTCGGCGATCCTTCGTCAAGACCCGGCCGCACCCGCTTTCGTCGTAGGGGCCGTGGAGCAGCTGTCATGATCGTCACCCAACCCGCCCCGAAATCCACGCACCTGCTCGACGCCACGGGATCGGGCGAGGCGGCGGGCGCGGGCGAGGCTGTGGCGGAGGCGGCGCGCTTGCTGCGGGCGGGCGGCGTGGTCGCCTTCCCCACCGAGACCGTCTATGGCCTCGGGGCGGACGCCGGCAATGCGCAGGCGGTGGCGCAGGTCTATGCCGCCAAGGGCCGCCCCGCCTTCAATCCCCTCATCTCCCATGTGCCCGACGGCGCGGCGGCCGAGCGGCTGGGTGTGTTCTCCCCGGCCGCGCAGGCGCTCGCCGCCGCCTTCTGGCCGGGACCGCTGACGCTGGTGGTGCCCTATCGCGACACCGGGGCGGTGTGCGATCTCGCCCGCGCCGGCCTGTCCACCATCGCCCTGCGGGTGCCGGCCCACGCGGCGACGCTCGCCATGCTGCGCGCGGCGGGCGTGCCGGTGGTGGGGCCGAGCGCCAACCGCTCCGGCCATGTCTCGCCGACCGACGCCGCCCATGTGCGGGCCGATCTCGACGGGCGGATCGACGCCATCCTCGATGCCGGGCCGACGACGGTGGGCGTGGAATCCACCATAGTCGATTGCACCGGCGCCCATCCCGCCTTGCTGCGGCCGGGCGGCCTCTCGCGCGGCGCCATCGCGGCGGTGCTCGGCGTCGCCTTGCCGGACGCGGCCGGCGATGATTCCGATCGGCCGTCCGCGCCGGGCCGCCTCGCCTCCCATTACGCGCCGCACGCCCCGGTGCGGCTCGACGCGCGCGCGGTGAAGCCGGGCGAAGCGCTTTTGACCTTCGCCGGCCTGCGCCCGCCGGGCACGGAGTCCGCGGTCGCCGTCTTCGATCTCAGCCCCTCGGGCGATCTGGTGGAAGCCGCCGCCCGGCTCTATGGGGCGCTGCGCCATCTCGACAGCCTTCGCGTCCAAGGCATCGCCGTGGTACCCCTGCCGCGCGACGGCCTCGGGGAGGCCATCGCCGACCGGCTCGGCCGCGCCGCCGCCCCGCGCCCGCTCTCCTTCGAGGACGACTGACATGGCCGATACCGCAGAGACGCTCCGCGCGAACGTGCACGCCCTTCCCATCGGCCACATGCGCGACGCCGATGTGGATGCCCTGGTCTCGCTCTGGGAGCGCGCCGGCCTGGTGCGTCCCTGGAACGACCCGCGCGCCGACATCGCGCTCGCCCGGCGCGGCCCCCATTCCACCATTCTCGTCGCCCGCGATTCTGCCGGCGCGGTGGTGGGCTCGGTGATGGCGGGCCATGACGGGCACCGGGGCTGGATCTATTATCTCGCCGTGGACCCGGACCTCACCCGCCAGGGCCTCGGCCGGGCGCTCGCCCACACCGCCGAGGATTGGCTGAAAGCACGCGGCGTGCCCAAGCTGATGCTGCTGGTACGCCCGGAAAACGAGCAGGTGCGCGCCTTCTACGCCGCCAGCGGCTATATCGAGGAGCCGCGCATCATCTTCTCCAAACGCCTCGACGGAAAATAGGCGACCGCCGGTCCCTTCTCGCCCCTTCCCGCCCGGCTCAAGGTGCGGCATTCTCCGCCCGGCTCAACCGAGGCGGAAGCCGGGAGGCGCACGTGGCCGAGGATAAGACGTCGGATCCGACATCCCCATCGCAGGCTTCATGCCCATCGCAGGCTTCATCCCCCTCGCAGGCTTCGGGCGATGAAAACCGCCCACAAAATCCCGCCCGGCGCCTTCTGGTGGGCAGCGGCGCGGCGCTGCTCGGCGCCCATCTCCTGCCCGATCTCGCGAACGCCCAGCCGGCGAAGTCCGCCTCCCGCCCGGCGGTGAGCGTGGCGCCCGAGCGCCCGCCGGCGGGCTACAACATTCTCTTCATCCTGGTGGACCAGGAGCATTATTTCGAAAAATGGCCGTTCCCGGTGCCGGCGCGCGAATGGCTGAAGGCGAACGGCATTTCGTTCGCGAACCATCAGGCGGCCTCCTGCGTGTGCTCGCCGGCGCGCTCGACCATCTATACCGGCCTGCACATTCCCCACACCGGCGTGTTCGACAATGCGAACTCGCCCTGGCAGGCGGACATGGCCACCAGCATCAAGACCATCGGCCATCGCCTCGCCCAGCTCGGCTACCACGCCGCCTATCAGGGCAAGTGGCATCTCTCCTATAATCTCGACAAGGCCAAGCACGCCGACGAGGCGCCCATGGCCGAATATCGCAAGACCATGGAGAGCTACGGCTTCCAGGATTTCTTCGGGTTCGGCGACATCACCGACACCACGCTCGGCGGCTATGATTACGATGCCACGACCTCGGCGTTCGTGGAGCGCTGGATGCGCACCAAGGGGCTCAAGCTGAAAGAGTCCGGAACGCCCTGGTATCTGGCGGTGAATTTCGTCAATCCGCACGACGTCATGTACGTGAATTCCGACATGCCGGGTGAGACCGTGCAGGGCAGGAAATCCGCCATGGCCATCGCCCGGCCCGTGCAGGACACGCTGGTGGGCGCGTGGCCGGACGAGGACCGGCGCTGGCGGGTGCTGCGGGATTATTATTTCAACTGCATCCGCGACTGCGACCGGCAGGTGGACACGGTGCTGACCGCCCTGCGCCAGACCGGCATGGACGAGAACACCATCATCGTCTTCACCGCCGACCATGGCGAACTGGGCGGCGCGCACCAGATGCGCGGCAAGGGCAATTCCACCTATCGCGAGCAGAACCATCTGCCGCTCATCGTGGTGCATCCCGCCTATCCGGGCGGCGCTTCCTGCCAGGCCGTGACCTCCCAGGTCGACCTCACGCCGACCCTGCTCGCCCTCACCGGGCTTACGGCGGACCAACTGAAGGCGGCGGGCGAGGGACTGGCGGGACGCGATTTCTCCCCCTTGCTCAAGGCCCCGGCGAAAGCCGCGCCCGAGACGCTGCGGCCGGGCGCCCTGTTCTGCTACGACATGCTGCTGTTCCAGGATGCGAAATGGATTACGCGGATGGAGGCGATCACCCGTTCGCCCGATGCCACGGGGGCGCAGAAGCGCGCGTGGCTGGAGCAATACGAGCCCGATTTCGCCCAGCGCTGCGCCATCCGCAGCCTGTTCGACGGGCGCTATCGCTTCTCGCGCTATTTCGCCCCGCTCACCTTCAACACGCCCGCCACCTATGAAGACCTGCTCGCGCTCAACGACCTCGAACTCTACGATCTGCGCGAGGATCCGGAGGAGAAGCGCAACCTCGCCCACCAGGGCGCGAACCGCGACCTCGTGATGGCGATGAACGCCAAGCTCAACGCCCGGATCGCCGAGGAAGTGGGCCTGGACGACGGCAGCTTCCTGCCGCTGAAGGATGGCAAATGGGTGCTGCCGCGCGCGGATCAGCGGTAGAGCATTTTCGAGCGAAATGGATACCGGTTCGCGCCAATAAATTGTTATCCCACAATGGGTTATAGCACTTCATTGTTTCCGTGAAACAATGAAGTTCTCCAGGGATAAGGGATTGTTGGCGCGCCGGGCGGTCTTGACCAGGGTGCGGGCGGCGCGTGCACCGGCGGCGATCAGCTCCGGGTCGCGTCGGATGAGGAACAGGATGAGCGTGCCTTCCAGCACGATCATAATCTCGGATGCGAGCGCCGCCGAGCCCAGCGCCTGCGCCAATCGCGCTTCGATGGCTTCCTTGTGGGCGCGCGCCACGCGGTTCGCCGGATGGTCCGGCAAATCGGCCATTTCGGTGACGATGCGGGTGAAGCCGGAGCCCATCCAGCCCGGCGCGCGGGTCCAGTGGGCCAGATCCACAAAGACCGTGTCGATGCCGCCCAGCGGATCCGCCTCCAGGGCCGAGATCCAGCGCGAGATGCGCGGCATGGATAGGGCGGCGGCATATTCCACCACGGCCGTCAGCAGCGCATCCTTGCTGTCGAACGTCTGATAAAGCGTGCGCTTGGTGAGCCCTGCGGCGGCGGCGATCGCCTCCATGCCCGTGCGCTTGAAGCCGTAGGTGTAGAATTGCGTATAGGCGGCCTCCAGGATGCGGCCGCGTGCCGGACTCTCGGTGGGGGACACGGGACCTCCCGGTGGTTGTATACTCACAGGTGAGTGTACCCGCTCGCACACGTCGCCCGCATGAAGGTCCGATCGAAATGTCGGCCCCTGCGACAACCCGTGTCTTTATCTCCGCGCCTTCCCCTAAGCGCCTGCCGCTATGCGCCCAGATCCGCCCGGTGGCAGTCCACCAGATGGTCGTTCACCAGCCCGCACGCCTGCATGGCGGCATAGACGATGGTGGGGCCGACGAATTTGAAGCCGAGCGCCTTCAATTCCTTGGA
>NCHM01000385.1 GCA_002257205.1 Rhizobiales bacterium 24-66-13 | reverse complement strand
GGACGAAGGCACGCGCGCGAGGAGACTGGTTTTGATGCGCGACAGCAATTGATGCCGCACCATGTCGTAGCCAAGATCCACGGCCGCGGCGAAGCCCTCAGCATCGGCGCCGCCGTGGCTTTTGATCACAACGCCGTTGAGGCCGAGGAAAACCCCACCGTTCGAGCGGCGCGGGTCCATCTTTTCCCGCAGGACGCGAAACGCGTCGCGCGCCAGCAGATAGCCGAGCTTGGTACGCCAGGTCCGCCCCATGGCGGCGCGCAGATAGCTCGCCAGCTGCTTGGCGGTGCCTTCGGCGGTCTTCAGCGCGATGTTGCCGGAAAACCCTTCGGTCACAACCACGTCCACCGTGCCCGCGCCGATATCATTGCCTTCCACGAAGCCGTGGTAGAGCAGGTCGGTGGCGGTATCCTCGCGCAGCAGGCGGCCGGCTTCCTTGACTTCCTCGACGCCCTTGATCTCTTCCACGCCCACGTTCAGCAGGCCGATGGTGGGGCGTTCGACGGCCAGCACGGACCGCGCCATGGCGGATCCCATGATGGCCATTTCGACGAGGCTTTGCGCTGTGGCGCCGATCGACGCGCCGACATCAAGCACGATGCTTTCCCCGCGCAGGGTCGGCCAGATGGCGGCGATCGCCGGCCGGCCGATGCCCGGCATGGTGCGCAGGTTGAACTTGGCCATGGCCATCAGCGCGCCGGTATTGCCGGCGGAGACCGCCGCATCGGCATCGTGCGTCTTCACCGCGTCGATGGCGCGCCACATGGAGGATTTGTATCGACCGTTGCGCAGCGCCTGGCTGGGCTTGTCGTCCATGCCGACGACGATCTCGGTGTGGACGACGCGCGAAGCGGCGGCGAGGCGCGGATGCGCTGCCAGCACGGACTGCAAGCGTTCTTCGTTCCCGAACAGGATGAAGTGCAGGTCCGGGTGCCGCTCAAGCGCGATCGCGGCACCGGCGAGAACGGTCTCGGGGCCATGGTCTCCGCCCATGGCGTCAACGGCGATGCGAACGGGCACGGTCATCGAGGCAAACGTTCCAGTTTGTTCCGCGGACGAGGCACCCGCTTCAGAGCGGCCGGACAATAACCACTCGGGCGCACACCGCAATATTTGACGCAGGCAATCAAGATTTGTCTTTCAGGCGGGCGAGTTCGGCAAAGGGAGAGAGCGCTTCCGGCGCCTCGGCTACGGTTTCGAATTCCTCGCCTGGCATGCGCGGATAGGGATCCAGCGCGAGCGAGAGGAATTCCGTTACGAGATGGCCGAGGTCGATACCGCCGTCGACGATGGCATCGGGCTGGTCCAGCTCGGCTTCCGGGTCATCCACATCGACCGCACGCGCCGCAATGGCTTCCTCGGGCGCGAAATGGACGTCGATCTCCTCTTCGAGGTCGGTGTCGAACGGCTCCAGGGACACTACGGAGATTTGGCGCACCTGCGCCTTCAGGCGCCCGGTCACATGGGCGCCCGCCCCCACCAGGGAGATCCGCAGGTCGGCGGTCAGGCTGTGGACGGCGGGAATGTCCACGAACCGCGCCAGCGCCGCCCTCTGGGCTTCGTCGGGCACGAGGGTCACGGCGAGGCCGTGGGCCGGCACGTCGTCCAGGGACACGCGATGGATGTAAGGCAGATCAGTCATGGACGGCACCCTCGCCTGCATTCGGGGCGGGAAAATGAACCTCGCCGCGCGCGAACACCTCGGCCGGTGTCGCGGCGAGCCCCGCGACGGCCTGTCGCACATAGGCGGCAAGCGCCCGGCCCGGCGCGCCGAGCGCGGCCGGCTCGACCTCATACACGTTGCGGGCGACCGCCTCGTCCAGAGCGTCGGGCGCGGCATCCGCCTGCAAGGCGGCATCGAACACGCCGGCGCGGCCATAGAAGGCCTGGCCGATCTTCTTCATGCGCTTGGGCACGGAAAGATCGCCGACGCCCATTTCGCGCAAGGTGCGGTCCATGTCGTCGAGAAACGCGTCGAACACCATTTGCGACATGTCGCGGCTGGCCTCGTCCCCGCTCTTGAGGCGATGGCAAACCAGAAATGTATGCAGCAACACCAATTCGAACCGCCCCTCTATGGTATCGGGCACGGCAAAGTCGGTATAGAAGGCGGGCTGCCGCGCCTGCGCCACGATCACGCCATAGAGGCGCTGGATGGTCGCTCGGCGCTCGGGTCGACGAAACAGATTCAGCATCACTTTTTGCGGGTCTGTGCGTCGCTCGTTGGCAAGACGCGGATGAGCATGGGGCGTAGCGCGCTGGAGGCGTCGTGGCAAGGGCAGTGGCATCTGCAGGGGCATCGTTCAGGGATCAGGCGGCATGTGCCGCACGGGCTGAAATCGAGGGAATCGGCGTGGCGTCATCGCAAGTGAGAAGTTCCGTTTCGCGCAGCTACGCCCGCAGACCGGTCTGCGCAGCGCTCGGACTGGTGGTGATTGCCGGCACATTGTCCGGCTGCGCGAACTTCGTTGGCGGCACCGGCACGTCCATCAGCGGCGTGGTGCGCACCTACCAGCGCGGCTATGTTCTGAGCGAGGGCGCCCTGGAACAGGTGCCGGTGGGCTCGAGCCAGGAGCAGGTGCTGCTGGTGCTCGGCACGCCCTCCACCGTCTCCACCGTGCAGGGCGACGTCTTCTATTACATCTCCCAGGTGGAGAAGCGGGTCGCCTTCCTGAAGCCGGAGATCACCGAGCAGAAGGTGCTCGCGATCTATTTCGACAAGAATCGCCGCGTTACCCGCATCGCGAATTACGGCCTGCAGGACGGCAAGGTGTTTGACTTCGTCTCGCAGAAGACCCCGACCAGCGGCGAAGAGCTGAGCGTCATCAAGCAATTGCTGAGCGCGACGAACTTCTCGCTTTAAGAGAGTGGGCGCGGGTTTGAGGGGCGTCCAGCCCCTCAAACCTGCCTCTCGAACCAGCCGCGTCGCGGTGGCGCCCTAGAGATAGGCGCGGGCGATCGCCAGGAAATCGGCGGCCTTCAGGCTCGCCCCGCCCACCAGGGCGCCGTCCACATGCGCGGCGTGGAGCAGGACAGCTGCATTCTCGGGCTTCACCGAGCCGCCGTAGAGGATGCGCACCTTTTCCGCGTCCGCGCCGAACCGCTCCCGCAGGACGGTGCGAATCTCGGTGTGCACCTCCTCGACCTCGGCGACCGTCGGGACGCGGCCGGAGCCGATCGCCCACACCGGTTCATAGGCGATCACCAGCCGCTCGGCCGGAGCCTCCGCTGGCACCGAGCCGCGCACTTGCCGCGCCACCACATGCAGGCAGGCGCCCGCATCGCGCTCCGCCTGCGTCTCGCCGACACAGACCACCGGGACGAGGCCGGCTCGCAACGCGGCGCCGGCTTTGGCGCGGACCATGTCGTCGCCCTCGTCATGGTCGGTGCGCCGCTCGCTATGGCCGACGATGACGAAGGTGCCCCCGGCATCGGCGATCATTTCCGCCGAGATATCCCCGGTATGGGCGCCGCAGGGCTTGGCGTGGCAATCCTGCGCGCCGATCGCGATGGCGGCGCCGGCGATCTCGCCCGCCAATCCGGCGATCAAGGTGACCGGCGGGCAGATCAGAAGGTCGACGCGGGCCTGCAAGGCGGCGTCATAGCCATCGACCATGGCCAGCAGTTCCGCCCCCGAATGCCGCAACCCGTTCATCTTCCAGTTTCCGGCAACGAGCGGGCGGCGGGCAACGGGCATGAAATCCTCCAGGACAGACGCGGATGGACAGGGCACTTTGCGACCGGTTATCAGAGGGCGCGCAACACGGCAAACAGCACCGCCTGCGCCGTTGCGGCGCGGGGTGCCGCTCCCTATGATGCGCGCCTTCTGCGTCGGGGCCGCGCCCCTCCTCAAACCAGACTGAGCAATGGTACTTCAGACTCTCCGTAAAGGCGCCTCCGGCTTCATCGCCAAGGCTTTCCTTCTCCTGCTCACCGTCAGCTTTCTCGTTTGGGGCATCGCAGACGTGTTTCGGGGCCAAAGCGCCCGCGCTGTCGCGAAAGTCGGGGACACCGAGATTTCGGCCGACGCATTCCGCCAGCAATATCTGGACCAGATCCAGCAGATCGGCCGCCGCACCGGGCGCCCGTTCACGCCCGAGCAGGCCCGCGCGTTCGGCCTCGACCGGCAGGTCCTGAACCAGATGGTGGCCGAGGCGACCCTCGACGATACCGCCAAGGCGCTCGGCCTGGCGATATCCGACGAAGAGGTCGCGCGCGCCGTGCGCGCCAATCCGGCCCTGCGCCGGCCCGGCGCGACCGAATTCGATCCCGCGTATTTCCAGCAGCTCCTGCGCGCCAACAATCTCACCGAGCCGCGTTTCCTCGCGGCGGAGAAGCAGCGCATGCTGCGCCAGCAGATCGCCTCCGCCCTCGGCGGCGATGTTGCCCCGCCGGCGGTCCTGCTGGATGCGGCCCATCGCTATGAAAGCGAGCAGCGCGCGGTGGCCTATATCGCCGTCGGC
>NCHM01000384.1 GCA_002257205.1 Rhizobiales bacterium 24-66-13 | reverse complement strand
GACGGGCTGGCGGAAGGCGCGCGGCAGGCGCTGCCCGTGGGCATGGCCTGCGCCATCGTCGGCACGGTGATCGGCGTGCTCACCCTCACGGGCTCCGCGACCATCTTCGGCGGTTGGGTGGTCTCCATCGGCAAAGAGACGCTGTGGCTCTCGCTGCTGCTGACCATCGTCACCAGCATCATCCTCGGCACCGGCATTCCGACCATTCCCACCTACATCATCACGGCCTCGCTGGCGGCGCCGGCTTTGCTCACGCTCGGCGTGCCGCTGATCGTCAGCCACATGTTCGTGTTCTATTACGGCATCATCGCCGATCTCACCCCGCCGGTGGCGCTGGCGGCACTGGCGGCGGCGCCGATCGCCAAGGCCTCGCCCGACGCCATCGGTTGGCAGGCGTGCCGGATCGCGCTCGCCGGCTTCCTGATCCCGGTCATGGCGGTCTATGAGCCGGCGCTGATGCTCCAGGACGGCGGACATATCGCGGCCCAATACGGCTATTGGGTCGAGGTGGCCTATGTGTTTTTCAAGGCCTGCATCGTCATCGGCCTGCTGGGTGCGGTGGCCATCGGCTGGCTGTTCGGGCCGCTGTCGATCATCCAACGGGTGGTGGCGGGGATCGCGGCGCTGCTGTTCGTGGCATCGGTCCCGCTGTCGGACTTTGCGGCGTTCGCGCTGTTCGCCGCCTTCCTCGCCTGGCATCTGATCCAGGTGCGGAATGCAACGGCCCGTGCGGCGTGAGCCTGATCTGCCTGGCCGGCGGCGGCGTGACGGTCCGCCTCGCCGCGCTGATCACCCTGGCCTGGACCCATTCGGTGCAGAAGACCGTATGGGAAGAGGATTGGCGCGCGACCCCCGCCGGCCTGGTGCTCATGGAAATGCGCCTCGAGGGCTCCGGCGCGGGCATGGATCCGCCCGAAGGATCGGTGCTGAAGGACGGGCGCTATGTCGCCCATCCCGTGCTTCCGCCGCAGAAGCAGATCGTGATGCGCCGCTCCGGCGCCACGGCGGATTACCGCGTCTGCATCGACGGCGCCTGCCGGCCCATGGGGGCGCTTCTCCCAGAGACGGCGGACCCGGTGACCCTTTCGACGTGCGAATGAGGCACCCTGTGCAAGGCCGGGGGTGCAGGCTTATATGGCGGCCATGAGCAGCCCTCTCGTGTTCGACCGGCCCTTGCTGCGCCGCCGCCTCGCCCGTGCCGCCGCCCTCGGCGCGGCCGATTTCCTGCTGAACCGCGTGGCCGAGGATGTCGGCGACCGGCTGCTGGCGGTGAAGCGCGATTTTCCCCGCGCGCTCGATCTCGGCAGCGCGACGGACGCGGTCGCGCAGGCGCTGGCGCGCCATCCCGGCATCGACACCGTGTTCCGCGCCGCCCCGCTCGCCGCCGCGGCGGGCTTTGGCTTTCCAGCCGTGGTGGCGGACGAAGAGGTGCTGCCGTTCGCGCAAGGCGCCCTCGACCTGATCGTCTCCGGCCTCTCGCTCCAGTTTGTGAACGACCTGCCCGGCGCGCTGACCCAGATCCGCCGCGCCTTGAAGCCGGACGGGCTGCTCATCGCCGCCCTCATCGGCGGATCGAGCCTTGGGGAATTGCGCGAGGTCTTCGCCGTCGCCGAGAGCGACACCACGGGCGGCCTCTCGCCCCGCGTGGCGCCGTTCGCGGATGTGCGCGACATGGGGGCGCTGCTCCAACGCGCGGGCTTCGCCTTGCCGGTGACCGATGTGGACCGCGTGACGGTGCGCTATGCCTCGCCCTTCACCTTGTTCGCCGATCTGCGCCGCATGGGCGCGGCCAATGCGCTGACCGAGCGCCGGCGCGTGCCGCTGCGCCGCGCGACCGTGCTGCGGGCGGCGGAACTCTATGCCGAACGCTTCGCCGATGCGGACGGCAAGGTGCGCGCCACGTTCGAGATCGTCTGGCTGTCCGGCTGGGCGCCGCATGAGAGCCAGCAGAAGCCGCTGCGCCCCGGCTCCGCGCGCATGCGCCTTGCCGACGCGCTCGGCACGCAGGAAGTGAAGACCGCGGGGGATATCCCGCCAAAACCGTAACGGCCACAATGGGTGCCGTGCGCGACGATCAGAAGGGGGAGCCATGTCCGGGTTCGTGTTCAACACCACGCCGAGCATCATATGCGCCAGCGGCGCAGCGCTGCGGGTGGGCGATCTGTTCGCGGCGCGGGGCGTCTCGCGCATCCTGATCGTCACCGATCCCGGCATCGTCAAGGCCGGCCTTCTGGCGCCGACCCTGGAAGCCCTGCGCACGGCGGAAATCGCGCACCGGGTGTTCGACCAGGTGGTGGCCGATCCGCCGGAGGACGTGGTGTTCGCCGCGACCTCCGAAGCCGTCGCCATGGGCGCGCAAGGCGTGCTCGGGCTCGGCGGCGGCTCCTCGCTGGATGTCGCGAAGCTGGTGGCGCTGCTGGCGCTGGGCCAGGAGGCGCTGACGGAAATCTATGGCATCGGCATCGCCAAGGGGCCGCGCCTGCCGCTGATCCTCGTGCCCACCACCGCCGGCACGGGCTCGGAGGTCACGCCCATCTCCATCGTCACCACCGGAGAGACGGTGAAGAAGGGCGTGGTCTCGCCCTGCCTCATCCCCGACATCGCGCTGCTGGACGCCGATCTCACCCTCGGCCTGCCGCCCCATGTGACGGCGGCGACCGGGGTGGACGCCATGGTTCACGCCATCGAGGCCTATGCCTCGGCGAGCCCGAACAATAATCCCATCTCGCGCGGCCTCGCCAAGGAGGCGCTGCGGCTGCTGGGGGCGAATATCCGCACGGCGGTCCACCAGGGCACCGACCGGCCGGCGCGCGAAGCCATGCTGCTCGGCTCTCTGCTGGCGGGGCAAGCGTTCGCCAATTCGCCGGTGGCGGCGGTGCATGCGCTCGCCTATCCGCTCGGCGGGCATTACCACCTGCCGCACGGGCTCACCAATGCCCTGGTACTGCCGCATGTGCTGCGCTTCAATCTGCCGGCCGCCGCGAGCGCCTATGCGCAGATCGCGCCCTATGCCTTCCCGGACATTGGCGAAGGCACGGACGCCCTGGTGGCGGAACGCTTCGTCGAGCGGCTGGCCGCTCTCGCCATCGATCTGGGCCTGCCCCGCTGCCTGAGGGAAGTGAACGTGCCGGAACACCATTTGCCCATGCTGGCCGCCGACGCCATGAAGCAGAGCCGCCTTCTGGTGAACAATCCCCGCACCGTCCACGAGGCGGATGCGCTGGCGATCTATCAGGCGGCCTGGGCATGAGCGCGTCGGCACAAGAGCAAAAGGACAGCGGGAACAAGGGCGCGGGGCGCGAGCAGCCGGCGCTGATCTCCGCCTTCCCGCACCTGCTCACCATCACCACCCGCTGGGCGGACATGGATGTCTACGGCCACGTGAACAACGTGGTCTTTTATTCCTATTTCGACACGGTGGTGAACGAGTATCTGATCTCCAAGGGGGCGCTGGATTTCGAGAACAGCCCGGTGATCGGCCTGGTGGTGGAAACCCGCTGCGCCTATTTCGCCAGCCTCTCCTATCCGGCGGTGGTGCAGGCGGGGCTTCGGGTGGCGAAGCTCGGCTCCAGCTCGGTGCGCTATGAGATCGGCCTGTTTCAGGGCAGCGACCAGGCGGCGGCGCAGGGGCATTTCGTGCATGTCTATGTGGACCGCCTCACCCGCCGCCCGGTGCCGCTGCCGGACGCGCTGAAGGCGGCATTGCTGCCGCTGACCTGACGGAATCTGCGTCTCGCCGGCAATGTTTCACGTGAAACATTGATTTTAAAACAAGGACTTGGCGCGGACGAACAGTGGTTTTGTGACGCTTCGCCGCGCCTTTCCGGGCGATGACACCGCGTATTCGCCCGAACGTTCGCCGCGAACTTCGGCAAATCGCGATTCCGGCGAAGGCGCGCCCTACGGCCCGAGCAGGTCGATCAGCGCCGGGATCAGCGGCGCGTCGGCGGGGGGCATGGGCAGATCGCGCAGCTTTGCCGGGCGCAGCCACTTGAGACCGGAATGCTCGCGCGCCACCACCGGCCCGTCCCAGCGGCGGCAGATCCACAGCGGCATCAGCAGGTGGAAGGTCTCATAGCCGTAGCTGGCGAAGGTGAGGGGGGCGAGGCACGCCTCCTTCACCACGATGCCGAGTTCCTCGTTGAGTTCGCGGATGAGGGTTTCCTCGGGCCGCTCGCCCGCCTCCACCTTGCCGCCGGGAAACTCCCAGAGGCCGGCCAATTGCTTGCCCTCCGGGCGCTGGGCCACCAGCACCCGGTTGTCCACATCGACCAGCGCGCAGGCGGCGACGAGGACGATCTTCACGAGCGATAATCGCCGTTGATGGCGATGTATTCCTTGGTGAGATCGCAGGTGAGCGCGCGGAACTTGCCGTCGCCGAGCCCGAGGTCCACCCGCACGTCGATCACGTCGCCCTTCATATATTGGGAGACCATGCCCTCGTCGTAATCCGGGTCGCGGGCGCCAT
>NCHM01000383.1 GCA_002257205.1 Rhizobiales bacterium 24-66-13 | reverse complement strand
GGTTTCCAGCGGCTGCACGGACACGCAATTGGACTTCACGCCGCAATCGCCGCAGCCCTCGCACACCCGCTCATTGATGATCACCCGCTTGTCCGGGTCGGGATATTGGCCGCGCTTGCGGCGGCGGCGCTTTTCCGAGGCGCAGGTCTGGTCGTAGATCAGCACGGTGCAGCCGGGCACGGCGGCCAATTCACGCTGCACACGCTCCAGTTCGTCGCGATGGTGGATGGTGAGGCCGGCGGGCCAGGCCTCGCCGGAGGCATATTTCTCCGGCTCGTCGGTGACGACGACGACCCGCTTCGCGCCCTCGGCCGCCACCTGCCGGGCGATCACCGGCACGGTGAGATTGCCTTCGTGATGCTGGCCGCCGGTCATGGCCACCGCATCGTTGAACAGGATCTTGTAGGTGACGTTCACCCCCGAGGCGATCGCCGCCCGCAGGGCCAGATAGCCGGAATGATTATAGGTGCCGTCGCCGAGATTCTGGAACACGTGGCCGCGCTTGGAGAAGGGCGCCTCGCCGATCCAATTGGCCCCCTCCCCGCCCATCTGGGTGAAGCCGGTGGTCTCCCGGTCCATCCATTGCACCATGTAATGGCAACCGATGCCGGCATAGGCGCGCATGCCTTCCGGCACGACGGTGGACGAATTGTGCGGGCAGCCGGAGCAGAAATAGGGAATGCGGGTCGCGACATCGCCGGTCGCCGCGAGCACCCGCTGGGCCTCCTCCAACTCGGCGAGGCGCGTGGCGATGTCCGGCAGGTCGCCATAGGCCAACAGCCTCTTGGCCAGCGCGATGGCGATGTCATTGGGATCGAGCGCACCCTTCACCGGGAACAGCCATTGGCCCGCTTCGTCGCGCTTGCCGATGCACACCGGCTGGTTGGCGGTGCCGTACAGCTCCTCGCGCACCTGCACTTCGATCAGCGAGCGCTTCTCCTCCACCACCATGATGAGGTCGAGGCCGGCGGCGAATTCCCGCAATTGCACCGGCTCCAGCGGCCAGGGACAGGCCACCTTCCAGATGCGCAGGCCGAGATCATTGGCGCGCACCTCGTCGATGCCCAGTTCGTCGAGGGCGAGCCGCACGTCCAGATAGCTCTTGCCGACGGTCGCGATGCCCATGCGCGGGCGCGCGCCGCCGGAGGTGATGAAACGATTTAGCCGGTTGGCCCGCAGGAAATGCAGGATCGCGTCGCGCTTGTATTCCTGAAGCCGCTCCTCCTGCGCGATCGGCGTATCGCCGAGGCGGATGTTGAGCCCGCCCGGCGGCAGGGCGAAGCCGAGCGCCGGTTCGATGCGCACCCGGTCCACCCGCCCGTCCACGATGCCGGTGGATTCGATGGTGTCCTTCACCGCCTTGAGACCGACCCAGGTGCCGGCGAAGCGCGAGAGCGCCCAGCCATAGAGGCCGTAATCCAGGATTTCCTGCACCCCGGCCGGATTGAGCACCGGGATCATCACATCGACGAAATGAAATTCGCTCTGGTGCGCGGTGGTGGAGCTCTCGCAGGTGTGATCGTCGCCCATGAGCGCGAGCACGCCGCCATGCCGGGAGGTGCCGGCATTATTGGCGTGGCGGAACACATCGCCCGAGCGGTCGACGCCCGGCCCCTTGCCGTACCAGAGGCCGAACACCCCGTCATACTTGCCTTCGCCGCGCAATTCCGCCTGCTGGGAACCCCACAGGGCGGTTGCGGCAAGATCCTCGTTCAGCCCGCTCTGGAACAGGATGTCGTTGGCGGTGAGGATCTTCTGGGCGCGGCCGAACTGCTGGTCCAGCCCGCCGAGCGGGGAGCCGCGATAGCCGGTGACATAGCCGCCGGTATTGAGCCCGGCGCGCCGGTCGCGCTCCTTCTGCATCAAGGTCAGGCGGACGAGGGCCTGGGTGCCGGAGACGAACACGTCGTCCTGCGTGAGGTCATATTTGTCGTCGAGCGAGACGGGCTTCATGGCCATGGGCGCCTCCGGTGCGACGCGGCGGCCGCCGGGCCGCTCTCCTTCGTGCGCCCATTGGGACGCCGACGCATCTTTTGATCTGCCTCAAAGCTTACACGCGCCCGCGCCCCCGGCAATTTCGTTGTTTGGAGGGATTGTGAAACGAAGTTGCTGAAAAAGGAGGCGCGGCGAATTTTGGTGCATCGCAGCGAAAACCCGTTGCAACAGCAAAGTTTTAGCCCGGCAGCAGGCGTTCGCTCACGGCATAGCCGGTCAGCAGGGCGACGCCGAAGAAGCAGACCAGCATGGCCGCCCCCATCTCGATGGTCAGCAGCAAAGCCGTGCCGCGCCCCGAGGCGATCGTGGCGAGCTTGACCGCCAGCCTCTTGCCATAGACCGCAAGCGCCGCGATGCCCGTAACCGTCAGCGCTGTGCCGAGGCCCATGGCGAAGGTGGCCGCGACGCCGCTCCAGATCACGCCCTGGGACAGAGCGAAGGTCAGCACCAGGATCGCGCCCGAGCACGGCCGCGCGCCGGCGGAGACCACCGCCACCGCCGCCCGCTTCCAACCGCCCCGCCCATCGAGCAGATGCGGGTCCGGCGCATGCTTGTCGCCGCAGCCGCAATCGGGTCCATGCACATGGCCCGCCGGCTGGCCGCGCAGCACCGCGATCAGGCTGACCGCCTTGCGGAAGGCGAGATAGGCGCCGAACACGGCGATGCCGCCATAGGCCGCGATCTCCAGCACATTCATGGCCCCGGCCATGGACGCCGCTGTGCCGCCCAGCAGGATCGCCAGCAGGCCGACGAACAGCACCGCCGCCAGCGCCTGCACCATGCCCGCCGCCAGCGCCAGCAGCGCCCCACGCCGCAGCGTGCCGCCATCCGCCAGCAGATAGGAGGAGATCACCGCCTTGCCATGTCCCGGCCCGGCGGCATGGAACACGCCATAGGCAAAGGAGAGCCCGGCCAGCAGGCCAAAGGCATTCCCATCCGCCTTCGCCGCCCGCACCGCATGGATCAGCGCGCGATAGAACTCGCTCTGCTTGGCGATGATAAAGCCGGTAAGGCCGGAGGGCGCAGGCCCCCCGGCGCCGAGCCCGAACGGCGTCGTCTTGGGACCGAAGGCCCCGGGCGCCGCGTTCAGCGCCTGCGCGATCGCCGGCTCCGCCACCAGCAGGATCAGGACCGCGACCGCGAGGCCCGCGACCAGGGTCCCCGCGAGCAGGCCCCCGGCGCGGGCGAACGGGTGGCGTCGGGCACGGGACGGCCGCCAGCAAAGCATCATGGAAGGCTCTTCCGGTAGGTCACATTTGAAACACATGAACTTCGCCCGAATCCCGCCGAAGCTTCGGCGAGAAGGCGCGTCATGGGCACTTCACCGCGACTTTGTCGGCGTATTGGGCGCCATACGTGCTGGAGGAGGTGAGGTTGGTGAAGAACTCCTCCCCGAGCTGCATGTTCTGCGGCTGCTCCGGCTGCACGGTCTGGAACGTGCAACCCTTCGGCGCCCCGGACAAAGACACGGGGTCTTTTTCGGCAAATTCGAACGAGACGAAATAGGTCGGATCGTAAATGTCGAAACTCATGCTGCCTTTGGCCGGGATGGGTTTTACCAGCGGCAGGAAGAAGTGAAGCGTCAGGGCTTCGTTCTCATAGGTCAGGTAATAATCGACCGGATCCTTGAACACGAGCTTCGCCGTCGCGGTCTTTGCCTTGACGAAATAATCATATTCTTTCAGCGAGGTCACATTGACCTCGGCCAGGGGCTTCAAGACGCTGTCAGGGTAAGAACCATCCTTGTTCCGCTCCAGACCCTGGAGGGCGAAGGCGGTGAAGGCGTCGTCGAACGTCCAGTCCTGCTTCAGCCCGGTGATGGTGCCGTCCGGGGCATAGACCACCTGGGTCTTCATGGTCACCCACACGTGGGGATGGGCCATGGCGAGCCCGGTCCCACCCAGCAAGGCCAGAAGGGCCGCAACACACCTGAAGACGAATCGCGCAGTCATGCTTCCCCACATCTCGGCCCAGACTGATCGCCCGCGAGTTCGGCGGAATGGTGGCGGCCCTTTCGCGGGCGCGGCGTGGGGGCCCCGAACAGGAGGCCGTCAAGCCGCAGCCGCTCCACCGCAAGCGTCGCCGCGAGCCCGAACGCAAAGCCGAATCCCCACAGGGCAAAAAACCCCGGCCACCCCACCAGCCCCGCCTTGGAAACCAGCATCTGCCCCGCTTTCAGGAACAGCGGCCCGTGCAGCAGATAGATCCCCATGGTCCGCCGACCGAGAAAGGCGAAGCCGCGCGCGAGCCGCCCGTCCCCGCTCAGCAGACCGCGACCCAGCGCCATCAAACCCGCGAGATAGGGATAGACGATGAACAGGCTTCCAAGGCCGCGCGCCTGCGCAAGCGCCGCGAGCAGCAGCGCGCCGGCCCCCACCATAGCCTCCCGCCCCGCAACCAGCGGCGCGAGACGGGCGAGAACGAGACCGGACAGGAACAGCGGCAGGCCCCAGAACAGATAGACCACCGGATCCAGCACCGG
>NCHM01000382.1 GCA_002257205.1 Rhizobiales bacterium 24-66-13 | reverse complement strand
AAGGTGGCGGTGCCGGACTATGCGCTGACGGCCCGCAACGTGCTGCGCGTCTCGTTCCAGCGCCAGCCCATGAGCGACCGGTGTCGCGAGACGCCGCAATCCTTCCCGGTCGCGGTGCTGCCCTCCAGCCGGGTTATGCTGGAGCCGGCGCCGAAGACCGAGGATTTCGTCGGCATCGTGCCCTATCTGGCTGAAAAAGCGGAGATTTTCGTACCCCAGGCCTATTTGCAGGCGGGCGCGTCGCGGCTGCCGCAGATGGTCGCCATCGCCGCTGCCGCCGGCATTTCGCCGGAACGCGCCAAGCTCACCGTGGTCGCCAATGACACCGAGGCACGGCCGGAAGGCACGTTCCTCGCGCTCGACACCAATGTGGCCGGCGCCACCAGCAAGGTGACCATTGCCGAGGACCGGCTGATCCTGCGCGAGCGGCCGAGCGAGGTTCTGCTCAATGTCTCCGGCGTCACCGGGGCGGGCGTGGCCCAGGCGGTGGTTGCCAACGGCCAGCGCGGCATCATGTATCGCACCCTCGGCGCCGCTGCGCCGGATCTCGACCGGCCGTTCCAGTTCGGCCGCGGCGATCTCACGGTGCTGACCTCCGACGGCCCGATCGTCCAGCTCGATACCCGCGCGCCGATCACCCAGGAGGTGGGCGAGCGCACCGACACGCTCGGCCGGGTGCTGCGCATCGCCAGCAATTGGGGCACGGTGCTGGCGGTGATCTCCATCCTGCTGTTCGTCTTCCTGATCCTGCGGGCGCGCTGGGTGCGCAGCCATCGGCCGCCGCGCCAATAGAGCGCGATCGACATTCATGGCTTGACGCCGTTGCAGCAGAGCATCGTCATGCACGGGCTCGTCCCGTGCATCCACGCGGCACCGCAGGCACCAGATTTTCAAGGCCCGCGCCGGCGGCCCGGCGTGGATGGCCGGGACACGCCCGGCCATGACGAACGGTGGAAGAAAGACATTCGCGCGCACCTGCCGCAAGGCGCCTCGACGATGCGCCACGCCGCTGACTGTCGGTCGGACCTAGCGCGATCCGATCAGCCCGCCCCGCCCCGTCTTTCGCGCAAAATGTTTCACGTGAAACAATGGCTTAGCGCGGACGAACTGGGGTTTCGTGAGGCTTCTCCGCGCCTTCGCGGCACACCAAACCGGCTTTTCGGGCGAATGTTCGCCCCACATGAATCCGGCGGCACGTTCAGCGCAAATTCCGCATCGCCGATCCCCCATCGCCGATCCTTCAGACCCACCCGGTCCGCCCGATCCGCGCCCCCGCCCCCGACACGCTTCGCAAGAGGCGCTGACTCTGCGACCATAGGCCGGCCCGATTTGGCGTGCAGTCCAGAATCAGCCCACAAGGGCGCCCCGAAAAACGCCGCAGGAGACCCCATGGCCGCCACCTCCGACCAGATCGCCCAGATCATCGCCCGCGAGATCGCGGCGCGGCCCGCGCAGGTGAATGCGGCGGTGGGGCTGCTGGACGAAGGCGCGACCGTTCCCTTCATCGCCCGCTACCGCAAGGAGGCCACCGGCGGCCTCGATGACACCCAATTGCGCACGCTGGAAGAGCGCCTCTCCTATCTGCGCGAATTGGAGCAGCGGCGCGAGAGCGTGCTGAAGTCCATCTCCGCCCAGGGCAAGCTCACCGACGAGCTCTCCTCGAAGATCGCCGCTGCCACCACCAAGGCGGAGCTGGAGGACCTCTACCTCCCCTATAAGACCAAGCGCCGCACCAAGGCGGAGATCGCCCGCGAGCGCGGCCTCGGCCCGCTCGCCGAAGCCATTCTGGCCGATCGCGCCAGCGTTCCCGCCGAGCTCGCCGCGCGCTTCCTCAGCGCCGACGTGCCCGACACCAAGGCGGCGCTGGACGGCGCGCGCGACATATTGGTGGAGACCTTCGCCGAGAATGCCGAGCTCATCGGCCGCCTGCGCACCCATATGCAGGCCAATGCGGTGCTGCGCGCCAAGGTGATCGACGGCAAGGAGGAGGCGGGCGCCAAGTTCCGCGATTATTTCGACCATTCCGAGCGCTGGGCCAATGTGCCGAGCCATCGCGCGCTGGCCATGCTGCGCGGGCGCAACGAAGAGGTGCTCTCGCTCGACCTCGACGTGGATGCCGACGATCCCGCGCCCATCAAGCCGGTGGAGCGCATGATCGCGCAAGCCTACGCCATTTCCGCCGCCGGCGGGCCGGGCGATGCCTTCTTGCGCGATGTGGCGCGCTGGGCCTGGCGGGTGAAGCTCTCGCTGCATCTCTCCATCGACCTCATGACCTCCATGACCGAGCGGGCGGAGGAAGAGGCGATCCGCGTGTTCGCCCGCAATCTGAAGGATCTGCTGCTCGCCGCCCCGGCCGGCGCGCGCGCCACCATGGGGCTCGATCCCGGCATCCGCACCGGCGTGAAGGTGGCCGTGGTGGACCAGACCGGAAAGCTGATCGCCACCTCGACCATCTATCCCTTCCAGCCGCGCAACGACATTACCGGCGCCAGCGCGGAACTGGCCCACCTCATCCGCAAGCACAATGTGGAGCTGATCGCCATCGGCAATGGCACCGCGAGCCGCGAGACCGAAAAGCTGGCGGCCGATGTCCTTTCCGCTCTGCCGGCGCCGAAGCCCAAGACGGTGGTGGTGAGCGAGGCCGGCGCCTCGGTCTATTCCGCCTCCGCCACGGCCGCCGCCGAGATGCCGGACGTGGACGTCTCGCTGCGCGGCGCGGTCTCCATCGCCCGCCGCCTGCAAGACCCGCTGGCGGAATTGGTGAAGATCGAGCCGAAATCCATCGGGGTGGGCCAATACCAGCACGACGTGGACCAGAGCCGCCTTGCGAAAGCCCTGGACGCGGTGGTGGAAGACGCGGTGAACGCGGTCGGCGTCGATCTCAACACTGCCTCGCCCTCCCTGCTGGCGCGCATCTCCGGGCTCGGCACGTCGCTGGCCGAAGCCATCGTGGCGCATCGCAACGCGGTGGGCGCGTTCAAGAGCCGCAAGCAATTGCTCGACGTCGCCCGGCTCGGCCCGCGCACGTTCGAATTGTCCGCCGGATTTTTGCGCATCACCAACGGCACCGAGCCGCTGGATGCCTCCTCGGTGCATCCCGAGGCCTATGGGCTGGCGAAGAAGATCATCGCTTCCTGCGGGCGCGACGTGCGTTCTCTCATGGGCGATAGCGCGGCGCTGAAGGCGCTCGACCCCAAGGTGTTCGTGGACGAGCGCTTCGGCCTGCCCACCGTGAAGGACATCCTCGCCGAGCTGGAGAAGCCGGCCCGCGACCCGCGCCCGGAATTCAAGACCGCCACCTTCGCGGACGGCGTCAACGATATGAAGGACCTCGTGCCCGGCATGCTGCTGGAAGGCGTTGTGACCAATGTCGCCGCCTTCGGCGCGTTCGTGGACATCGGCGTCCATCAGGACGGGCTGGTGCACGTCTCGGCGCTGGCGGACCGGTTCGTGAAGGACCCGCACGAGGTGGTCAAAGCCGGCGACGTGGTGAAGGTGCGGGTGGTGGAGGTGGATGTGAAGCGCAAGCGCATCGCCCTCACCATGCGCAAGGACGACGGCGCCGCCCGCCCCTCCGGCCCGCGCCCGCCGCAATCGGGCGCCTCGCCCGCCGACGTGCGCCGCGCGACCCAGGCGAAGCCCTCAAAGCCCGCCGACGGCGCGCTGGCCGCCGCCTTGGCCGAGGCGATGCGCCGGCAGAAATAGGAACGAGCCGCCCACGCGCCCCCTCTCCCCCACGGGGAGAGGTCTGGGGTGAGGGGCCGATCGCCCGACCGACCGCGCCCCCTCACCCGTCCGCTGCGCGGCCGACCTCTCCCCGCCGGGGAGAGGTGAATCCAGGCGGAACGTGCACGCTTCCTGCCCCATACGCCCCCTCGCCGCTCCACGCGCCCCTCTCCCCCACGGGGAGAGGGCTGGGGTGAGGGGCCGATCGCCCGACCGACCGCACCCCCTCACCCGTCCGCTGCGCGGCCGACCTCTCCCCGGCGGGGAGAGGTGAATCTCGGCGCGACGTGCACACCTTCCGCCCCCGACGCCCTCTCACCGCCCCATGCGCCCCCTCTCCCCCACGGGGAGAGGGCCGGGGTGAGGGGGCGCGGCACGGTGAAAACGCGGTCAGGAGACGGGGGCGAGGGCCGGGGCCGGACGCATTTCGCACGGGTCGGTCCCGTCGCCGGAGGCGCCGAGCAGATCGAGGAAGGCACGCGCCGCAGGATTGGCGTGGGCCTGGCCGGGCGTCTCCACATGGGCCACCACCAGTTCCCAGCAGATTTCCGGCCCCGCCAGATGGGCGATGCCGACGGTGGGGTGATGGCCGCGCGCGATCGCCTCCGGCACCAGCGCCACGCCCAGCCCCTGCGCCACCAGATCCAGCAGCGTGCCCAATTCGTTCACCTCGAAGGCGATGCGGCGCTGGATATTGGCCTGGGCGAAGATCTGGTCCACCTGCCGCCGCGTGCCCCAGCCGCGCTCGAAATCCACGAACGGCACGCG
>NCHM01000381.1 GCA_002257205.1 Rhizobiales bacterium 24-66-13 | reverse complement strand
GTCGGCGATCAGCGCCTTTGCCTGGGCGATGGTGAGGCGGGGAATGAGCTGCTTGTCCTTGTCCAGCACGCCGGGCACGTCGGTGAGCATCAGCAGCCGTTTGGCGCCGAGCGCGCCGGCGATGGCGCCGGCGAAGGTGTCGGCATTCACGTTATAGGTTCCGCCGTCGAGCGCGGCAGCCACCGGCGCCAGCACGGGAATGAGCTCGCGGCCGAGGATCTGGTCGAGCACCATGGTGTCCACCTGGTCCGGCTCGCCCACGAAGCCGAGGTCCACCACCTTCTCGATATTGCTGCCGGGATCGACCACCACGCGGCTCGCCTTCTTGGCCAGCACCATGTTGCCGTCCTTGCCGCACAGGCCGATGGCCTTGCCGCCAGCTTCGTTGATGAAGCCCACGATTTGCTTGTTGATTGAGCCGGCGAGCACCATTTCGACGATTTCCACCGTCGCCTTGTCGGTAATGCGTAGGCCGCCTGCGAATTCGCTCTTGATGCCGAGCTTGGTGAGCATGGCGCCGATCTGCGGGCCGCCGCCGTGCACCACCACCGGGTTCACGCCGGCCTGTTCCAGCAGCACGATGTCTTCGGCGAAATTGCGCGCCACGGCCTCGTCGCCCATGGCGTGGCCGCCGTATTTCACGACGATGATGGCATCGTCATAGCGCTGCATGTGGGGGAGGGCCTTGGCGAGCACCTCGGCTTGCAATCGTCCTTCCGCCAGCTCGGCGGGTTCCTGCACGCTCATCGGCTCGGCCTCTCACATCATCGGGCTTGGGGCGGCGCCGTTCTAGAGCATGTGGAGGCAAAGTCGAACGGTTTTTAACTGCGCCGCCCCGTGGCGGGCCGCCAAGGCGGGGAAAGCGTTGGCAGGTCACAAAACGGCGATTTGGAACCGCTGCCGGGAAAGCCGGGGAAACGCCCGCGGGCCGGTCATGTATCCAACACATTTCCCGGCCTAACCGTGCTGCGCGCGGGGCGGTGCCTTCCTTCCGCCTGCCTTCCCTTAGGATATATTGATGCCGACCTCACGCCAACATGCGAGACGCGCGCTCGATTTGCGGCCCCGCTACATCGCGCTGCTCTTTGTTATCTGCCTTGTCATGGTGGCGATCCCGATCCTGACGCATCCTATCCCGCCGCTGTCGGACTATGTGAACCATCTCGCCCGCATGCATGTGATCGCCTCGGTGCCGGGTGATCCTGACCTTTCCCGCTTCTATTTCATCGAATGGAGCGTGATCCCCAATCTGATGGTGGATCTGGTGGTGCCGATCTTCGCGCGGGTGATGAACGTCTACGCGGCCGGCGAGGTGTTCACGCTCGCCACCTTCGCGCTGATCGCCTTCGGCACCATGCTGCTGCATCGCGCCCTGTTCGGCTCCTGGTCGGCGATCGCGCTGCTCGCCTTCCCGCTGCTGTACAACAGCGTGTTCCTGGTCGGCGTGATGAACTACATCTTCGGCATCGGCCTCGCGCTGACCGCCCTCGCCTGCTGGATCCTGCTGCGCGACCGGGCATGGCCCTGGCGCTATCTCGTCTCCTGCCTGTTCGTGCTGATGCTGTTCTTCTGCCATCTGGTGGCGACCGGCATCTATGGCATCGGTATCCTGTCGTATGAGCTCTACCGCCTGTGGCAGCGCGCCGAAGGGCCGCTGCGCCTGCGCATCGTGCGCTTCGTCACCGCCGGCTTTCCGTTCGCCCTCACCGTGCCCCTGATGCTGGCAAGCCCGACGCTGAAGCTCGCCGGGCAGGATTGGTGGGAGCCGCGCGGCAAGATCGACGGCATCGAGATGGTGGTGAACGTCTATTACGATTATGTCGCCTTCACCCTCACCGGCATCGTCCTGCTGGCCGCCCTGTGGGCGGTGCGCCATCGCCTGATCCGCCTGCATCCGGTGATCACGCCGCTGCTGATCGTGAGCGGGGTGATCTATCTGGCGCTGCCGCGCACCTTCTTCGCCACCTATATGGCGGACCAGCGCATCCCCATCGCCATCGCCTTCATGGTCATCGCCTGCATCCAGGTGGATCTGCGCCACCGCCTGGCGCGGCGCGGGTTCGCCATCGTGCTCCTGCTGCTGCTGGCGGTGCGCGTCGGCGAGGTGCAATTGGTCTGGAACCGCCTGTCGCAATGGACCGTGGCATTCCGTGGCTCGGTGGAGCAGATCAAGCGCGGCTCCAAGGTGCTCGTCGCCTATGCCGATCCCATGGGCGGCTACGACGTGCGCGACCTCGGCCTCGTGCATGCCGCCTGCCTCGCCATGATCGAGAAATCCGCGCTCGTCACCACCGCCTTCACGGTGCCCGGCAAGCAGATCCTGCGCGTGCGCCCGCCTTATAAGGACTGGGTCGACACCGAGGACGGCACTCCGCCGACCCTCGAACAGATGCTGCTCTCCTCCGAGGAGCCCACTGTGGACGGGCCGCGCTATTGGGACCTGTGGCCAAAGCATTTCGACTATGTCTATCTGCTGTTCACCGAGCCCAATGACAAGAATCCCGACCCCGACGAAATGAAGCTGATCTATAGCGGGGATCGCTTCCAGCTCTACCAGGTGGTCAAGACCAAGCCGGAATCCTGATTGCGGGTCACCGCGCCGTCATCCATCTATGACAGACGATTCCGGCAACAGGCGCGTGGCGCGGCCGTCCGCGCGGCGCGCCACGCGCCACGCCATCGAAAGCAGGGGCCATCGAAAGGCAGTGATGGAGACCATTCTGACCCATGCGCTCCTCGTGTTCGAGGACCGCATCGCTCCGGGAACCCTGGTGGTGCGCGACGGGCGCATCCACGATGTGGGCGAGGGGCGCTCCCAGCTTCCGGCGGCGCAGGATTGCGGCGGCGACTACATCGCCCCCGGGCTGATCGATCTGCACACCGACGCGCTCGAAGGCCATTTCGTGCCGCGGCCGAAGGTGATCTGGCCCGATCCGCGCGCCGCCGCCCTCGCCCATGACGGGCAGACCGTCGCCTCGGGCATCACCACGGTGTTCGACGCCATCTGCGCGGGCGGGTTCGACCAGGCGAAATCCGTGCGCCGCGAATTGTTCACCGTGATGCTGGAGGCGGTGGAGCAAGGCGCGCCGCTGTTCCGCGCCGACCACCATATTCACCTGCGCTGCGAGCTCACCGACCCCTCCGTGCTGGAGCTTGTGGAACCGCAGCTCGGCCGGGAGCGGCTGTCGCTCGCCTCCCTCATGGACCACACGCCCGGCACCCGCCAATGGCGCAATGTGGAGCATCTGAAGACCTTCCTCTCCGGCATCGGCAAGAGTGCCGACGAGGTGGAACAGGAAGTGCTCGAGCGCACCGAGCGCGGGCGGGCGGCGGTGGCGGAGAATCATTCCCGCCTGGCGGCCCTGCTGCGCGACACCGGCATCGTACTGGCGAGCCATGACGACACCGTGCCCGCCCATGTGGCGATGGCGCAGGACGCCGGCTGCACCATTTCCGAATTTCCCACCACGATGGACGCCGCCCGCGCCGCCCATGCGGCGGGGCTGACCACCATCGGCGGCGCGCCCAATGTGGTGCGCGGCGGCTCCCATTCCGGCGGGGTCGCCATGAAGGATCTCGCGGCCGCCGGGTTGCTGGACGCGCTGGCCTCCGATTATGTGCCCGCGAGCCTGCTCCAGGGCGCGCTGGCGCTGACCCGGCAGGGCATCGCGCTGCCGCAGGCCATGGCGCTGGTCACGGCGCGTCCGGCGCGCATGGCGGGCCTGGACGATCGCGGCCGGCTGGAAGCGGGCCTGCGCGCCGATCTCCTGCGCTTCCGTCTCGACGGGGAGACGCCGGTGGTGCGCGAAGTGTTCGTCGAAGGTGCGCGGGTGTTCTAACGCATTGCGCTGTCGCATTTTATTCACGCGAACCGGTCTCCACTTCGCTTGAAAATGCTTTAAAAAACGCGGCGCGTCTTGCGCGGGCGCGGGGCGGCCTTAGTTTGGCGCGCCGTCCGCGCCCGCCGCGCCGGTTTTGCATGGGGGATCGAATGTCGCCGCGCTATGCCATCTATCTTGCGCCGCCCGGCGACAGCGCCCTGTGGGCTTTCGGCTCCGCCGTGCTCGGCTATGATGCCGTCACCGGCGCCGACCTCGCGCCGCCCGCGCTCGCCGGCTTCGACGCCGAGACTTGGCATGCCCTGACGCAGGAGCCGCGCCGCTACGGGTTCCACGGCACGCTGAAGGCGCCGTTCCGCCTCGCCGAGGGCTTGGACGAGGCCGATCTGTTCGCCGCCGTCTCCGCCTTCGCGACCGGCTATCGCCCGTTCGAGCTGCCGCCGTTGGAAGTGCAGCAGCTCGGCCCGTTCCTGGCGCTGATGACGCCCACGCCGGTGCCGGCCCTGCTGGATCTGGCCGGCTGCGCGGTGGTGGAACTGGACGGCCTGCGCGCGCCCCTCACGGAGCAGGAGGTGGCGCGGCGCCGGCCCGAGCGGCTCACCGCCCGCCAGCTGGAGCATCTGCACCGCTATGGCTATCCCTTTGTGCTGGAAGATTTTCGCTTCCACATGACG
>NCHM01000380.1 GCA_002257205.1 Rhizobiales bacterium 24-66-13 | reverse complement strand
CAGCACCGCGCTGGCAGCCGCGATGGCTTCGCCTTCCAGGTGGAAGGGGCGATCCATCGTTCGGATTTCGGCATGACCGGCGGCCTGCCGCTGGTCTCGAATGATGTGCGCATCACCGTCTATGCACAGGCCACCCCGCGATGACCGGGCATTTGGAATCGGCGCCCGAACGGTGGAGCCTGCCGCTGCGATGGTTGCATTGGGCCATGGCGGCGCTGCTGATGGTGCTGCTCGGGCTCGGGCTGGCCATGGCCTATGGAACGTTCGATCTCGGGCAGACCTTCGCTCTGTACCAATGGCACAAGTCGCTCGGCGTTCTGGTGCTCCCGCTTGTGGCGCTGCGGCTCGCGCTGCGCGCGAGAACGGCGCATCCCCGAACGGCGCCGGCGGAAGGCGGCCGCGCGCGCCTTGAGGCGGCGGCGGCGCGGATGGTCCATGCGCTGTTCTATGTGCTCATGCTCGCGCTGCCGCTCACGGGCTGGCTGGTGGTTTCTTCATCGCCGCTGCATCTGCCGACGCGCCCCTTCAATCTGTTCACCTTGCCCGATCTCGTGGCGCCGGACGCGGACCTTTATGCGGCGATGAGCCTGCTGCATGCGACGCTCGCCTACCTGCTGCTGGCGGTGCTGGCGCTGCATGTGGCCGGCGCACTGAAACATCGGCTGGTGGATCGCGACACGACTTTGCAGCGGATGAGCCTGTGACGGGCAAGATCCGCGTAAGGCTTGCGAAACCCGCCGGTCCGGCGGATAAGCCGTGCATGACCGAGCCTTCGACAGACCTGGACGCGCAATTCCTCGAACAGGGGCGGCTGCTGTTTGCCGCCGAATGGAATTTCCTCACGGCTGCTCCGACGGTTGAATTCCTGCCGCCCATGCTGGGGCTCGAAATCGCCTTCGCGGGCCGTTCGAACGTGGGCAAATCCAGCCTCGTCAACGCGCTCACCGGCCGCAAGACGCTGGCGCGCACGTCGGTGACGCCGGGGCGCACGCAGGAGCTGATTTTTTTTCGCGTCGGTCCCCAGCTCACCATGGTGGACATGCCGGGCTATGGTTTCGCCAAGGCACCCAAGGAGAAGGTCGAGGCCTGGACGCAGACCATTCTCGACTATCTGCGCGGACGGGTGAATCTGGCCCGCGTGTTCGTGCTGATCGACGCGCGCCACGGCATCAAGCCGGTGGACGAGGATGTGCTGAACCTGCTGGACAAGGCGGCGGTATCTTACGCCATCGTGCTCACCAAGGTGGACCAGGTGAAGCCGAGCGCGTTTCCCGAGCGCCTCGCGGAGACGGAAGCGAAAATCCGCAAGCGGCCGGCAGCCTTTCCGCATGTGTTCGCGACCTCGAGCCATACCGGCGCCGGGCTCCCGGAGTTGCGCGCGGCGGTGGCGAGGCTGCTGGTGGAGCGGGCGAGCTGAGGCAAGGCCCGGCCGCGGCGCGCATTTCGCGCGCGGGGTGGGGCGAGGCGACGCGTGTGCAGCCTTGGAACCGGCCGATGTCAGGCGCCGCAATCCTCGCGCCGCAAATTCTGGAGTGGCAAACTCCGGTGTGGCGAATTCAGGAGTGTTAAGCCGCGCGTCGCGGATCTGCGGGTCGATGACGAGAGGTCGGCGACCGCGCGCCTTGAAGACCGCGCGTCGCGACCCGGCCCTTCCTGTTCACGCAAACGGCCCGCAGGGGGGCAGCCGCGTGTCCTGCCGGTGTCGGTCGGACACTTGAGAAAGCGCCCGATTGCCATGTTCCGGCGGCCCCGGTCAACGTCTGGGCGCGGTTTCCTGAAGAAGCGCTTCGGTCGCGGCGATGGCGCCTTCCAATTCGGAAATCTTGCGCAGTGCGCCATCCGAGGGAAAAGTCGCGGACCGAGCGGCGTTGAGGAGAAGCTCGCGCTGGGCCGTCTTCAATTTATCGAGGAGGCCCTGGAGGTCTGCCTCGGCTTGCTGCGCCATTTTTACGCTGTATCCCTAACATATGCGATAACGGGCGCGACCGCAGAGGCCACGCCCGTCTCGAAAAGCGAGGCGGGAAATCCCGCCCCAAATTCAGTGATCAGTCGGCGACTTCGATGCCGCGGGCTTCGGGACCCTTGGGGCCCTGACCCACCTGCACCACGACGCGCTGGCCTTCGGCCAGATCGGCCAAGCCGGAGCGGGACACGACGGTGACGTGGACGAACACGTCCTTGCCGCCGCCTTCGACGGCGATGAAGCCGAAGCCCTTATCGGGATTGTACCACTTCACGGTGCCGACACGCTCTTCCGTGGGGCCGGAAGCCGCACGCGGACCAGCACCGGCGCCAGCGCCGAAGCCGCCCGAACGGGGCGCGCCACCAAACCCACCCGTGCGTTCACGGCGGGGAGGGGCTGCCTCGGCGGTCGAGGTATCGACTTCGAGCACTTCGGTGACCTGGCGGCCCTTCTGGCCCTGGCCGACGCGAACGCTCAGCTTGGAACCCGGAGGAACGCTTTCCTGGCCGGCGGCCTCAAGGGCACGGGCATGCAGGAACACGTCGCCGGAACCGTCGGAGAGCTCGACAAAGCCGAAGCCCTTCTCAGGGTTGAACCACTTGACGGTGGCGTCGATTGGCGGACCAGACGGAGCCGGAGCACTGAAGCTGCTGCTCGGCGAAGAAAAGGGGCGGTCGCCCCCTCCAAAACTGCTGCGCGGCGGGGCGGCGAAGTCGTCATCAAAGCCACGACGGCGCGGCTCTCGGAAGTCTCGGTTACGGCTCATGTGTATTTCCGTTGAGGTCAGGTCGCCAATACTGGCTAGGGCCATCCACCATTGCTAAACTTGCTGATGCGTGCTGAACACGTTTTGGAACAACTCAAAAGAAGTTTCAAAACACCCTCAAGTCCGCTACCCGTTTCTCGCCTCGCAGCCTAATGGACACAGCCAAATTGCTTCACGGATCGTTCTAGATGCGCGCTACAAATCGGCATTCTAAACACTAACACACTTCTGTGACGATTTGGTACATGAATGTTTACCCCACCGCGCCCAAACTTAGTGCTAGGGAGCCGTGTTCCTGCCTGGGCCGCGCTTCGAGGCCTCGACGGGCATTGATGTTGCCCCGATTTCACGCCGCGCATGTGCTCATTTTTTCGCACGCCGGCGCCGGGGCCGATATGGGGAACATGAGATGACCGATGTGGCAGGGCCTGTTCCCAGCCAGGGGAGACGATCCCAGAGGCAGGGCTTCGTTCCCAAACTCGTGACCGCGCTCGCGCAGGGATATCACTTCAACGACCTGCGCGCCGATGCCGTCTCCGGCCTCACGGTCGCGATCGTCGCCCTGCCGCTCGCCATGGCGCTCGCCATCGCCTCCGGCGCAAGTCCGGACAAAGGGCTGATCACGGTGGTGGTGGCCGGCTTCATCATCTCGGCCTTCGGCGGCAGCCGCTATCAGATCGGCGGCCCTACCGGCGCGTTCGTGGTGGTGGTGGCGAACGTGATCGCCGTCCATGGCTATGACGGGCTCATCATCGCCACCCTCATGGCCGGCATCATCCTGATGGCGGCGGGCTTCGCCCGGCTCGGCAATTTCATGCGCTATATTCCCGAGCCGGTGGTCACGGGCTTCACCGCCGGCATCGCGGTCATCATCTTTTCCAGCCAGGTGAAGGATTTCTTCGGGCTCACCATCGCCCATCTGCCGGCCGAGTTCATCGGCCAGTGGGAAGCGCTGATCAAGGCGGCGCCCACGGTCTCGCTCGCCACCGCGGCCTTGTCCATCGCGGCCCTTGCGATCATCCTCATCCTGCGGCGCGTGGCGCCCAAGGCGCCGGGCTTCCTCATCGTGGTGCTGCTCGGTTCGCTCGCGGTGATGTTCCTGAACCTGCCGGTGGATACCATCGGCACGCGCTTTGGCGGCATTTCCGGCGCGCTGCCGGCGCCGAGCTTCCCCACCATCACATTCGCCCGCATCGGCGATCTGCTGCCGAGCGCGCTGACCATCGCCTTCCTCGCCGGGGTCGAGAGCCTGTTGTCCGCCGTGGTGGCGGACGGCATGACCGGCGGGCGGCATCGGCCCAATGCGGAACTGGTGGCCCAGGGCCTCGCCAATACCGCGTCCGCCCTATTTGGCGGCCTGCCGGCGACGGGGGCCATCGCGCGTACCGCGACCAATATCCGCGCCGGCGCGCGCACGCCGGTGTCCGGTGTGATGCATGCGGCGTTCGTGCTGGCGGTGATGCTGCTGCTGGCGCCGCTCGCGGTCTATGTGCCGCTGGCGAGCCTTGCCGCCATCCTCATGGTGGTGGCCTGGAACATGAGCGAGATCGGCAAGATCCGCCATCTCATGAGCGCCCCCGTCGGCGACCGGCTGCTGCTGCTCTCCACGCTCGGGCTGACGGTCGCGGTGGACCTCACAGTGGCAATCGCGGTGGGCGTGGTTCTGGCGGCGGTCATCTTCATGCATCGCATGGCGGGAATGACCCGCGTGGAGGTCTTTTCCAACGGCGAGGACGGGGAAGGCGACGTGCGCGCCCTGCTGCCGCCGGGGGTCGAGGCGTTCGATGTCAGCGGCCCGCTGTTCTTCGG
>NCHM01000011.1 GCA_002257205.1 Rhizobiales bacterium 24-66-13 | reverse complement strand
AGGCTGTCGCCCCAATAGCCCTCCGCCACCATGATCTGGCGGTTCACGAAGACGAAGCACTCCATGGCGTGGCGCGGATCGTAGAGATTGACCATGGGGCGCTGCGGGAGGCGCACCAGATCGTCCGCCAGCATCCGGTGCGTCTGCGCCAATTGGCCCACCAGCGGCGCAAGGTCGTCGAGGACGAACAGGGTCACCGTCTCATGGGGCCACAGGCCGCGGTCCACCAGCTTGCGCACCACCCGTTCCTCCGCCTGGACGATGGCGGAGATGTCGGCCGCGCAGTCGGTGACGACCCGCACCTGGGCTGCCCCCACGGTGAATACGCCGATCCCCTCCACCGTCCCGGTCATGGCCTCAGACCTTCCGAAGCTTGACCTGGAGGATGCCGTTGCGATGGCTGCGCTCCAGCGAGGCCGGGTCGATGTTGCCGGGTAGGGCGACTGTCTTGGCGTAGCGGTGGCGGCCGGTGGTGGCGAGGGCGAGGTGGTTGCCGTCCAGGGCGAGCGAGATCTCGTTCTCTGCCACGCCGGGGATCTCGGCGGTAACGATGACCTCGTCGGCCTCGTCGAACACGTCCACCAGCGGTTCGCGCACGTCCTCCACCACCGGGCCCTTGGCACCGGTGTTGAGGTTGCCGAACCGGCGGACCTGGGGGATCCCGCCGATCCCGGTGCGGACGCTGAAGCCGTAGACGCCGCGGGCCTGGTCGCCGAGCCCTTTTACCTTGAACTCGCCCTGGCGTTCGATGTCCTCAGCCTTCTCCACCAGCGTGCCGAGCATCTCCACGAAGCCACCGAGGCCGCGGAATGCCGCGCCGAGATCAGCCATGGCCTCGGCCTTGCGGGCTGCCTCCGGCCCGGCGCCCTCCGCCTTGTGCGGGCCCTTGTCCTGATCCTTGTCCTTGTGGGTCATGGAACCACTCCCCTTCAGAGGCCTGGATTTCTGGGATGCTTGGTGGTTCGACCGCGACCGATGGACCCCATCTGTCGCTTGCGGATCGAACCATAAGTATTTGACTTGACGAATTAATTTTTAGAAACGGGGGTGCCATCCGTTTCGGCTGGTCCATTAGTATTCGATATGCGGGTGCGCGCGGGGCGCGGCAGGCGCGGCGCCGGCGGTCTGTGATCGCCGCTGGCGTTTGGACGGGGACACGCCCCGGGGGGCGCCGGACGGCGCATCCAGCAGCAGGGCCTGCATCGCCGCAAGCTCCTCCCCCACCTTGGCCAGCATCCGCTCGGCCTCGGCCTTGCGGGTGTTCCATGCGTCCAGCTCGCGCTGAATGCGGATGCGTTCGTTCTCCAGCCGCGCGAATCGGCTCACCGCCTGTGTCCGGTTGGCGGGGGCGGAGCGGGTGATCTGGGTCTGGACCGTGGAAACTTCCCTCAGCCCCCGCATCCGCGCCACCTTGCGATCATTGCTCATGATTGTGCGCCTTCGGGTTGGCTCAGCGGCACGGCCCTGCGGCGCCCACGCGGCGCCACGGCCGAGGGGCAGTGGATCGCGATGAGGGTGAGGAGCGCGGCCCGGCGCTCCGCACGCGCCTCGGCATCCGCCCGCTGGCCGGAGAAGATGCGCGACTCGAGGGCGTCCACGCACAGCTGCACGAAGCGCGGATCGTCGACGGAGACGGCGAAGCCACCCTGCGCCGCCACGCGGGCGATCATCAGGCTGGCACGCAGGGTCGGGGTCTGCTGGTAGGCGCCGGAGGCGCGGAAGGCGCGCACCAGGTCGATGATCCGGGCGGCGGCGGCCTCGGCAAGGCCGGTGCGCGCGGCGGCGACCGCCAGCTCCATGGCCCGGTCGGGATAATCCACGTCGATGGTGGCGAGGCGGTCAGCCAGAGCGTCCTGGCTGGAATGGACGCCGGCATATTCCTGCGGGTTGCTGGTGAAGATGGCCCGGAACTCCGGGTGGACGCGGATATAGCATTCCTCTCGCGCCTGGGCGGGCAGGAACAGCATCTTCTCCTCGAACACGCCCAGCAGCACGTTGTGCGTCTCCGGCCGCGAGCGGGTGAATTCGTCATAGACGAGGGTATAGCCCTCGCGGCAGGCGGTGGTCAGGCGATGGTCGGTCCAGTGCTGGTTGGCGGTCTCTTCCAGCTTGGTCACATTGTGGATGAACTGGTCCACCACCTTCCGGTAATGATAGCCGCGCTGTGATCCCACGAGGTCGGCCGTGCCCAGCTCGTTGTCGCCGGTGATGACGATCACCGGCCGGCCAAGCTGCGCCGCCACGTGCAGGGCGAGGGTGGTCTTGCCCGTTCCAGCCGGCCCGCGGAAATGCAGCGGATAGCCCGCATTGAGGAAGCCCAGCGCGCGGCCGGTGAGGTCCTTGACCTGCTCGGTCTCGACGAACCCCGCCCGCGGGCGGGGTGTCAGCGCCGAGGAGGTGGGCCGCCGGGCGGCATCCGGCACCAAGGGCGATGGCTCGGCGGACGCCGCCGCCACACGCAGCGCCCCCGCCGACGCGCCAGACGCCGCGGCGCCTGGCTTGGAGGCCGGCGAAAGAGGCATTCTGGATGCAACCTCAGTAGTCATGCGAAAATCCTCACCGGTTGCCGAAACCGCAATTGCCGCCCACCAGATCGAAGAGGTGCGGGCGCCGGCGCGCGGGAGCGCCGACGCGCCGGGGTTCTTTGAACGTCACTCGGACTTGCCAGACCCCGCCTTCTCCACCGCCGGCTTCTGCGCGGCGGGCTTGATCTCTGCGGCGGGCTTGCTCTCGACCTTCGCCTCGACCTTGGCGGCGGGCTCGTGGTGAGGCGCGTCGCCCTTCGCGGGCTCCGCCTTGATCGGCTCCGCCTTCAGGGGCTCGGCCTTCATCGGCTCGGCCTTCAGGGGCTGGGCCTTCATGGGCTCGGCCTTGGCATGATGTGCGGCAGGGGCTTGATGGGCCGCCGCGGCACGTCCGAGCCAGATGACCGAAGCCTCTTGGCGGTCCTTGGTCAGGCCTTCGAGGAAGGCGAGGTTGCGGGCCATCAGCTCGCGCATGGTGGCGCTGAGGGCCTGGCGGTCGCGCCGGCGCTGGCGCAGGTTCTCGGCGGCCTCCTTGCGACGCATGGCGAGCTGGGTGCTCATCCATTTGCGGGTGTCGCTGCGCAGGGTCTTGAGCCCGGCGGCCAGCGCGCGGTCGAGTTGGACGGCCTGCTTGATCCGGTCCTTACGGTAGCCGTCGATGCGCTCGTCGGCGCTGCCGAGCAGGATGGCGGTCCCGAGCTTCATGCTGCGCAGCGCCTCCGTCAGGCGGTGTTGCTGCTCGGAAGCCATTTGCCGTTGGGCGGCGCGCGCATCGCTCAGATGGCGGGCGGCATCGGTGCGGATGCGCCCCAGGTCCTCGCGGCGCGCGGCGCGCGCTGAGGACAGCGTGGTAACGGTATGGGAAATCTGGCCGGCCAAAGACATGCTTCGATCCTCCGTGCCCAAGATGGGATTCACCCGTGAATTCACCGCCAATCGGTCGAGAGGCGTACTGCCTGTCCGGCCCGGCGACCCAATCGCGCGGGTCCGGTCGGCTTGCCGGGCAAGCTGATCGGACCCGGCATCAGAGCCTTTTCCGCAAGGACCAGAGGTCTTCGCAGAAGGATTGGCTCCGAGAGCGCGAGCCGATGAGCCCGCCCGGCCGGATCACTGCAATCCGACCGATGATTGTCAGGCGGTCTGCGCGCCCGCGGTGAGCCCAACGGCTTCCGCATACTTCAGATAGGTGTCGACACCCGCGATCACGACGCGAGCCTCAACGGCCAGCAATTCGATGCCGACCAGCGAGACGCGAACCCAGGCGTCAACCACCACGCCCTTGTCGAGGATGCGATCCACGACTTCGGCAAGGCTGCTCGAGGCGTTGATTTTCTCTACGGCCATTTGAACCTCCTCAGAACCAATGCTGGATATGCCCGAATGCTGCCATGGCCACCCCGAGCGAGCCGCCGATGGGGCCTTCGAACGACCCCACTATGCGGTGAAGGGAACCCGGACCGAAAGGCACGTGATTCCGCCCTTTCCCCCGTCGAAACCCCGCCTGACCGGGGTCGGGCGCGCGGCGTGCATGGGGCGATCCCTGCCCCTTCCGGGGAGAAACCCCGAGAGAAGTGGGGAGGACCCGGTCCGATCGTCCATCGGGCTTTGCAGGGTTAGGGTGGGAAGGGGGGCCGGTCGCGACCATGGACATTCGACCGATTCACACCTCGCCATCGAGGGCGGGTGTCAATGGGCGTATTTCATGTATACTCAATCATAACGTGCAAGCAGACTGCGCGGGCAGGCCGGATTTGGCGGAACGATTCGGTCGATCGGGTCGTCTGAAAAAGTCTGCAGGGCAACTTAAAAATTGACCGCAATCCAAAATTTCTGTACTATATTACTTCTATTATTGTTTAGAGCAGTCTTTTTTTGTGAAACCTCTTGGGGTTTCGACGATTTTACCGGTGTTCGGTGGAAGCAACGCCTCTTCGTGCCGCGGTGAATTTCCAGTCCTTTCCAGATCAGCCGCCGTATGCCGGCGCACGTGACCAGAAAACATAAGAAGAGTTGATCCGTCAGGGATCGTCGCGATGGGACTCTTGGAGGGTGGGGAATGGAAGCAGCCGGTTTCTTCGGCGCCGATGCCGTTTCCGGGGATCGTGTCAGCCGCAATCACTTTGCGCCACGATGCTTGGGTCCAGCGAACTTTGGGCCTGCGAATTTGGGGCCTGCGAATTTGGGGCCCGCGAACTTGGAACCAAGGGGCTTGGAACCAAGGGATTTGGAACCAAGGGATTTGGAACCAAAGCGTTTGGACCTAGGAGCCGGCGTGCTCCCCGCCTGCGAGCGGGTCGGGTCCATCCTGGCGAACTTTCCAGAGGGATTGGTCAGCGTCAGCTGCGGGCTGGTGCAATCCGTGAATCACGCCTTCATCAGGCTTTTCCAAGTGCCCGGCGCCGCAGTGGTGGGCCTCCCGCTCCATCGCGTTCTCGATCGGCTGGGGTTTGGTCCCGGCGATGTGGCAGCCCTGATCTCGCCGGTCCCAAGTCAGGGCGACGACCTGGAGCTGGTGCGGTCCGTCGCGGGGATGCCCCCACAGAACCTGCTGGTGCGGCGCTTTCCGATCGAGGGGGAAGGCCGCGGGGCGCTCCATGCCCTGGTCTTCGTCGATGAAACCTCATGGCGCGAGGCGCAGCGCTCCACCGAAGTGCTGGTGGAGGAATTGCTTCGTGCCGACCGCCAGGCGGCTCTCGGCGAGATGGCGATGGCGCTCGCTCACGAGATCAACCAGCCGCTGGGCGCCATCGTCAATTTTGCCGGCGCCGCCCGCAGGACCCTGACGGGGCGGATCATCCGTGCCGGCGAGCTGGAAGAGGTGCTGATCAATATCGGTGCCGAAGCGGCGCGGGCAGGCGATGTCATCAAGAGCCTGCGGTCATTCCTCAGGGGCACGCCGCAACCCGCCACCGACGCCAGCGTGAACGCGGCGGTGAAGGTGGTGCTGGGCTTCGCCGAGCCAGCCATGCGGGAGCAGTCCATCGACTTCCGGCTCGATCTCGCCCCCAGCCTGCCGCCGGTGCAGGGCGACCCGATCATCCTCCAGCAGATCATCCTCAATCTGGTGACCAACGCCATTCAGGCCATGGGGATGCAGCCGCTCGGCCAGCGCCACCTCAACATCCGGACCGCGCGCGAGGGCGCCTCCAATGTGCGGGTCGATGTTCGCGACACCGGCATTGGTCTGCCCTCGGAGCTTGGCGAACGGATCTTCGATCCCTTCATTACCACCAAGGTGAACGGCTCCGGGCTGGGCCTGTCGATCGCGCGCACGCTCGCACAGCGCCTGGGCGGCACCGTCGAGGCGGGCGCCGAGGAGGGCCGGGGCACCCGCTTTACCATCCGCCTGCCTTGTCGACGGGAAGAGGACGTGCGCCATGCGTGAACCGGCTGTCTACATCGTGGACGACGATCCCGGCCTCAATGCCTCCCTGGCGGCCCTGTTCCGCTCGGTCGGCCTGAAGACCGATCTGTTCCAGCATCCCCAGCCGTTTCTCGAGCTCACCCAGATCAACCGCCCGGCCTGCGTCCTGATGGATGTCCGCCTGCCCGGCATCAACGGGCTCGAAGTCCTGGAGCAGGTCGGCCGGATCGGCTGGACCATGCCGGTGCTCATGATAAGCGGCCATGCGGACGTGGGGATGGCGGTTCGGGCCATGCATGCCGGCGCCCGGGACTTCCTCGAAAAGCCGGTCAACGACACCGTGCTCCTGCAGTTGGTCCAGCGCTGGATCCGCTGGGACGCGCAGAATTATTCCTGCGAGCTGATCTGCGACGACATCCGCTCCAAGCTGGCGGTGTTGACGGAGCGCGAGCAATCCGTGCTGCAATGCATGTTGCGCGGCCAGCCCAACAAGGTCGCGGCCCACGCCCTGAAGCTCAGTGTCAAGGCGGTGGAGGGCCACCGGATCAATCTGCTGCACAAGATGGGCGTTCAATCGCCCATCGACCTGATCCGAATGGTCGGAAGCTGCCCCAAGGACACCCATAATCCGCTGCGCTGCTCGCGGGAGCATGTTGGCCGCGGCGGGCCCGGCCATGGGTGTCCGCTGAACACGTGAGAGGAGCCAATCCTCCGCGTTCGCCGAGAGGGCGCGATAACCGCATGCGTGCATGCACGTATGCACGCGTCGAGCGATGGAGCCGCCTTAAGTCAGGATCGCCTGTGGGGCTTCCCAGGGCGACCTGGGCATGTCTACCGCCACCTCGCCACTCAACTCAGCCAGTCGTGATCTTTGAGGTCTTCGTCGCCAAGCGTGATTCTGAAAATGCGCTGGCCGACCAGCGTGCGAATTTCATGCTCGATGAGGTCGGCCAACGTTGATCCTGGAAGGCGGCGAAGCGGCCAACCATTCCGGTCGCGCGGCCGGTCGCAGCCAGCAGGAGACCGCCGGCGTCGCTCGTAACCGCGCCACGTCAGACGCCGCTACCGCACTGCGAAACTCAACGCGTGCAGAATCGGAGCTCGTCGCGCTACACTCTGTTTGCATTGGTGAACTCCTCTGCTGTTCGCTAAGCCTTTGTCACAGATGAACCGCTCACGGTTCCAGCCCCGATGCGCCCCCAATCTGTGACATCTGCAGGCTAAGTTCGAGAGGCGAGATAGCCACGCTATGAACATGCTGTATTTCTCCGCCTTCCGCGCGGTGATGCTGACCGGGACGGTCAGTGCGGCGGCTGAACTGCTGGGGCGCAGCCAGCCGGCGGTCAGCCGGTTGCTCGACCGGCTGGAGGGCGAACTGGGCGTATCTCTGTTCGAGCGCCGACGCGGGCTGGTGACGCCCACTGCGGCCGCCCGCCTGCTGCTTGACGAGGTCGAGCGCGCCTATGCCTCGCTCGAGACGCTGAAAAGCTTCGCGCAGAAGGTGGCCGATGGAGAGAACAGCCGGATCGCGATCGGCGTGATGCCGGCGCTTGGCATCACCTTCCTGCCGAAGCTGCTGTCGCGATTCCGCGAGGACTGGCCCCACACCCGGGTGCAGCTCAATGTCTGGCTCTCCGCCAAGATCGAGGAATGGGCGGTGGCGCGGCAGATTGAGTTCGGCTTGGCGGAAACGCCGCTTAAGCGCTCGGGATTCCGCACCGAGATCTTTAGCGACACACCCTATTTCGCCGCGGTTCGCGCCGATCATCCTTTGGCGCGCAAGTCGCGACTGGTCCCGGCGGACCTGGTCGGCACGCCATTCATCTCCTGGACCTCGTTCGTCTCGGCTGGGCCGCTGATCGCCCAAGCGTTCCGCTCCAACGGCATTAAGCTCGATCCGGCCTATGAGACCACGCTTTCCTCCTCCGCCTATGAAATGGCCAAGCAGGGATTGGGCGTGGCACTGGTTGATCCCTACACCGCGATCCAGCAGCACGACGAGCGGGTGGTCCTGTTGCCATTCGCGCCGACGATCCCCTTCAATGTCGCGTTGTTGCGGCCCGACAGCCGACCAATGAGCCGTGCCGCCGAAGCCTTGATCGAGCGGATGATGACGGAGCGCGACGCCATCATGGCCCAGCTGCCCCGCTGACCCCTATATGACTTTTCCGCATAATGATCCTCAATCATTTCATTTTGAGCATTATGGATTGTGCGGCTTACTTGCGTCGTGAGCGGTTTCGGCACAGCTCCGGCGGGTGCCGGATGGCCGCCGAGGCCGCCCGATCGACGATCGGGATTATCGCGGAAGCTACGCTTCGGCAGTAAGGTCATAATGTATCCGGCAAGCTGCGACGGCGCCGCAATGGCGTCCAACGTTGCTGTCGGACCAGAGGGAGAACAGGAACGATGCAGTTCGCCTGCGTATTCAAACGTATGCTCGTGGTCGCCGCGTGCGCCCTGGGCGCCGTCTCGACACTGGCCGTCGGCGCTGCCTCCGCAGAGGGGCGTCTCAAGGAAATTCTCGACCGCGGCGCCGTTCGCGTCGGTGTGCAGGGTGCGCTGAAGCCGTGGGGGTTCCCGGCGCCGGATGGTACGCTGCAGGGCATCGAGGTCGATCTGGGCAAGAGCGTCGCCGACGCGCTCGGCGTTAAGTTTGAGCCCGTGATCATCACTTCAGCCAACCGCATGCAGTTCCTGCAGCAGGGCAAGATCGACGTGATCATCGGCGGCATGTACGATACTGCCGAGCGCCGCAAGATCGTCGGTATGATCGAGCCGGCGTATTGGGCCTCGGGTCCCTCGTTGATGGCCAAGAAGGGTGTCATCAAGAATTGGAAGGACCTCGCGGACAAGCCGGTCTGCGGCAAGCAGGGGCTTTACTACAACAAGCAGGTCGAGACTGACTTCAAGGCCAAGGTGATCGCGTTCGCCGGCAACACCGAGGCGAAGGAGGCCCTGCGTACCGGCAAGTGCATTGCCTATCTGTATGACGACGTGGGCATCATGGCGGATCTCGATCAGCCGGAATGGGCCGAGTATGAGATGCCGGTGGCCGTCCTCTACAACAATCCTTGGGCCTCGGCTGTGCCTCTCGATGAGCTGAACAAGGGCTGGGGCGTGTTTATGGCCGGGATGGCCTATCGCTGGCAGGCCGGGGGCACCCTGATCGAGCTCGAACGCAAATGGGGCCTCAAGCAGTCCGACTGGTTTGTGGAGCAGAACAAGAAACACCACTGGGACACCGGCTACTTGGCTCCGCAGAAGTGATGGCAGCCCCGTACGTCATGGCGTTAGACAACTGTTCGATATCTCGACATGCTTGAACTCATATCGCCACTCTTCCGTGAACTCTATGATCGGACGGGGTTGAACTTCACAGTATTCTACGAACGGTACGAATATGACCGGTTCGTGGGAGGCGCCAGCGTCTCGCTGCAGCTGATCTTCTGGTCACTGCTGTTGTCGTTGATCATCGGCGTGCTGGGGGCCTGGAGCCAGAACTCCCAGTCGCGGGCGCTGCGGATCTGCGCGGATGCCTACATCCAGGTGTTCCGCAACACCCCGCCGATGATTCAGCTGTTGTTCTTCTATTTCGGACTGGGTGCCTTCACGCCGGCGTTCGACATGGGCGGCTATTCGCAGCCGATCATCTCGGCCTTCGGCTGGGCCGTGTTGTCGCTCGGCATATTCGGCGGGGCATTCAATGTCGAAATCTTCCGGTCCGGACTTGAGGCGGTGCCGGCTTCGACGCTGGAAGCGGCCGAGAGCCTCTGCTTCACGCGGTGGCAGACCTATATCTATGTCTCGCTGCCGCTTGCGTTCCGCATCAGTCTGCCGGCGCTGACCAACAATCTCGTTAGCCTGGCCAAGACCACCTCGCTCGCCTACGTCATATCGGTCCCGGAAATGACATACGTGCTCAATCAGGTCTGGTCGGACAATGTCAACGTCCCGGAGATGATGTGGGTGCTGTTCCTCTTCTACGTCGGTGTCATCACCCTGCTGTCCTATGGCCTGCACGCGCTGGAGCGCCGGCTCGCCCTTCCGGGGTACGGTCGATGAGCCGCCGGCCGTTCCAGCTCGATCCTCGCCTGCTGGTTTCCGGGCGCGTCTTGAGCGCACTCGACTGGCGCCATGGCGCGGCGCTGTTGGTGATGTTTGCCGCGTCGCTGACCTTTGCATCGGCGCAGTCGGCGGCGGCGCCGCCCGCCACGCCCTCGGCGCTGGCGACGCTGGCGACGTGGACGCCCCATATCCTGCGCGGGTTCGTCCTCAATCTCGTGATGAGCTTCCTGGCCATGGCGCTCGCCACCGTGCTCGGCATCGGGCTCGGTCTGATGCAGATCAGCCCGAGCCGCCTGTTGCGGCTGCCGGCGCGGTTCTTCACGTTGCTGCTGCGCAACTCGCCCTGGCTGGTGATCCTCTTTGCCATCATGTACTTTCTGCCGATCGAGATCCGCATTCCCGGCGGCAAGCCGATCGAGTTCCCCGACTGGCTGAAGGCGACGCTGGCCTTCTCGCTGCCGGTGGCGGGCAATGTCAGCGAGATCCTGCGCGGCGCGGTCAACTCGATCCCGACAGGCCAGTGGGAATCAGCAGATGGCCTGGCATTCACGCGCGCGCAGACGTTGCGTTGGATCATCCTTCCGCAGTGCATCCGCCGCGCCATTCCGCCATGGATGAACTGGTACGCGCTGTTGACGCTTTCCACCCCGATGGCTTCGATCTTCAGTGTCCATGAGGCGGTGTGGAACGCCCAGTCCAGTATGGAGGCGGCCGGGGCACGGCCCGAGTTGTTGCTGCCCTTCTACCTTTTTCTGCTGTGCCTTTTCTTCATCTACATCTACCCGATCGCCATCTGCACCCGTAAGCTTGAGCGCAAATATGCTGTTGCCACCTGAACCCTCGGTCACCGAGCATCGCTCCTGGCCGGACGAGAGCCCAATCGTTTCGCTGAAGGACGTGCACAAGTCGTTTGGCTCGTTCGAGGTGCTCAGGGGCGTGAGCATGGATGTCCGCAAGGGCGAGATCGTCTGCATCATCGGCCCATCGGGCTCCGGCAAGTCGACGTTGATCCGCTGCATCAACGGGCTTACCCCGATCCACCAGGGCTCGATCACGGTCGAGGGCCAGGAAGTCAACGACGCCAAGCTGGACAAGCTCTCCCTGCGTCGCAAGGTCGGCATCGTATTTCAACAGTATAATCTATTTCCGCATAAGACGGTGTTGGAAAATGTCATGATGGCGCCGCTCAAGGTGCTGCGCGAGCCAAAAGCCGAAGTCGAGGCGCGTGCGCGCGCGCTGATCGCCAAGGTGCGGCTGACCGGAAAGGAAGACGCCTATCCGGGCCAGCTTTCCGGTGGCCAGCAGCAGCGAGTGGCCATCGCGCGCAGTCTTGCCATGCGCCCCGACGTGATGCTGTTCGACGAGGTGACAGCCGCTCTCGACCCGGAGACGGTCAAGGAAGTGCTCGTCACCATCAAGGAACTCGCCACCGAGGGCATGACCTGCATTCTCGTGACTCATGAGATGGGCTTCGCCCGTGAGGTGGCCGACCACGTCTACTTCACTGATCGCGGGGTCATCGTCGAGCACGGTTCGCCTGCGCAGATCTTTGGTGCGGCGCAGGACCCTCGCACGCGACAGTTCTTGAGCCAGATTCTCTAAGCACGTCCGGGTTTGATTGCTTCGCAATCCAGGCCTGACCCGCAATGACATTCGCTCCCGCCACGCTGTGGCGGGCCCGGTGTCCTATGTCCGAACGCCAAGAACCCTCCCGTATCGGAACGGGAGGGTGGTCTTACCAGGGGATGATAGGAATGAGCAGCCCCGCGCGCTGGACGATGGTCCAGCCGGCGCCGCGCCACGAGCGGCCGGCACCGGAGTCGATGGCGCGCCGCGCGTTTGCGGGGCGCGCACGGCGCTTAGCGGCCGATGTGGTCGAGGAACTGGTACCAGCCGGCGACGACACGCACGGTCGGCTCGTGCAGGAAGTAGAATGGAATGTTCTGCGGCTTCGTGCGGCGCATCAGCGAGAGGTCCGGCTCATCGCCCATGGCGAGGTCGAGGACGTGGCGACCGATCAGGCTCGACATAGCGATGCCGGTGCCATTGTAGCCCAGCGCGAACGCCATGCGTGGGTTGAGCATGCCGACCTGCGGCAGGCTGTCGAGGGTCATGGCCACCAGTCCGGACCAACGATGGGTGATCGCCCGGCCTTCCAACAGCGGGAAAATCCCCTTCATGGCGCCTTCCAGCGCGCGGAAGGCGGCTTCGGAATCATCCTTGCCGAAGGCGCCGCGCCCGCCAAACAGCAGCCGGTCGTCGATGCGGCGGAACCAGCGCATCATACGCCGGGTCTCGCTGTAGCTGCGCCCCTGCGGCACCAGGGTCTTGAACACGTCGCCAGGCAGAGGCTCGGTCGCGATCATCGCGCTGCGGAACGGGATCACCGTCCGCCGCACCGCTTCGGTGGCGGACGTGAGGTCGGAATAGCCGTTGGTTGCGATGATCAGCCGGTGGGCTCGCACCGTGCCGCGGTTGGTGGCGAGTTCAATGCCATGGGGCTGCTGGGTCACCGAGGTGACGGGCGAGCGTTCGAAGATCAGGCCGCCGCGTGCACGCACGGCGGCCGCAAGGCCGCGCGCATAATTGAGCGGATGGATAACACCAGCATGCCGATTCAGCACGCCACCGACGAATGCGGTCGAACCGGTCTCGGCCGCGGTCTGGCTGGCGTCGAGGACGATCAGGCTGGTGTCACCGAACAGGCGTCTGGCGGTCTCGGCCTCGTCGGTCAGCCGCTGCAGCGCGAGCCTATTGTGCGCGCAGCGCAGATTGCCGGTCTTGGCAAAGCCGGCCGAGATACCGAGGCTCTCGACATAGTGCTCGACGCAATCAGTCGCGTTGTGGCCGAGCTGGCTCATCCGGCGGGCGACCTCGATGCCATGGGTGCGCGCCATGTCGCTTAGCGAGACGCGGAACTTGGTCGAGACCACGCCGCCATTGCGGCCAGAAGCGCCGAAGCCGACCTCACCGGCTTCGACAATGACGGGTTTTAGCCCGCGTTCGATGGCCCGCAGGGCTGCGGAAAGCCCTGTGTACCCGGCGCCGATGATAGCGACATCCGCGACCACGGCTTCCGCCAACTCCACCGGTTCGGCAGCTGCCATGGCGGTGTGCCGCCACAGCGAAGCAGGATATTTCAGTTCGCGCATCTCGGTTTGTCTCATCTATCGGAGCCGGTCGACGTCAGTCGTTCTCGACCGCGTCCGCCAGAGCGCCGAGCGTGGCGAAATGGAAGTCGGGCTTGGTCACGGTTTTCGGTTCCGGCGTGCCGCCGAAGCCCTTCATGCCCTGGCGGCGCTCGATCCAGCAGACCTTGTAGCCGAGCTCACGCGCCACGCCGATGTCGTGGTACTGGCTCTGCGCGACGTGCAGGATCTCTTCCTGCTTGTAGCCGAGCATCGACTGGCGGCCGAGGTTGTAGGAGAAGAAGCGCGGATCGGGCTTCGGATACTGGGCCTCGTCCGAGGTGACGCTGTCGTGGAACGGCAGTTCCAGCGTATTGGCGCAAGCGGTGTAGCCGACGCGGTCGAAATTGGTCATCGCCACCAGACGGAACTTGCGGCGCAGGCGCTTCAGCGCATCGATCGAGTCCGGGAACGCCGGGAAGTTGAAAAAGTACCGCATGAAGGTGTCACCGGCCTGGTCGTCGTGCGGCAGACCGAGTTCCTTGGCAGTGTGAATATAGACATCGCGCATCACGACGCTGGAGCGACCCGGGAACTTCACCCGGCCCTTAAGGTACGGCGCGAAGATTTCGTCGTCCGTCAGCTTTGCCGTAGCCTCGCCGCCAATCGCGCGGACGCCATCGAGGATGCCCTTCTCGAAGTCGATGCACGTTCCCACGATGTCGAAAGTCAGAACCTTAAAATTCTCGAAAGCCATTTTTCGTGCCTCTTCGTCTGTCTGGTGTCACTAACCCCAATAGGAGTGTTGGGGAGACATGAAGCTCGACGGGGCGGTGTGAGCAATTCTCAAAATAATCATCGCGGGGGTTACATTCGGTAATGTCCCAGCTCAGAAAACTACTGCCATCCCTCAACGCCCTGGTTGTCTTCGAGGCTGCGGTGAGGTGCGGAACCTTCGCCCGCGCCGCCCGAGAGCTCGGCGTCACCAGCCCAGCGGTCAGTCGCACCATCGGCCGGTTGGAGGGCCATCTCGGGTTGAGCCTGTTTCACCGCACGCCGACGGGTGCGGTGCTGAGCAAGGACGGCAGCGAGCTGTTCGAGGGCATCTCGCAGAGCTTCGGCGAGATCGAGCGGACCCTCACGCGGTTGCGACGTGACCGGCCGGCCAGTCTCAAGCCGGTGGTCCTTTCGGTGTCGACCGCGTTCGCGACACACTGGTTCATGCCGCGCTTCTCGCAGTTCCGGGCCCAGTTTCCTGGCCAGGAGATCCGCTTCGATCTCATCAGCGGCCTGCTGGGCCGACCGGTGGGCGATGCAGACATCGCCATGCGCTTCGATCATAAGCCGGATGGGCAGCACCATGTGCGCACGCTGATGCCCGAGTCGCTGCTGCCGATCCGTATGCCGTCTTTCGGCGCACCCGAGGCGCAGGCCGAGCTGCCTGCGGATTCGTTCCTGCGCAGCGGAACCAAGGTGATCACGCTCGATGAGGCGCAGCCCGATTGGGCAAGCCTTTTCGCCCGGAACAAGAAGCTCGAGTCGTCTGAACCTGAACTGCAGTTCTCGGACTACACGTTGGTGGTGCAGGCGGCGCTGGTGGGGCAGGGGGTTGCGCTCGGCTGGCTGAATGTCGTCTCCCATCTGCTGGCGCAGGGGAGCCTGGTACCGGCGAGCCCCACTGTGGTCCATACCCGCCGCCACTGTGAACTCGTGACTCGCCGGGGTCCCGGTTGCAGCGTGGTCGATGACATCTGCGACTGGATGATCGCCGAGCTACGGCAAGACATATCGCGAATCCATAGCCGCTATCCCAGCCTCGACATTCGAAGCTGATCACCCGCCACCAACGGGACCCGCGCGCCTATCCATACCCTCACAGAAGCATAGGAATACCATCATGAGTACTCTTGTCGTCTTCGATCTCGCTAATCCCGGTGAGCCTAAGCACAGCAAGCCGGCGCCAGACCGTTTGATTTCGGGCGATCCCAGCTATCGCACCTGGGAAAATGCGGCCGCCGGCCAAACGGGCATCCGCACCGGCATCTGGGAAGCAACGCCGGGCGTGACCCGCTCGATCAAGGGCGGAACCTGGGAGTTCTGCACCATCCTGTCCGGCGTCGTCTTGCTGACGGAAGACGGCGGCGAGACCCGTCGCTTCACAGCAGGCGACACCTTCGTGATGCGCCCCGACTTCGTTGGGACGTGGGAGACCGTCGAGACGGTTCGCAAGGTTTTCGTGGCGGTCTCCTGAGCGACCGCCGGCACGCGCCCGCAAAAGGGCCTTGGAGAGTATTCTGATGACCAAGACGACCGAAACCGTGCTCGGGCTCGCTGATCCCGGCTTGTTGGTCGAGGCTGCGCTGATCGCGGGGCAATGGTGCCCGGCGGACGACGGCGCGACGCTTCCGGTGGAGGACCCGGCCTGCGGACGGGTTATAGGCACGGTGCCCGCTTGCGGCGCCGGCGAGACGCGCCGCGCCATCGAGGCTGCGCAGACCGCATTCGCCAGTTGGCGCAGGGTGCCGGCCGCAGAGCGGGCCCGCCTGTTGGAGCGCTGGCATGACCTCATCCTCGCCAATGCCGCCGATCTCGCGTGCATCATGACCGCCGAGCAGGGCAAGCCGCTGGCCGAGGCGGAAGGCGAAGTGCGCTATGGCGCGTCGTTCGTGAAGTGGTTCGCCGAGGAAGCGCGCCGCATCTACGGCCGCACGATTCCCGCCCCGGGGTCCGACCGGCGCATCCTGATGTTGGAGGAGCCCATCGGCGTCACCGCCGCCATCACGCCGTGGAATTTTCCCATCGCCATGATCACGCGCAAATGCGCGCCGGCACTCGCCGCCGGTTGCACCATGGTGATCAAGCCCTCCGAGTTGACGCCGTTTTCGGCGCTAGCATTGGCCAAATTGGCCGAGCGGGCCGGTATTCCTGCCGGGGTGATCTCGGTGGTGACGGGCCTACCTGCCGGCATCGGCGAGGAACTGACCGCGAGCCCGATCGTCCGCAAGATCTCCTTCACCGGCTCCACGCGGGTGGGCGCGCACCTGATGCGCGCCTCGGCACCGACATTGAAGAAACTGAGCCTCGAGCTGGGCGGCAATGCACCGTTCATCGTGTTCGACGATGCCAACCTCGGTCTGGCCGTCGAGGGCGCGATGGTCTCGAAGTTCCGCAATGCTGGCCAGACTTGCGTGTGCGCCAACCGCATCCTGGTGCAGGCGGGAATCCACGACGCCTTCGTCGCCCGGCTCGGCGAGAAGGTCAAAGCGCAGGCGGTTGGTCCGGGCACACAGGCTGGCGTCGGTATCGGTCCGCTGATCAATGCAGCGGCCGCGTCCAAGGTCCGCGCGCATGTTGATGATGCGATGAGCAAGGGCGCGCGCGTGGCGGCGCAGGCCCATAGCGGGCTCGACGAGACGCGCTTCGTCGCGCCTCTGGTGCTGACCGGTGCCACCATCGACATGCTTTTGGCCAATGAGGAAACCTTCGGCCCGGTGGCGCCGATCTTCCGGTTCGAGACCGAGGCGGAAGCGATCGCGATCGCCAATGGCACGCCTTTCGGACTTGCGGCGTATTTCTTCACCGAGGACATGCACCGCGCCTGGCGGGTGGGCGAGGCGCTCGAATTCGGCATGGTGGGGCTGAATACCGGCGCCATCTCCATGGAGGTCGCGCCCTTCGGCGGCGTGAAGCAGTCCGGGCTTGGCCGCGAGGGCGGATATCTCGGCATCGCCGAATATCTCGAGCCCAAGGCATTCCACATGGGCGGGCTGAAGCTCGACCCGATGGCCTGACATCGGCCTGATATCAACCACATGAGGAAACGTAAATGACCGACAGACGCTACCGGATCGCCGTCATTCCTGGCGACGGCATCGGCAAGGAAGTCATGCCCGAGGCGACGCGAGTGCTCAAGAAGGCCGCTTCGCTCTACGGCTTCACGCTTGAACAGACCTGGCACGAATTTGCCTGCTGCGACTGGTACGCCCGTCATGGCGAGATGATGCCGGAGGACTGGAAGGAGCGCATCGGCTCGTCCGACGCGATCCTGTTCGGCGCGGTGGGCTGGCCGGACACGGTCCCGGACCACGTGTCGCTGTGGGGCTCGCTTCTGCAGTTCCGTCGCGAGTTCGACCAATATGTGAACCTGCGTCCGGTCCGGCTGATGCCGGGGGTGCCCTCGCCGCTGGTCGGCCGCAAGCCGGGCGATATCGACTTCTGGGTGGTGCGCGAGAACACCGAGGGCGAATATACCTCGATCGGCGGGCGCATGTATCCCGGCACACCGCGTGAGATTGTGGTGCAGGAAACCGTGATGTCGCGCCACGGCGTCGACCGGGTGCTGAAATACGCGTTCGAGCTGGCGATGCGGCGTCCGGCCAAGCACCTGACCTCGGCGACAAAGTCGAACGGCGTCGCGATCACCATGCCGTACTGGGACGAGCGGGTGGAGGCGATGAAGGCCTTCTATCCGGAGGTGCGGACCGACAAGTACCACATCGACATCCTCACGGCGCAGTTTGTGCTGAACCCGGACCGGTTCGACGTGGTGGTGGCCTCGAACCTGTTCGGCGACATCCTCTCCGATCTCGGCCCGGCCTGCACCGGCACCATCGGCATCGCACCGTCCGGCAACATCAATCCCGACCGGACCTTCCCTTCGCTGTTCGAGCCGGTGCACGGCTCCGCGCCGGACATCGCCGGCAAGGGGATCGCCAATCCGCTCGGTCAGATCTGGTCGGCGGCGATGATGCTGGAGCATCTCGGCGAGGCGGACGCGGCGGCAGCGATCGTGCGGGCGATGGAGCGCACCTTGATCGACCCGGCCTCGCGGACCGGCGACATCGGCGGCCGGGCCGATACCGCGACCTGCGGCAAGGCGGTAGCGGACGCTCTCGCGTGAGCAAAATTTTCACCGTGCCGCCCGGCTTTCCGGGCGGTGCGGGGAAACGTTCTTCGCCGAAAGTCTCCATCGCGTGTGGCGCGTTGGGTTAGAGCCTGGTCTGAGCAAGTTGAAACGACGTGATCAGTGCCGGGATGACCAGAATATCTAATAAATGTCTCTCCGCCTCACGCGAGGTCTTGAGCATGCCGTGATTGTGTGCAATTGGTCGCGGGTCTGATAATGATTATGCGGGAGAGATCAGCAGTCCTCCCGGGCACATGTCGGCGCCGACGGAGCAACCCCCCAAGGAAACTCTCAGGCAAAAAGGACCGCATAATCAGGACGATCTGGAGAGAGGCTCCGCCCGGTTGGCAGGCGCCCACCGAAGGGGAAGCCCGAATGACGGCGGTGGTGCACCGTCCACCTCGGGGCGAGCTCTCAGGTACCGTGACAGATTGGGGGCAGTCGGCTGGATGCCAGAGGCATCCATGTCATGTCGTCCTCAAGCGCGGGAGAGCTCCATGCGCAACATCGCCGTCATTGGAGCCGGTATAACCCGCATTACCACTGCTTATGCCCTGAGTGAGCGTGGTTATGACGTCACCGTCATAGATCGTCAGCGCTACGCGGCGATGGAAACATCCTTCGCAAACGGCGGACAGCTTTCGGCCTCCAACGCTGAAGTCTGGAATTCTTGGGCAACTGTGCTGAAAGGCATCAAATGGATGTTCAGGCAGGACGCGCCTCTGCTGATGAATCCGAAGCCTTCCTGGCACAAGTATTCCTGGATGGCCGAGTTTCTGGCCAACATCCCAAATTACAAAGCGAACACCATCGAGACCACTCGCCTCGCCATCCGGGCCCGCGACTACATGTTCGACGTGGCGAAGCGTGAGGGCATAGATTTCAATCTCGAAAAGCGCGGCATTCTGCATATCTATCGCGACAAATCCGGCTTCGAGGCGGCGGCCCGTGCCAGTGCGCTCTATGCGCAAGGTGGATTGCCGCGGCGAGCGCTAGGTCCCGCCGAGATCCATGAGATCGAGCCCACCCTCCACGGAAACTATTACGGCGGCTTCTTCACGGAATCAGACTCAACGGGAGATATCCATCTCTTCACGCGTGGTCTTGCGAAAGCGTGCCGGCGCCGTAACGTCCTTTTCCTCCATGAGGCGGCGGTCGACTCCGTCAGGCATTCTCTTCAGGGCTCCCGACCTCGTATCGACATTTCGCTCACGATTTCCCCAGCGGATGAAGTCGCGCCCGCTGTCCACGAGACCCATCGCTTCGATGCTGTCGTGGTGTGCGCAGGCGTGGGGTCACGGGCGATTGCCGCTCAGTTGGGGGATCGTGTGAACGTTTATCCGGTGAAGGGCTATTCGATCACCGTGATGCTTGATGATGAGGCCAGCCAGAACGGGGCGCCCTGGGTGAGCCTGCTCGACGACCAGACCAAGATTGTCACAAGCCGCCTCGGGAAAGATCGCTTCCGCGTTGCTGGGACCGCCGAATTTAACGGCGAGAACCGCGACATCCGTGCGGATCGCATTCGCCCTCTGGTGGAGTGGACGCGCAAGCTGTTTCCGCAGGCGTCCACGGCTCGGGTGGTGCCTTGGGCCGGTCTGCGTCCGATGATGCCGGACATGATGCCGCGTGTCGGGCCCGGGAAGCGGCGGGGTGTGTTCTACAACACTGGCCATGGGCATCTCGGCTGGACCCTGTCAGCTGCGACTGCTCAGATGATCGCTGAAGCGGTTGCCATTGATATGCCGCTCGAACCCTCCTCGCCAATGCTCAGTGTCGCGGCGGAGTAGGGCGCCGGAGCGGATCAAACCGCTCCAGCTTTAGCCATCAGGCGCGTTTTTTGCCCTGCCGGGCTGATCTGCGGTTCGCCCGGGCGCAACTGGGCGAGCCTGAGACGGTTCTGGGCGGCGGCGATCTTGTCCACCATCAGGCGGCCCGCGGTCCTGAGCCCGTTGCGCGCGTTGGACGCCACCGGAAGGCGGAACACGAAAGCCAGTCCCCGTTCCGCCGCCATCTCGCGACCGGCGCGCACGACCGCGGATCGGATTTCACGGCTCGTCTCCGGGAGCGCCGTGCCCAATGCCGCGAGGCCGTAAGCCTCGGTCCCCCCGATGCGATCAATAGGTCGCGCGGCCCCCGGACACGTCGAAGACGGCGCCGGTCGAGAAGGACGCCTCGTCGCTGGCGAGCCAGCACACCAGTGAGGTCATTTCTTCAATCGTTCCGAAGCGGCCGACAGGAATCTTCGACAGCATGAAATCGATATGCTCCCGCGTCATCTGATCGAAGATTGGCGTCCGCACCGCGGCCGGCGTTACGCAGTTGACCCGGATATTCGTCCGGGCCATCTCTTTGCCCAGGGCTTTGGTGAAGCCGATCACACCGGCCTTCGAGGCGCTATAGGCGGAGGCGTTGGGGTTCCCCTCCTTGCCGGAGATGGAAGCAATGTTGACGATCCGGCCGTAGTCCTTCGGCTCCATGGCGCGAATGGCGGCCTGGTTGCAGTAGAATAGGCCATTGAGGTTCACGTCGATCACCCGACGCCACGCATCGGCCGGATAGTCCCGCACCGGAAGATTGGGGCCGGTAATGCCTGCGCTCGCCACCAGAATGTCGAGCCCGCCAAGAGCGATGATGCTCGCATCCATCGCCCGGGTTACCGCTGCGGCGTTGCAGATGTCGAGCGCCTGGACATCATGAGCGCCCGTCGCCGTCCTGGCGGCAGCCAGTGCTTCCACCTGCAAATCCCAAAGGCTCACTCTGGCACCTTCGGCAACCAGACGTCTTGCCACGTCAGCGCCAATGCCGGAAGCGCCGCCGGTCACGATGGCGGCGCGATTGCGAAAACGTTCGGCGAATACCATCGCTTAATTCCTCAAGCGCGCGTCCAGGCGACGACGTCCTGGCGCTGGCTCCCAAGCCTTTCGATCCCAAGAGACATCACGTCGCCGGGCCTGAGATAGATCGGTGACGGCTTCTTGCCCATGCCGACTCCGGGCGGCGTTCCGGTGGTGATGATGTCGCCTGGCATCAGCGTCATGAACCGGCTGAGGTAGCTGACGATCTCCGCACAGGAGAAGATCATTGTCCGGGTATTGCCGGCCTGCATGCGCACGCCGTTCACATCGAGCCAGATGTCGAGATTCTGCGGATCGCCGACCTCATCTTGTGTCACCAGCCAGGGGCCGACAGGCCCGAATGTGTCGCAGCCTTTTCCCTTGTCCCAGGTGCCACCACGCTCGAGCTGGTATTCGCGCTCGGAAACATCGTTGACGAGGCAGTAGCCGGCGACATGAGCAAGTGCGCCCTCCTCCTCCACATAGGAGGCACGGGTGCCGATCACGATGCCGAGTTCGACTTCCCAATCGCCCTTCGCGGACTCCTTTGGCAGCATCACGGTGTCGTTCGGCCCAGAGAGAGAGGAAATTGCCTTCGTAAAGACCACCGGTTCCTTGGGGATCGGTAGATCGGCCTCGATGGCGTGGTCGACATAATTCAGCCCAATGGCGATGAACTTGCCGACCGAGACGATCGGCACGCCAAGTCGTGGCGTGCCTTCGACCAGGGGAAGCGAGAGCGGGTCGAGGCGGGACAATTCGGCGAGCACAAGGGGCGCCAGCGTCACGGGGCTGATATCCGTTAGATGAGCGGAGAGATCGCGAATACGCCCTTCGGCGTCGACGAGCCCCGGCTTTTCGTCGCCCTTCTGGCCATAACGCAGCAATTTCACGGTTCAGGTTCCTGCGATGTGATTGGGGAAACTACGGCTGCGCCGATCTGCTGCCGAAGCATTCATTCGGTGATGGGCATGCTCCGGGCGGCTCACGGACACGAAAATATCGCGGTCGGAAGGCTCCCTTCCGATGTCTCCCGCATTCGACCGTATCGGCAACGCCGACTTCACGCGTCGTGGCAATGGAGATTGACCCGGAGTTCGCCCGGCCTGAGCGAGGCAGCAGGATGGGCACAGGCGATATCTTGCCCGGCGACCTCAGTGCTTGAGGAAGTCCAGGACCATGCGATTGAACTTGGCGGAGTGCTCCCATTGCGCCCAGTGGCCGCAATTGTTGAAGACGTGAAGCTCCGAATTCGCGATCCCTGCAACAAGACGAAGACCCACATCGAGCGGGACGAAGCGGTCGTTGCGGCCCCAGATGACCAACGTCGGAGCGGAAATCTCGCCGAGGCGGTGGCCGACGTCGGGAAACTGGCGTGGGTTGGCGGCCGAGCTCTTTACGAAATTCTCAAGATGATCCCGCCGCGCCAGCATGTTTTCGAGCCGGGCCTGGAACAAATCTTCGGTCAGGTCGCTCGCGTCGAAGACGAAGACGTTCATCATCCTCTTCAAGCTCTCAATCGTTGGATCGCGATACAGGGCCTGAAGCAGCTTGATGCCCTCCGTTGGCATCGGCACGAATGAACTGACGCCCCCGGTTCCGCCACCCATCAGCACGAGTTTGCCGACGCGGTTCGGATGGGCCAGCGCGAAGGCCACGGCGCTGTGCCCTCCCATGGAATTGCCCAGTATGTGGAGGCTCTCCAGCTTGAGGTGATCCACCAGCCCCTTGAGGATCCGCGCATTCAGCTCCGATCGTGAGCCGGTGCATATGACCGTGTCGCTCTTGCTCCAGCCGGGGCAATCAAGAAGGACCACGCGATAGCCGGCGTCGGTCAGGGGCGTGATGTTGCGATTGAAGTTGGCCCAGCCACTGGCCCCCGGCCCGGAGCCGTGGAGCATGACGATCGTCTCACCTCCCGTGCCGGGGTCGCAGTCATTGTAATGAATATTGAATTGCTGCCCGCCGTCGGAAATCTTGGCGAAACGGCTGGTGGCGGATTCGGAAAAGTCCTGACCCATGCGGGGCCCTCCCTCAATTGCCGTCGAGGCTCTGAAGCGAAACGGGCCATGGATTTCGGACGAAGATCCCATGGATCGCCACGGCTCATTCTGTGAGCCGCATTCCTCTTGTTAGGCACGAGACCTGCCCCAAGCCGGACACGGTCAGCGGCGAGTGGTACCAGCGGTAACCGAGGCCCGACAACCAGTCCTGTCATCGTGGGCACGGAGTGCACCGGCCGGTGCGCGGGCGTGCGCGACGGCGCGACGCCCGAGTGGCGCGACCCCAACCGGCGTCTTCAGGCCGGCTGACGCAGGCCGGGCCATTCGGCGGGCAGGCATGTGCACTGTGCGCACTGGCTGCGCGTCTCGCATTGTGGATGCAGGCGCACCCTTGCTAGCAGTCGGTGTTGTGGGAGCGGAAAACGGCCCGCTCAGAGGCTGTTTTCAGGCATCGGGTTTGCGGGCCATGTGCGCGGTGGCCCAGTGCCTGGCGCGATGTCGCTTAGAGCCTGTTTGGGAAATCGGCGGCTGAGGGCCGTCGAGGGATTTTTGGCGATCCGGCAGGAGAAGCCGCCGGCGCGATGCCGTGCATCGGGCCAAGGTTTCGACGAACCGGGCGCCGGAAAGACCCGGCGGACCGACCCGTCCGACTTTTCCAAACAGGCTCTCAGGACGTGCTCTGCACATTCTCGCAGCGGGGGCCGTCGCCGCTCGGTGTCAGGTGGACGATCGGCACGGCCGTTTAAAGCACGGATCGCCGCACAAAAATCCCATCACAATATGTTGGAGGAATCAATGTCGCTGCTCTCAGATCGCTTCGATCCCGGTCCGCAGATCGCCCAGTGCGGGTCAATCAACCTCGGGACAAAGAGCCTCGAGAAATCCCTTTCGTTCTTCCGTGACACCCTCGGAATGGAGGAGGTCGAACGCCGGGGCAACGTCTCCTATCTTCGCTGCTACCAGGAACTCGGCCACCACTCCTTGGTGCTGACCGAGCAGGACGAAGCGATCGTCAATGCCTACAGCTTTCGCGTCAGGCGGCCCCAGGATGTCGAACTCTTCCACGATGCTCTGAAGCAGCAGGACATCGAGGTTGTCGAAGTGCCGGCGGGCACGGAAGCGGGCCGCGGGACGGCGATCCGTTTTCTCCTCCCCGGCGGCGAACACCCGTTCGAACTCTATTTCGATATCGATAAGCCGCGGGCACCTGAGGCGTTGCGTTCGCGACTGCCTTCGAACTCGTCGAAGCGCCGGGGTCTCGGGGTGCGCCGGATCGATCATTTCAACATCCAGACATCGCCGTCGACCATCAACCAGGCCGAGCAGTGGGTGAGGGACAACCTTGGCTTCAAACGCCGGGAATTTGCTTATCTGCCAGATCAGCCGGACACGGTGATGGCGTCGTGGATGTCGGTAACGCCCCAGATGCACGATCTCGCCATCGTCGCCAATCGTCTGGACAAGAAGGCTCAGCTTCACCACGTTGCCTTCAACCTGCAGGATTTCTCCGACGTGCTCACCGCCGCCGACGTGCTCCGCGACCTGGAGGTTTCCTACGGCGTCGGTCCGGGGAAGCACGGCATCGGTCAGGCAATGTATCTCTATGTGTTCGACCCCGGCTCGGATCACCGCGTCGAACTTTATGCCGGCGGTTATTTGATCTTCGACCCGGATTGGGAAGCCATCGAATGGAAGAAGGAAAACTTCCCCGAGGGCCTGACCTGGTACGGCGACCCCATAGACACCGCTCCAGGCAGCCGAGGCCGGGATACAACAGGATCGGCCGGTCTGCGCCGGAAGTAGAAAAAGGGCCGGGTTTCCCGGCCCTTTTTCTATACGCGGGGAGAAGAAAGATAATCCTCAATCTTGCTGGCTGCGGATCGTAACGGGACGAGGAATTTTTTCCGCGCATCGGCTAGCGTAAGCGCAGACCGCAGCATGACGATGTTGATGCAGCCCGCCACCCTCCCGCCGTGAAGCACTGGCACCGCCAAGGCGAGGATCCTCGGCTCCTGCTCCCATTCGCCATTGTTGTGGGCATGGCCGGCTTGCCTGTGCTGGTTCAGCAGGCTCCGGAAGGCTTCGCGGCCCCGCCCAACCAAGCGCGAGCCCGGCTGCGCCGCCAGCCGATCGATCAATTCCTCACGTTCATCGTCCGGGCAGAAGGCAAGATAAGCTCGACCGACCGAAGTCTGCGTCAAGGACATACGTCTGCGAACGGTCACACTATTGAACGAGAGCGGACTGAAGCGATGCGTGGTTTCGCGCACACACATGTCCAGTCCGTCCAATGTTGCCAGATCCGAGGGCCAGACGACCTTGAGCAGCAATTCGCCGAGGACGTTGGAGGCCACTTGCGATATCCATTCCTCCTCGCGATAGCCCTCGCTCAGGTTCCGGACTTCCGGGGTCAGCCGATAGCTGTCATCCGAGTTGGAGCGGCGCAGGAGACCCTCGTCCTGAAGCGTCTCCAGCAGACGACGGATCGTCGTTCTATGCAGCCCCGTTGCTTCAGACAGTTCCCGTATTGTCGCCCACCCGCCTTCTGCTTGGTTCAGCGCCCGCAAAACCGCAAGCCCACGCGAGAGGCCCTGCACTGTCTTGTAAGGAGATTCGGCGTTCGACCCCACCCCAACCGTCCTGATTTCCCGTGCACTCAGTGAACATAGATGACATGGCCATTGCAGCCCTAGCAATGCCGACGATAGCGTCCTCTTAAGAAAAAGTTGGAACCTGCCTGAATGGGTTCCATGCGGAGGAAGCTGATGACTAGCCATAACGTGGCATAAACGTGCCGAAGCGACTTCGGTCTGTGCGCGATCCAGCGTTCCTGATCCGTCCGCGAAAAACGTTCCCTTCCCATTCCCTGCACGTGATCCGCGACGACCTGCCTCGCGGGAGGCCGTATCGGGCTCGCGCGCGTTCGCTCTTGTCCATGGAGGATTGCCCATGCACGCCAATCCGAGCACCTCTGGCCGTGACGCCACAGATCAGAGCCTATCTACTGTAAAAACTGAGGTCTTAATCGTCGGAGCAGGCCCGGTTGGTCTCACGCTGGCCAATTATCTCGGCGGATATGGCATCCAGACCATCGTCATAGAAAGTCTTGCGCAGCTCATCGACTATCCTCGCGCCATTGGCATCGACGATGAATCCATGCGCACCATGCAGGCCATTGGTCTGGCCGACGCGATCGAGCCGCATACGACGCCCAATCACTGGATGCGTTTTCTAACCGCGTCGGGCCGCTGCTGGGCCTCGATCGAGCCGCGCACCGACGAATTCGGATGGTCGCGCCGCAACGCCTTCATCCAACCGCAGGCCGACCGCATTCTCTTCGAAGGACTGTCGCGCTTCCCGAATGTTCAAGTCCGCTTCGCCACCAGCTTCGTTGGGCTCAGGCAGGACGCCGACCGCGTCGTCGCGCACGTCGCCGGTGCGGAGGGAGAATATACGATCGAGGCCGCCTATCTCGTCGGTGCTGACGGCGGGCGCAGCCCGGTGCGGGACTCCCTCGGGCTGGCCTTCGAAGGGAAGACCGCCCCGAACAAGTGGCTCGTCATCGACGTCGAGAATGACCCGGTCGGCACCCCGAATCTCTATCTCTGCTGCGATCCGAAACGGCCTTATGTTTCCGCCGCGCTTCCGCACGGCGTGCGCCGGTTCGAATTCATGGTGACGAAAGGCGAGGACGAAGCCTATTTCAGCCGACCCGAAGCCATCCGCGCGCTGCTCGCGCGGGTCATCGACGACCCGGACAGAGCGAAACTGATCCGGCAGCGCATCTACAACCACAATGCCCGCCTTGCCACCCGCTTCCGTGTCGGGCGGGTGCTTTTGGCGGGCGACGCGGCACACATCATGCCGGTCTGGCAGGGACAGGGCTACAACAGCGGCATCCGCGACGCGGCCAATCTGGGATGGAAGCTGGCGATGGTCGCAAGGGGCCGGCTCGGCGAAGAGCTGCTCGACACCTATCAGCACGAGCGCCGCGACCATGCCAAGGCGATGATCGACTTGTCGGTCATGGTCGGCAAAGTGTTTAATCCCCCCTATGCTTTCCTGAACACGGTCCGTGACGTCACCACTCGCATCCTGAACCTGATCCCTCCGGTCCAGCGCTACCTTCTGGAAATGCGCTTCAAGCCCATGCCGCGCTTTACCCGGGGCGTCGTGGTGCCGAGCCGGACCGGCGATCCGCGCAAGGGCCCGATCGGCCGTCTCTTCATACAGCCGCGGGTGCGCCGGCTCTCAGGGGAGGTCGTGCGGCTGGACGACGTCATTGGGCCGAACTTCGCGATCATCGCCTGGGGCAGCAATCCCTTGCAGTATATGGACTTGGAGCAAGTCGCCATGTGGCGCGAGCTCGGCGCCGTCTTCATCAGTGTCAAGCCGGACGTTCAACTTGGCAGCCGTCCCGACGACGCGCTTGGTTTCCGTACCGATCCCCTCCATGGCATTGTGGAGATCGGTGACGTGCAGGGGTCCCTTAAGGACTGGTTCGGCAATTGGCCCGAGCCGATCGTGTTCCTGCGACCCGACCGCATCGTGGCCGCCACCTCCTCGCCGATGCGCGTCAAAGACGTCTCCCGGGACGTTGCGAGGGCCATGGCCTACACCTCCCGCAAGGGCCATGCCGCGCCGGAGCTGCTGCTTCCGCACGGTGTGGCCGCAGCCGAATGACCCCCTTGCCGAACCGAATGCCCCGATGGCCCGCCGCGGCTCAGGAGACATAAGATGCCCTCTTCAGAACTTGTCACAGCGCTGGCCGCCGAATTGAGAGCCGCGGAAGAGAGTGGCACGGCGATCGCCCCGATCCGAGGCCGGCTGCCCGACGACGGCGGGGAGACCGCCTATGCCGTTCAGCGCGCCAATGTCGAATACTGGCGGGGTCGAGGCCGCAGGGTCGTCGGTCGCAAAATCGGACTGACCGCGAAGGCGGTTCAAGCCCAGCTCGGTGTCGACCAGCCGGACTTCGGCACGCTCTTTTCCGACATGATCTTCGGCGACGACGAAGAAATCCCGGTGGCCCGGCTCATGCAGCCGAAGGTCGAAGCTGAGATCGCGCTGGTCCTAAAGCGCGATCTTCCCGCCGCGGACGCGCCGCTGACGGAACTGATCCAAGCCGTCGACTTCGCCCTTCCTGCCATCGAAGTGGTGGGTAGCCGCATTGCGGGATGGGATATCCGGTTTAACGACACTGTCGCTGACAACGCCTCCTCCGGCCTCGTCGTTCTCGGCGCGGTGCCAGTGCCTCTTGCGGGGTTGGATCTCAAGCTGTTGCCGATGATCATGACGCGCGGCGGCGAGAAGATCTCTAGCGGCAGCGGGGCCGCTTGTCTTGGCCACCCCCTGAACGCCGCACTGTGGCTCGTGCGCAAGATGGCGGCATTCGGCACCCCGCTCGCGGCCGGGGATCTCATCCTGACAGGTGCACTCGGGCCGATGGTACCCATATCCCCAGGCGACCGCGTGACGGCCGAGATTTCGGGACTGGGCATCGTTCATGCCGCGTTCGGTCGGACGGCCGCCTGACCACCGAGCCTGACGAGGCAGCTGGAGGTCCCAGATCAGGCGGTGAGCGCTCACAAAGCGATGGCGAGACAGACTGGCAGCGTCATCAACGGCATTCGAACGAACGCTGTGACCGCCATACGGTGCACTATGTGCCCATAGATGACGCCGCTATTGAAACGAAAGTTAAGCGTGGCGATAGCTGGCTTAGAAATAAAGGGTCCGCCCAAATAAGGCCCACGCTGGAGGAAACAACATGACCAAGCAGATGAGCTGGGGTGCCCCAGCGTTGACCATCTCCTTTCGGAAAGCGCCCTGCCAGCTCCCTCTTTGCGATACCTCACGACCTTTCGTCGGTGAGGCATAGCCGATTTTCAGCGCCAAGGTTGGGCTTCGCTCTGTCGAATGCCGGATCGCGTCAGGCCGCAATCAGGCGCCCATCCTCTGGACGCCTGGAGCCGGCCTCGGCCCGCGTCAAGCGATACCGGCGCAGCCTGCGTCATCGCCCGAGATCTCGTTATGTAACGCCAATTACAGTCAACGAAAAAGACTTGAGGAGGAAAATGGTATGATCAGGCGCCAGTTCCTGTTGAGTGCGACAGCCGCGCTCGTTATCGCCTTTCCGGCGTTCGCCGCCGATACGGTCAAGGTCGGCCTTGTCTTGCCAATGTCCGGTCCGTTCAGCCAATACGGCCAGCAGATGCAGAACGGCATCAAACTGTTCATGAAAGAACATGGAGACGTCGTCGCGGGCAAGAAGATCGAGCTCATCGTCAAGGATGATGGCGGGATCGCGCCCGACCGCGCCCGCCGCGCGGTGCAAGATCTGATCGTTCGGGACAAGGTCGATGTGCTGGTCGGCTTCACCTTCACCGCGTCGGCGCTTGCCGCCGCGCCGCTCGCCAAGGAAGCGGACAAGGCGATGATCGTGCTGAACGCTACGTCATCGGGCATCACCGCCGCCAACCCCTATATGATCCGCATTGGCCAGACCTTGCCGCAGATCACCGAGCCGGCTGGTCGCTATGCCGGCGCGCAAGGCTACAAGACAATCTACACTGTGGTTGCCGACATCACGGCCGGCCACGACGCTGAAGCGGCCTTCACGCGTGGCCTGAAGGCCGCGGGCGGCGAGGTTGCCGGGACTTTGCGCGTGCCGGCCCAGAACCCCGACTTCGCACCGTTCGTCCAGCGCATCAAGGATGGCAAGCCGGACGCCGTCTTCACCTGGCTGCCGCCGGGCGAAGCCACGATCAATTTCATCAAGGAGTTCAATCAGCGGGGCTTGTCGGCGGAAAACATAGTCATGCTCGGCACGGGCGATCTGACGGACGAACTGACCATCGAGCAGACTGGCGAGGCCGGTATCGGCGTGGTGACCACGGGACATTATTCCATGGCGCACAAATCGCCCAAGAACCAAGCCTTCATTAAGGCATATCTTGCCGAATTCCCGAACCACAAATGGCCGAATTTCATGTCCGTCTCCGCCTATGACGGCATGGCCGCGCTCTATCGCGGGCTGGAGAAGACCGGCGGCAATGCGTCCGGTCCGGCCCTCGTCGAAGCGCTGAAGGGGGAAAAGTTCGAAAGCCCGAGAGGTCCGATCGAGATTGACGCGAAGACCCGCGACATCGTGCAGACCGTCTATGTCCGCAAGGTCGAGCGTGTCGATGGCACGCTCGCCAACGTGGAGTTCCAGGAGTTTCCCGCCAGCCGCGACAGCGCCTCGCAGTAGCCACGCCCGCCAACGCTCCAGAGGTCAGCATGGCAAGCAATATCCTCGGCATTCTTTTCGATGGGCTGGCATACGGAAGCCTTCTGTTCCTGATCGGCGTCGGTTTGTCCATCACGATGGGCCTGATGAATTTCATCAATCTGGCTCACGGGACCTTTGCAATGGCGGGGGGCTATATCAGCGCCTCCCTCTCGCAAAAAAGCGGTATGCCGTTTCTCGCCACACTGCCGGTCGCCTTCGTCGGGGCGGGGCTCTTCGGCCTCGTCGCCGAACGCCTGCTCTTCCGGCGGCTTTACAAGGCGCCGCATCTCGACCAGGTGCTATTCACCTTTGGATTCGTCCTTTCCTCTATCGCCGCCGCGCACTATTTCTTCGGCGCGGGCCAGCAGATGGGTGTGATGCCGTCCTTCCTGCAGGGCCAGATACGTGTCTACGGGATTGATCTTGGCAGATACCGCCTGCTGCTCATTGCATTCGTTGGGCTGATCACGCTGGCGCTTCACCTCATCTTGTCGAAGACCCGGTTCGGTGCCCAGGTCCGAGCCGCCGTCGACAACCAGGATGCCGCCGCCGGCCTCGGCATCAATGTGGGGCTCATCTTCAGCCTGTGTTTCGCACTCGGGACCGGGCTTGCCGGATTGGGGGGAGCACTCGGCATCGAAGTGCTCGGGCTCGATCCCGGCTTTCCGCTGAAATATATGGTCTATTTCCTTCTGGTCGTCGTGGTCGGCGGCGCCGGCACCATCCGGGGTCCGCTGATTGCCGCGATGATCCTCGGTGTCTTCGATGTGGCGGGGAAATACTATGTCCCGCAAGCCGGAGCATTCATCATCTACGTGCTGATGATCGTCCTGCTCCTTGCCTTCCCCACAGGGCTGGGAGGCAAGCGCGCATGACTCTTGCTCGCCTGCCCACACGACTCCGGCCAATGGTTCCAGTTCCGGGAGTTTCCGCATGAGCCCTCGTTCGTCCGCGATCGAGCGGTTGGCCAGTCCGCGTCCGCGTCCGGTTGAGGTGCTGGCCTGGCTGTTGCCGGCGCTCGCCTTTTTCCTCGTGCCCGACAATCTGGCGCTCGGCGTCTCGATCATGACCTATGCGGTCGCCGTGCTGGCGCTTGATCTGGTGCTTGGGTATGCTGGCATTGTCTCCCTCGGGCACGCCGCCTTTTTCGGCGTCGGGGCCTATACTGCGGGCCTCCTGGCGGTCCAGGGTTGGAAGGAGCCGCTGACCGGCATGCTTCTGGCGGGGGCCGTCTCGCTTGCGCTCGGCTTCCTCGCAAGCTTTCTCGTGGTGCGGGGCAAGGATCTGACGCGGCTGATGGTGACGCTCGGCATCGGCCTTGTCGTCTATGAGCTCGCCAATCGGCTGAGTTCCGTCACCGGCGGCATGGACGGTCTTTCCGGCTTCGAGATTGGGCCGATCTTCGGCGTCTTTTCCTTCGATCTCTATGGCCGGACCGCCTGGTGGTATGTCTACGGTGTCCTGATCCTCGTCTTCGTCCTGCTGCGCCTCGTCGTATCCTCGCCCTTCGGGCTGTCGCTGCGGGCGATCCGCGAGGGCGTGAGCCGCATGCCCGCCCTCGGGGCGTCGGTCGACCACCGTCTGCGCACCGCCTTCACACTGTCCGCCGGGGTGACGGGCATTGCCGGCGGACTGCTTGCCCAGACGACGCAATTCGTCGGCATCGACTCGCTGTCGGTGGGTCGGTCGGCGGATTTCCTGGTGATGCTGGTGCTCGGCGGCACGGGGCGTCTCTATGGCGCCCTGATCGGCACGACGGTGTTCATGATCGCCCACGATTATCTCGCGGATATGAACCCGGTCTACTGGGAATTCTGGATGGGCCTGCTGCTGATGGCAGTCGTGCTGTTCGCCCGCGGTGGCGTCGTCGGGGCTGGGCGCCGGCTGCTCCAGACCGTGAAGACCAAGTTCGCAAGGGCGGCGCCATGAGAGCAGACACCAGCATTCTTTCGGCCGACGCCAGTATTGCGCTGTCCACCGAGCGGCTGACCAAGGTCTGGGGAAGCTTCATCGCCAACAGCGACATCGACTTCCGGCTTCCGGTCGGGGCTCGGCATGCCCTGATCGGCCCGAACGGTGCCGGCAAGACCACCTTTATCAACATGCTGACCGGCGTGCTCGCGCCGACATCCGGCCGCGTCTTTATCGGCGGCGAGGACGTGACGGCCGATCATCAGGAACGGCGGGTCAGGAAGGGCATTGCCCGCACCTTCCAGATCAACAACCTGTTTCCGGGCCTGACGGTGCTGGACAGCGTGCTACTCGCCATCCTGGAACGCAAGAATCTGGCCGAGAACTGGTTCCGTCCGCTCAAGTCGCATATGGCGGAAATCGAGGAGGCGATGGACCTGATCACCGACCTCGGCCTTGAGGCTCAGGCCGGTGTGGAGGTGAAAACACTTGCCTACGGCAAACAGCGGCTGATGGAAATCGCGCTGGCGCTCGCCAGCCGCCCCCGGATCCTGCTTCTTGACGAGCCTGCGGCGGGTATTCCCGCGGGTGAAAGCAGTGAAGTCTTCTCGGTCATCGCGCGCCTGCCATCGGATGTCAGCATCCTGTTCATCGAGCACGACATGGATCTGGTGCGGCGCTTTTCCCAACGCATCACGGTTCTGGTCGGCGGGAAGGTGCTCACCGAAGGCGCTCCGGAAGAGATCATGGTCGATCCGCGCGTGCGCGAGGTCTATCTGGGGGAAAGTGCCCATGGCTGATTTGCTGAAGATCGAAGGGCTTTGCTCCGGCTATGGTCAGGCCCGCGTGCTTGACAACATCTCCTTCTCGATGCGGGCGGGAGAAAGCCTCGCGCTGCTCGGGCGCAACGGCGTCGGCAAATCGACCCTGATGCGTACGCTGATGGGCCTCACCGTGCGGCATTCGGGCAGCGTCCGGTTCGCCGGCATCGATCTTTCCAATGCCCCGCCGCACAGGCGGGCACGCGCTGGGCTGGGCTGGGTGCCGCAGGAGCGCGCCATGTTTCCCTCGCTCACCGTCGAAGAGCATCTGACGACGGTGGCACGCGACGGGCCCTGGAACTTGGCGGCGATCTACGACGTGTTTCCCCGCCTCAGGGAACGGCGCTCGAACCTTGGCAACCAATTGTCCGGCGGCGAGCAGCAGATGGTTGCGATCGCCCGTGCGCTGGTGACCAATCCGCGGCTGCTCCTGCTCGACGAGCCCATGGAAGGCCTGGCTCCGATCATCGTCCAGGAGCTCGCCGCCGTGGTGGGCCGGCTTATCCGCGAAGCGGGGCTCTCGGTGATCGTCGTGGAACAGCATGCGCGGCTGGCGCTGTCGATGACGGCGCGCGCCATAGTGCTCAATCGCGGTCAAATCGTGCACGAATCGAGCAGCCAGGAGCTTCTGGACGACGGCGCGAAACTCGGGCGCCTCGTCGCCGTCGCCTGACCGTTACGCGCAGGGTCCGATCGCCCGCGCGATGTCCCCTTGGCCCGCTGCGTCCCGTGCCCATGCCGCTGATACCCGAGGCGTCGACTCCTCCACCTTCTGCATCACCAACCCAAACCAGTGCCAACCTGGAGTGCGACATGATCAGACGTGATTTTTTGCTTGGAGTGGTCGCCACCGCCGCAGTGACGGGACACGAGCCCTCGCCGGCGCCGATTCCGCAGCGCTCAAGATCGATACCCATCATCATATCGTGCCTCCGTTCTACGCACAGTGGCTGGAGGAGCGGGGCATTACCGCCGGCGGGCTTCCCATTCCCAGGTGGTCTGTAGATGGTGCGGTCGAACTGATGGAGCGGGAGGGCCTTGCGACCGGCATTTTCTCCATTTCGACGCCCGGCGTTCATCTGGGCGATGATCGGGAGGCCGCGATGATGGCGCGGCGGGTGAATGACTTCGCCGCCCAAGTTGCGCAGGATCATCCTGGACGCTTCGGGTTTTTCTCCACTTTAACTCTTCCCGACGTGAAGGGCTCTCTCAGCGAGCTTGCCTACAGCTTCGATGTGCTGAAAGCCGACGGCGTGGTGCTTCTCAGCAGCGTCAGGGGGGAATATCTGGGCAATGCCTCCCAGGAGCCGCTGATGGAGGAACTGAACAGGCGGAAAGCTGTCGTTTTTGTTCATCCCGGAGAGCTTCCCCGCCGAGCCGGTTCCCGGAATTCCGCCGCGCGTTGCGGATTTTCTCCTCGATACCACCCGGGCCGCCATCAACATCGCGAAATCCGGGTGATTGGAGCGGTATCCCGACATCCGGTTGATCCTGTCTCACGCTGGCGGATTCCTGCCTTTTGCGTCACAGCGCATTGCGCGATCGGTTTCTCCAGACGGAACCGACGAACCGGGGTTGGCCCGTCTTCGGAAGTTTCATTTAGACACGGCGTTGGCCAGCAGTCCCTATGCGCTGCCGAGCCTGCTGGCCTTCACCGACGTCAGCCACATCACGTTCGGCAGCGACCTGGCCCTATGCGCCGCTGGCACGGTCGGTCGCCTTTACCGAGCGGCTGAGCCAGTATCCACTTAGCGCATCCCAGCGTTACGCGATCTATCGCGGAACGGCTGAACTGCTCTTCCCTCGCCTGCGAGCCAAATGAGACCCTAGATCGAGTGATATTTTCGGGCGATGCCGCTCCTCGCGCTGCGCCGAAACGTCGGGCGTGTTCGCCGCAGCGCGGTTTTCGGAACCGATTTCAAATCGTGGTTCGGCGCCGCTTTCGCTCCAGCGGCGCCAGCACCACCGCCGCTGCCGCACCGGCGGTCAATCCCGCCCCGACGGCGGTGGCCGCCGCCAGCCAGGTGCGCGCCAGCGCGTCCTTCCACTCGCAGGGCGTGGCGTTGATGACCACGCTTGCCGCCGGCATCCGGGCCGGTGCGGGCGCCGCCGTGAGGGCGGTGACGGACGGGGCGCACCAGCTCCGGTGCGACAATCGTAAAGGAGGAAATCCGGCGGGGTGAACGCGAAGCCTCTTGAAAGGCGACCGATTCGCCCCTCTCACGCGCGAACGTCGTTCTCAGGAGAAACAGGCGACCCCTCAGCATGACCACCTATAAGGGGCACTGCAAAAGGCGACGGCCATCACTGCCAAAGGGCGCGGCCGGCTACAGTGTGGGGGACTACAAACAGGGCGTGAATCTGATGGGGAACGCGATGGGGAATGTTTCCCCTGACATACCGCTAACCCCTTGAAAACAATGGCGCGCCCGAAGAGATTCGAACTCCTGACCCCCAGATTCGTAGTCTGGTGCTCTATCCAGCTGAGCTACGGGCGCATTGTTTTCCCATTGTCGATCCGAAGATCGCCCGGGGCCGAGACCCCGGAGGCTCGAAGCGGCGACCCGCTTGCGAGGAAGTGTGAGCTACAGCTTTTATTTTGCCCTGGCAAGGGCAAAGTGCGGTGCGCCATTTCCGACCCTGTGGATATTCCCCCGCGCTCCGGCGTCGGATCGGTGGCCGTGGCGGGTGCGCCGGGTCCGGGTCAGTCTGCCGGGCAGGGGAGGCTTCGCGGGCCGTCTGCGGGTGATGGGAAGGGAAGGCGAACCTTCGCCGGAAATCGCGGTGTCATCGGCCGAAAAGGTGCGGAAGCGCGCCAGTGAACCCTGGTTCGTCTGTGGCGCGCGTGGGTTTCACGTGAAACCTCAGCCGGCCCGCAGTCGCTGGCCGCGTGGCCGCGCCTCCTGCGTCCGGTCGGGAATAGTGATCAGGAAGGTCGCCCCGCCCGGCCGGTCCAGAAGGCGGATCTCGCCGCCATGGGCCCGCACCAATTCCTCGGCGATGGGAAGGCCAAGCCCGGTCCCGCCGGCCCGTGCGGAGGCCTGGAAGGCCGAGAACAGCCGGTCGCGCCGGGCAGGCGGGATGCCCGGTCCGGTGTCGGAAATCTCGATCTCGACCATATGGTCGTGCCGCCGCGCCGCGACGCGGATCTGGTCCCGCCCGGCCGGCCGCGGCTTGCGGCCTTCCAGGGCCTGGAGCGAATTGCGCGAGAGGTTGAGAATCACCCGGAACAGCTGGTCCGGGTCGGCATCAGCGGTCAGCGGGCGATCGAGCGTGACCACCCAGTCCACATCCCCCTCCGCGCCGGGATGGAGCCCGAGCATGTCGCGCACCTCGTCGAACAGCGCGCCAAGGTCCACGTCGCGCCGGTCGGGCAAAGGCTCCTGGGCGCGGCCGTAGGACAGGGTCTGCTCGCAATAGGCGATGGCGCGGTCGAGCGCGGCCACCAGCTTGGGCGCGAAGCGCTGCACCGCTGGATCGGGCAGGGAGAGCAGGCGGTCGGAGATCAGCTGCGCGGAGGCGAGCAGATTGCGCAGGTCGTGATTGATCTTGGAGACCGCGAGGCCCAGCGCCGCCAGCCGGCTCTTCTGCGTGAGGGTGTGGGAGAGTTCGCGTTGCAATTCCGCAAGCGCGTCCTCGGCGATGCCGATCTCATCGCCCCGGCCACTGGGCGTGATGATGCGCGAGGCATCTTCGGGGGCCTCGCGATAGGCGCTCATGCGCTCGGTCAGCCGCCGCATGGGGCGCACGAACAGCAGATGCAGGCTGATATACACCAGGGCGCCGGCAAGCCCGGACACCAGGAGCGAAATGGTCAGCACCGTGGTCGCGAAGCGCCACATGGCGCGCTGGAGCGGCGCTTCGGAGAGCACGATTTCCAGGAACTCCTCCCCGCGCGGCGCTTCCGCTACCACGCGCAAGGTGCGCTCGCGGGTGGCGAGGAGCGTGCCGAAGGCGTCCCACACCGCGTGCCAGGGCGTGATTTCGCGCATGTCGAGATGCTGGTCG
>NCHM01000379.1 GCA_002257205.1 Rhizobiales bacterium 24-66-13 | reverse complement strand
TTTGTTCGGTGCAAGAATCGGGTTATGGAAGCTGATGAGCGAAGTGCTGTTTTTTCTCGCAGGTCAAGCCATAACCGCCGGCGCCGCGCTCGCCGCCATTGCGGGCGGCGTTTTCGTCTTGCTGTTACTGATGCTCTTCGCCTCCAGGCGCACCGCGCGCCAGCGCGCCGATGAGGCGGATGAGGCCGCCGCGCGGGCGCTGGAGATGGAAGCGCGGCTGCGCGATCTCGCCCGCATCCAGGCGGAAACCTCCGGTCGCGTCCAGACCATGGCGGAAGTGCTGGCCCAACGCCAAAGCGAACTGGCGCGGGCGGTTTCCGAGCGACTCGATTCCACCTCCCATCGTCTGGGCGAAAGCTTCAACATCTCCGCCCGCGCGACCCATGAAAGCCTCACCAAGCTCGCCGAGCGGCTGGTAATGGTGGAAAAGGCGGAAAAAAGCCTGACGGATCTGTCGTCCCAGGTCATTTCACTGCGTGAGACGCTCTCCAACAAACAGGCGCGCGGCGCTTTCGGGCAGGCGCGCATGGAGGCGATCGTCGCCGACGGACTGCCCCGGGGCAGCTTCGCCTTCCAGCACACGCTGTCCAACGGCCGGCGGCCGGACTGCGCGATCTTCCTGCCGGGGGATACCCGTCCGCTGCTGGTGGATTCCAAATTTCCCCTGGAGGCGGTCACCGCCTTCCGCGAGGCGCCGACCCCCGAACGGCGCAAGCACGCCGCCGCGCGGCTCACCCAGGACATGATGAAGCACGTCAATGATGTGGCCGAACGCTATCTGGTGCCGGGCGAGACGCAGGACATCGCGCTGATCTTCGTGCCGTCCGAATCCGTCTATGCCGAGATCAACGAGAATTTCGACGATATCGTCCAGCGCGCCTTCCGCGTGCGGGTGGTGCTGGTCTCGCCCTCGCTGCTCATGCTGGCGATCCAGCTGGTTCAGGCGATCTCCAAGGATGCGCGCATGCGCGAGCAGGCGGACCACATCCGCGCCGAGGTCGGCGCCCTGGTGGCCGATGTCGGGCGCCTGCGCGAGCGGGTGGGCGAATTGTCCCGCCATTTCGGCCAGGTGGGCGAGGATGTCTCGAAAGTGCTGATCTCCGCCGACAAGATCGCCAAGCGTGGCAATAGGCTCGAGCAGCTGGAATTCGAGGTCCCGCCGGTTCCCTCCCACGCAAGCCCCGCGCAAAATGGTGGGGACGGCGCCGGCGCGATCCTCGGGGCAGGTCCGGGCACGGGCGCGGCGTCAACGCAGCCTTCGCTGCGCCTCGGCCTCCACGGCGCCGCCGAATGAGTGCACGCGGGCGGGTGTGCGCGGCCATAATTGCACCTTGCGTCGCCGTGCCGCGCAGGTAGCTTCATCGGAGCGTCACGAATCGAGGCGGATGTCTGGACCACCAGCCCCGCGGAGTGCAAAGGAAAAAATGCCCGAATTACCCGAGGTGGAGACCGTCCGCCGCGGTCTTATGCCGGTGTTGCAAGGGGCCGTTATCGAATCCGTGGAAGCGCGCCGGCCGGACCTGCGCTGGCCCTTGCCGGACAGCTTCGCCGAGCGCCTTGCGGGCCGCCGCGTGGAGGCGGTCGGGCGGCGGGCGAAATATCTCCTCGCGGATCTCGACGGCGGCGAGGTGCTGGTGGTGCATCTCGGCATGTCGGGTTCGATCCGCATCGAGGGCGGACCCAATGTGCGCCGCCCGGGCGGCTTCCATTATCCCCGCGGCGAAGCGGGGCCGCACGACCACGTTGTGCTCCACCTCTCCAGCGGCGCGACGGTGACCTTCAACGATCCCCGGCGCTTCGGCGCCATGCTGCTCGTGCCCTATGACCGGCTGGAGAGCCACCCGCTGCTGCGCAACCTCGGTCCGGAGCCGCTGGGCAATTTCTTCCACGCCACCCATCTGGCGCGCGTATGCGCCGGGCGCCGGTCCAATCTGAAGGCGACGCTGCTGGACCAGAAGATCGTGTCCGGGCTGGGCAACATCTATGTCTGCGAGGCGCTGCACCGCGCCCATCTGTCGCCGCGCCGCCTCGCCTCGACCCTTGCCACCAAGGCCGGCGGCCCGACCGTGCGCGGCGAGCGCCTGGTGACGGCGATCCGCGATGTCTTGCGCGAGGCCATCCAGGCCGGCGGATCGAGCCTGCGCGATCATCGGCAGGTCAATGGCGAACTGGGTTATTTCCAGCATGCCTTCCGGGTCTACGACCGGGAGGGCGAGCCGTGCCCGACGCGCCATTGCAAGGGCACGGTCCAGCGCATGGTGCAGGGCGCCCGCTCGACCTTCTTCTGCCCCTCCTGCCAGCGCTGAGCGGCGCGCACCACCCGCGCTCCTGACCGAATCCGTCAGGCGCGCGGGCCGTTCCGGGCATTGGGCGCCTCGCGCTGGAGTGCTACAGCAGGGGCGCCGCGTGCGCTTCAAGCCCGCGCGCGAGGGAGGATGAAGAATGGCGTATGAGACCATCCTGGTGGAAACCCACGGCCGTGTCGGCCTGATCCGCCTGAACCGGCCGCAGGCCCTGAACGCGCTCAATGCGCAGATCATGCCGCCGGGGCCGACATCAAGGAGATGAAGGACTTCACCTATCCCGCCACCTATCTGGATGATTTCATCACCTCCTGGGAGCGCCTCTCGCGCGCCCGCAAGCCCGTGATCGCGGCGGTGGCCGGCTTCGCGCTCGGCGGCGGGTGCGAACTCGCCATGAGCTGCGATTTCATCCTGGCGGCGGATACGGCCAAGTTCGGCCAGCCCGAAATCAAGCTCGGCGTGATGCCGGGCGCCGGCGGCACGCAGCGCCTCACCCGTTTCGTGGGCAAGGCCAAGGCCATGGAAATGTGCCTCACGGGCCGCATGATGGGCGCGGAGGAGGCCGAGCGCGCGGGCCTCGTCTCGCGCATCGTGCCGGCGGCCGAGCTGGTGGACGAGGCGCTGAAGGTCGCCGCCACCATCGCCGCCATGTCGCTGCCGGTGGCCATGATGACCAAGGAAAGCGTCAACCGGTCCTACGAGACCACGCTTTCGGAAGGCATCCGCTTCGAGCGCCGGGTGTTCCATGCCCAGTTCGCCTTGGCGGACCAGAAGGAAGGCATGGCGGCCTTTTCCGAGAAGCGGCCGCCTAATTTCACCAATAGCTGAGACGTTTGCGCCGGGCGGGGCAGTGACGTGCCGCCCGGCGCCCGCGTCGGGCGGCTTGGCGCGGCCCCGGCAGGGGTCTTGCCCCAGGCTCGGAGAATCAACGGCCGCTGCGCATTGCGGCGGCCCGGTGCGCCGGGCGTTGGAAAGTTATCCACCGCAGGAACGCTGATCCGGCAATCTTTCTTGGCCAGCTGCATGGAAGGCGTTGACAAGGCGGGACCTCGCCCCTTATGTCTCGCCTCCTCTCGACGGCCAAGGCCTTCGAGCCCAGGTGGCGGAATTGGTAGACGCGCTGGCTTCAGGTGCCAGTGGCTTAACGGTCGTGGAGGTTCGAGTCCTCTCCTGGGCACCACCCAGTTTTAAAGATAAGCCGCCTCCGGGCGGTTTTTTTTTGTGGCTGGAGCCGGGCGCGTTTTCCCTTGCGATGCTGTCGCCGGGCAGGCTGGGGTGGCCGGAAATCGCCGATGCTCGATGCCCCGGAACTGATGGCGGTGGACAGCCTCAGGACGGGACGGGAAAAGCGGGGCGCGCCGGCCGGCGGCAGCCCGGTTTCATCGGGGCCTCGCGGCGGCCGAAAAACATGTACGGAATTTCGCAGAATCTGCGGTGCCATCGCCCGAAGACCCGCGGTGAGGCCTCTCTAAACCACAGTTCGTCCGCGCTAACCTATTGTTTCACGTGAAACATTTTGGCGTGCCGTGCGTGCCTGCCGGCAGTTTCGCAAAATCCCGCACGTGGAATCATCGCCCCTCCAAGGGAGCGGCGATGATCTTGGTTCAGAGCCCCATCTGGGCTTTGCGGGCGGCGACCCAGCGGCCGATCATGCGGTCCGTCAATATGCCGAGGAAGGCGATGGCGAGGCCGGCCGAGAGGCCCTTGCCGGGGTCGGCCTGGGAGATCGCCACCTGGATCTGCTTGCCGAGATCATTGGTGCCGACGAAGGAGGAGACCACCAGCATGCTCAGCGCCATCATGATCACCTGGTTCACCCCCAGCATGATCTCGGGCAGGGCATAGGGCAGCTCCACCTTCAGCAGGCGCTGCATGGGGGTGCAGCCGGCCATGGTTCCGGCCTCGGTGAGGCTGGGCGGCACGCGGCGCAGGCCGTGGTCGGTGAAGCGGATCGCCGGCACCAGCGAATAAAGCACGATCGCCACCATGGCCGAGACGTCGCCGATGCGGAACAGCATCACCACCGGCAGCAGATACACGAAGGCCGGCATGGTCTGGAGCGTGTCGCACAAAGTGCCGAGCATCTTATGCAGCCGGTCGGAGCGGCTGCCCAGCACCCCCAGTGGCACGCCGATGAGAATGGCGATGATCGCCGAGATGCCGCACAGATAGATGGTGGTCATGCCGCGCTCCCAGAGCCCGGCCACCGGGATGAAGGCGATCAGCGCCATCATGCCGATGGCGAAGCGCCAGCCGCCGAGCCGCCAGGCGCCGGCGCCCACCAAAGCGATCAGCGCAGGCCAGGGCATGCCGATGAGTGCCTTCTTCACCGGCAGCAGCAGGTTCAGCAGGATGAAGGTGCGGAAGGCCTCGGCGGTGGTGAACAGATGGGTGTTCACGAAACTCACCACTTCCGACCACATGCTGCCGGTGGAGACGCGCCAGTCGCGCGGCAGGACCTCCAGTTCAGGTATGGCGAATGACAGCAGGGTGAAGCCGAGCAAAGCGGCGAGCCCGGCCCAGACATAGCGGCGCCGGACCACAGCTGCATGTCCGTGCACCGGCCGCAGTTCCACCACCGCGCGGCTCATGCGGTCGAGCACGATGGCGAGCGCCACCACGGCCATGCCGGCTTCCAGGCCCTTGCCGAGACCGTTGGGCTGGCGCAGGGCGTTGAGCACGTCGAAGCCGAGCCCGCCGGCGCCCACCATGGCGGCGATGATGATCATGTTGAGGGTCAGCATGATCACCTGGTTGACGCCGATCAGCAGGTCGTCCCGGGCCGAGGGCACCAGCACCTTCCACAGCGCTTGGCGGGTGGTGCAGCCGGTCATGCGGCCGAGCTCGTCCAGTTCGGGCGGCACGGCCTTCAGCGCCATCATGGTCACGCGCACCATGGGCGGCATGGCGTAGAGGATGGTCGCCATGAGGCCGGAGACCGGGCCGACGCCCACGAGGAAGATCAGCGGCACCAGATAGGCGAAGGTCGGTACGGTCTGCATGAAGTCCAGCGTCGCCACCACGGCGGGCTGCGCACGCGGGGTCCGGAACGCCCAGATGCCCAGCATCAGGCCGGAGAAAACGCCGAACGCCACCGCCAGGACCACCTGGGAGAGCGTCACCATGGCGCTGTCCCATTGCCCGAACAAAGCGATGTAGCCGAAGCCGAGCGCCCCGAGCGCGGCAAGGCGCGCGCCCCCCAGCATATAGCCCCAGATGCCCATGGCGCAGATGATGCCGGCCCAGGACAGGCGGGGAATATGGAAGCCATCCTCGCCGAACGTGAAGCCGGTGGAGAAGATGGCCTTCGGCACCTGAAGCGCAGCGGCGAAGAGGGACGCGACGAAGCGCGTCATGTCCTTGAAGGTGAACAGGCCGAAGCTGAGATCCCGCACCAGCCAGTAGAGGAAGGCGCGCAGCCAATCGGAAACCGGCACTACCCAGGCGGTGGGATAGCTCAGCGCCCAGCGAAAGCTGTCCGGCGCGGCGAGGGGGGCCACCAGCAAAGCGGTGACGACGATGGCGATCAGCCAGCCGGGCGAGAAACGGATGCCCCGCCGGGCGGGGGCGACGGCGATATCGCTCATGCCCGCGCCCCGCTGACCAGAACCTCGATGACGGCGGCGCGCTCCAGCTTGCCGACCAGCGTGCCGGCTTCGTCCACCACCGCGAGCGGGGCGGTGCTGTCCACGGAGAGGGCGGCGACCTCGGCCACGCGGGCGCTCGCGCTCACCGCGCCGCCGAGATGCTCGCCTTCGCGCGCCGGCACGGCAATGCTGCCGACCCGTAGCACCTTGGCCCGCGAGACATGCTTGGTGAAGGCGGAGACATAATCGGACGCGGGGGAGATCACGAGCTGCTCGGGCGTGCCCACCTGGATCACCGCGCCGTCCTTCATGATGGCCACCCGGTCGCCGAGGCGGATCGCCTCGTCGAAATCATGGGTGATGAAGACGATGGTCTTGGAGAGCAGGCGTTGCAGCCGCAGGAATTCGTTCTGCATCTCGTGGCGGATCAGGGGATCGAGCGCGGAGAAGGGCTCGTCGAGGAACCACAGGTCCGGCTCCACGGCGAGGCTGCGGGCGATGCCCACGCGCTGCTGCTGCCCGCCGGACAATTCGCGCGGATAATGCCCGGACTTGTCGCCGAGGCCGACCAGCTCGATCACCTTCAGGGCCCGCGCCTCGCGCTCGGCCTTGCCCATGCCCTGGACTTCGAGCGGGAAGGCGACATTGCCCAGCACGGTGCGGTGCGGCAGCAGGGCGAAATTCTGGAATACCATGCCCATCTTGTGGCGGCGGAGCTGGATCAGCTCCTCGTCGGTCATGCGCAGCAGGCTCTTGTGCTCGAAGAACACGCCCCCGGCGGTCGGCTCCACGAGGCGCGACATGCAGCGCACCAGCGTGGATTTCCCGGAGCCGGACAGCCCCATGATGATGAAGATCTCGCCGCGTCCCACTTCCAGCGTCACATCGCGTACGGCGGCGAACAGTCTTGCCTGGCGGATGTCCTCGGGGCTCGGGGTTTCGTTCGCCTGCATGAAGGCGGAGGCGCCGTCGCCATAGACTTTCCAGAGGTTGCGGCAGGTGAGCGCCACCGGGCGCTCGGCGGGGGCCAGGGTCTTTGCTGCGAAGGGCGGCGCGACGGTGGCGGCCTGGGAGGCTGCGGCCATAAGCTCTCATTCCAAGATCAAAAGGGAAAAGACGCCGGCCCCGCGGGGCCGGCGGTTCACTGCCTCAGGCGAGGGCGCTCAATACTGGCCCTTGTGATCGGCCATCCA
>NCHM01000378.1 GCA_002257205.1 Rhizobiales bacterium 24-66-13 | reverse complement strand
TCGTTGGTGGGCTCGTCGAGGATCAGCATGTTGGACGGCAGGGCGAGCGCGCGCGCCAGCATGAGCCGCCCCCGCTCGCCGCCCGACAGCACCGACAAGGGTGAGTTTGCCTGGTCGGGCGTGAACAGGAAGTCCTTGAGATAGCCCATCACATGCTTGGGCACGCCGCCCACCAGCACCTGGTCGCTGCCGCCGCCGGTGAGCGCGTCGCGCAAGGTGGTGTTGGGGTCGAGCGCCGCGCGCTTCTGGTCGAGCGAGGCGATTTCCAGATTGGCGCCGAGGCGCACCGTGCCGCTGTCCGGCTTGAGCTCGCCGGTGAGCATCTTCAGCAGCGTGGTCTTGCCGGCGCCGTTCGGGCCGACGATGCCGATCCGGTCGCCGCGCACGATGCGGGTGGAGAAATCCGTGACGATGGGCGCGCCGTCATAGGATTTGGAAATGCCCTTGGCCTCGATCACCAGCTTGCCGGAGGTTTCCGCCTCGGTCACGGTGATCTTCACATTGCCTTGAGCGCGGCGCTCGTCGCGCCGGTCGGTGCGCATGGATTGCAGCAGGCCGAGGCGGCGCACATTGCGCTTGCGGCGTGCGGTGACGCCATAGCGCAGCCAATCCTGCTCGGCCACGATCTTGCGGTCGAGCTTGTGGCGGTCGGTCTCCTCCTGCTCCAGCACCTGGTCGCGCCAGGCCTCGAAACCGGAAAAGCCCTGGTCCAGCCGGCGGGTGGTGCCGCGGTCCAGCCAGATGGTGGCGCGAGAGAGATTTTGCAGGAACCGCCGGTCATGGCTGATGACCACGAGCGCGGACCGCAGGGATTTCAGCTCGCCTTCCAGCCATTCGATGGCGGGCAAGTCCAAATGGTTGGTGGGCTCGTCCAGCAGCAGCACGTCCGGCTCGGGCGCGATCACGCGCGCCAAAGCGGCCCGGCGCGCCTCGCCGCCGGAGAGGTGGGCCGGATCCTCATTGCCGGTGAGGCCGAGCTGATCGAGCAGATATTGGGCGCGATAATCCTCGTCGCCCGGCCCGAGGCCGGCTTCCACATAGGCGAGCGTGGTCGAGAAGCCGGAAAAATCCGGCTCCTGCGGCAGGTAGCGCACGGTCGCGCCCGGCTGGAAGAAGCGAACGGCGGCGTCGGCCTCGATCAGGCCGGCGGCCACCTTCAGCAGGGTCGATTTTCCCGACCCGTTGCGCCCGACAAGGCACAGCCTTTCGCCCGGCGACACGGAGATTTCCGCGCCGTCGAGCAAGGGGGTGGCGCCGAAGCGCAGATGGACGTCTTGAAGCGAAATCAGCGGTGGAGCCATGGCGTCGGCTTAGTGGGTTTTGTCGGCGGATGGAACCCATCCGCGCCGGCAAAGACGCCAAGGGACGCCCGGAACATACACGCCCGGAACACGGCGGAGTGTGCGTCCGGCCGGCCACTCTGCGCCGGAACCGGGACCTCCGCTTGATTTTCGCTTAATGCACCGTCGCTTCGCCGCGCAGGCGGGCGATCTGATCCTTCAGCAGGAGCTTGCGGCGCTTGAGTTCAACCACCTTGAGCGGGTCCGTGGAGGCGTGGTTGAGTTCGTGTTGTATGGCCATCTGAAGGGCTGCGTGGCGACGCTTCAGCTCTTCGAGGTGCGACTGGACGGACATGCGTTTCGTCTCCCTGTCTACAACGAAGGACAGTCTGTCATGGAGGCGGCAAAGAGTCCAAGGGCTATTTTTGCACCCATTCCAGCCTGCGGCGCCGTGCGGCTTGCGGCTTGGGGAGGCGGTGCGGTATGCGAGAGAAGGCAGCTCGGACCGCGACGGATATGGCATGACCAGTGACGAGGAACGGGAGCTGAGATTGCTGCTGGAGCGCCTGCGGCAGGAGCATCGGGACCTGGATGCCGCCATCGACGCGCTCACCGCGGTGACCGGCTCGGATATCCTGCAAATTCAACGGCTGAAGAAGCGCAAGCTCCAGCTGAAGGACCGAATCTCCCACCTGGAAGACGAGCTTTTTCCCGACATCATCGCCTGACGGACGGCGCATAAAGCCGGCCAGAAAAAAGCCCCCCGGATGCACCGGAGGGCTGGCTTCAGCGGGACTGGCTTCAGCAAAGCTGAGGCAAAAACCCTCAGATCTGGCCCAGCATTGCCTGCGCCGAGGAGACGTCCGCCTTGGAGGGTACGTCCTCGACGTTCAGGGACTTCACGACGCCGTCTTCCACCAGCATGGAATAGCGCTTGGAGCGCACCCCGAGGCCGGCCATGGAGCCGTCGAAGGTCAGGTCCAGCGCCTGCGAGAACTCGCCGTTGCCGTCGGACAGGAACACGATCTTTCCGTCCGCGCCGGAGGCTTTCTCCCACGCGCCCATGACGAACGGATCGTTGACGGACACGACGGCAATGGTATCGACGCCCTTCGCCTTGATCTCATCGGCGCGCGACACATAGCCCGGAAGATGATTCTTGTGGCAGGTGGGCGTGAAAGCGCCGGGAACGGCGAACAGAACAACGCGCTTGCCCTTGAAGACGTCATCGGTGGTCTTGGGCACCGGGCCGTCTTCCGTGGAAACGCGGAAGGTCGCCGCGGGCAGGGTATCGCCGACTTGGATTGCCATGGGTGGTTTCTCCGCAGACTGATCGGCGCTCTGGGCCGAATGCGGCGCAGAATAGGCAGATTTGCGCGCGAGGAAAGGCGCGATGGCCTTTCCCCCCGTCATTTCCTCTTGAGCGGAACCATCGCCTCGACCGATTTGCCGGAATCCACCAGCGTCAGTCGCACCGACTTGCCCTCCCAGGATTCCCCGGAGGGGAGGCCGTCGAGTTCCAGGGTGAAGCGGGCTTCCCCGTTCGGGCCGAAGGCGCGGCTCGGCAGGGGCAGCGCCCAGCTGTCGTCCGGGCCTTCCACGAACAGGTCCGCCTTGTCGGAGGAGACGGTCGCCGTCACCACCAGCAGCGGCGCCGGCGCACCGGCCTCGCCCGGCGTGACGTCAGCGGGCAAGGCTTCCTGTTCGATCACTTCCGCCGAGACCAGCGCCGGGGCCGGGCCGGCACCAAGGGCGACAGGTGCCGGCACCTTCTCCCGCGCCGCCACGAGCGCAGGGTTGGGGGCCTCCGCGCCGGCGGGAATATCGAGGCTGGCCTGCGCATGGACCGGCACGCACAGGGCTTCGCACACCGCGAAATCCAGCGACAGGTCAAGCCGCGCCGCGCGTCCCGGTTCGGCGAGCCGCACCTTGAGCGGCAGCAGCACGCTGCCGCCCTTGTAGCCGATGGAAAAGCCGCTCGCCCCATCCGAGAAGCGCTTGGGCGCCGGGAATGCCACATCCACCCCCGCGACATTGCGCGAGCCGCTCCAATCGAAGCGCGGCGGCACGCCGCTGTCGCCGGGATAGCGCCAATAGGTCTTCCAGCCGGGGGTAAGGCGGATCTCGATCCCGGCTTCCAGCACGCCGTCCGCCACCGCGCCGGAAACCAGGCGCACGTCGGCATTCTGGGCGCGGCTCCACGGGGTTTCGGCCGCCGCCAGCGGCGCCGCCGGGGCAAGCAGGGCAAGCAGGAGGGCCGGGGCCAGCACCGGCGATCGGGGACGGGGAAAGCTCATGGTGTGCGCCTACAGCCTCGGGCCCGCGAGCGCAAACGGGCAACGCGCACTTTCATGTGACGGCACAAGGACGTGACCGCCGATCCCGCCAATGTGGCTGCATCCCTCTCCGGTTCACCGTTTTCAAATCCGGGCGGTCGGGTTAGGCTGTGGGAATGATGGTCGATCGCAAGGCCCTTTCCCTCGGCGCCCCGCCGGATTTCCTCGACGGGCAGATGCTTATTGCCATGCCGTCCATGCAGGACGAGCGCTTCTCCCGCGCCCTCATCTATGTCTGCGCCCATTCCAATGAAGGGGCGATGGGCATCATCGTCAATCAGGCGGCGTCCCATATCAATTTCGCCGACCTGCTGGTGCAATTGGATGTGGTGCCGGAGGACGCCCGCATCCTGCTGCCCCAGCGCGCGGGCGCGGTGAAGGTGCTGCGCGGCGGCCCGGTGGAGACCGGGCGCGGCTTCGTGCTGCATTCCTCGGATTATTTCATCGAGAATTCCACCTTGCCCATCGACGGCGGCATCTGCCTCACGGCGACGCTGGATATCCTGAAAGCCATCGCCGGCGGCACCGGGCCGCACAGCGCGGTGCTGGCGCTCGGCTATGCCGGATGGGCGCCGGGCCAGTTGGAGACTGAGATCCAGGCCAATGGCTGGCTGCATTGCCCGGCCGACCCGGACCTGATCTTCGGCGAGAGCGTCGAGACCAAATATGATCTCGCCCTGCGCAAGCTCGGCATCGACCCCGGCATGCTCTCCAGCGAGGCGGGCCACGCCTGAGGGGCCGGCCTCAGCCGGCCGCCGCGCGGCGCCGGTCCTTGGGGGTGGAGGGCTCGAACAGGGCGCGGCACTCCTCCGTGGTCAGCGGCTCGCCGAACAGGACGCCCTGCGCGTATTCACAGCCGAAGCGGCCCATCTCTGTGGCCTCGGCCTCGCGCTCCAGGCTCTCGGCCACCACTTCCATGCCCAATTGATGGGCGAGGGACACGATGGAGCCGACGATGATCGGCCGCGCCGCGCGTGCCGCGCCCTTGGCGCTGTCGCGCACGAAGCGCTGGTCGATCTTGATGGTGTCGAACGGAAAGCGCTGGAGATAGGCGAGCGCCGACTGGCCGGTACCGAAATCGTCCAGGCACAGGCCGGCGCCCAGCTCCCGGATGCGGGCCAGCATCACCGCGGCATATTCCGGGTTTTCCATCACCAGGCTCTCGGTGACTTCCAGCTTGAGCGAGCCCGGCGCCACCGCATTGCGCGCCAGCACCGCCTTCAGATCCTGGATCAGATCGTGCCGCAGCAATTGGCGGGACGAGACGTTCACATGCATGAACAAAGGCGGATCCACCCGCACCAGGCGCTGCCATTGGCCGAGCTGGCGCGCCGCATGTTCCAGCGCGAACAGGCCGAGATCGAGGATCAGCCCGCTTTCCTCCGCCACCGGCAGGAAATCGGAGGCGGCCATTTCCCCGAGGGTCGGGTGGCGCCAGCGCATGAAGGCCTCGAACCCGCCGATGGCGCGGTCGTGCATGCGCACGATCGGCTGGTAGCGCATGAAGATCTGATTGCGCTCCAGCGCGTGGCGCAATTCGCCTTCCAGCGAGACGTGGTCGATCTTCTGCTGGCGCATGGCCGGGCGGAACACCTCGATGCGGTCGCCGCCGATGCGCTTGGCGTAATACATGGCGAGTTCCGCGTCCTTCAGCACCTCGCTGCGCTTGCTCTGCTCCTGGCCGGGCAGGACAAGGCCGATGGAGGCGGTGATGAACACCTCCTTCTCGGCGAAGGTGATGGGCGCGCGCAGCGAGCGGCGCATGGTGTCGGCGAAAGTGGTGATGCGCTCGGGATCGCGCTCGGACATGAGGATCATGCCGAACTGGTCGCCGGAGATGCGCGCCAGCGTATCCTGCGGCTTCAGCAGCCGCATGAGGCGGCGGGCGACGGTGAGCAGGATGGAATCACCCACCCCCATGCCCACCGAGACGTTCACCTGCTTGAAGCGGTCGAGGTCGATGACCATCACGGTCGGCTTCAGGCTCTCGTCCATCTTGGCGAAGGTGAGCGCCTGGTCCAGCCGGTCGAGGAACAATTCGCGATTGGGCAGGCCGGTGAGATTGTCGCGCACCGCATCGTGCAGCAGGCGTTCGGCGGCGATGCGCTCGCCGGTGACGTCGATCAGCGTGCCGATGCACCGCACCACCTCGCCGTCCGCGCCCACCACCGGGCGAGCGCGCAGGTTGAAGGTCATGTAATGGCCGTCGATGGCGCGCAGGCGGAAATCCTGGTCGATGCGGCCGCGCCGCTGCTCGATAATGCCGTCGAGGGTGGCGCGGAAGCGGTCGCGGTCGGCGGGGTGCAGCACCTCCAGCCAGCCGGCGGCCTCGGTCTCCAGCGAGCGGCGCTTCAGGCCCAGCGCCTCCTCCGCCTCGGGCGAGGTGTAGATGCGGTCGCTGTCCACGTCCCAGTCCCAGACGATATAGCCGGAACCCGCCAGCGCCAGCGCGCGCCGCTCGAGATCCGAGGTCGAGCCCTGCACCGCGCCGAGGCCGGCGAAGGCGTGCTGCATCACCGTGAAGCCGATCAGCATGACGATCAGCACCAGGCCGCCGGACAGAGCGGGGGCGACGAGATCATTGGTGACGAGACCGCCCACCGTGAGGCCGGCCATCACCACCCACACCACCAGCAGCAGCCAGGTGGGGATGATCAGCACCGCGCGGTCATAGCCGTGCTGGGAGAGCCAGATGACCACGCCGAGCCCGGCCACGGCCACCGCCAGCAGCGAGAGGCGGGCGATGCCGGCGGCCATGGGCGCATCGGCCAGTGCCACCGCCACCAAAGCGGCG
>NCHM01000377.1 GCA_002257205.1 Rhizobiales bacterium 24-66-13 | reverse complement strand
CCGGCCGGACGTGGCGGGCGACATCGCGGTCGCCGCGCGCGATCCGAACGATCCCTCCACCTGGGGCAAGGTGGGCCGCAACGAGAATTGCCCCTGCGGTTCCGGCAAGAAATACAAGCACTGCCACGGCCGCTTCGCCTGAAGCGAAGTGCCTGAGGCTTGCGCCTCCCCTTCTGAACGAAAACGCCCGGTGCTGAGCCGGGCGTTTTTGCGTTTCAGAGGCGGATGAGGATGAGGATCCGGAACGGGGCGAGAGGGTCGAACCGACGGCCGTCCGAGGCCGAACCGAACCGGAGCATCCTCCGGATTCATCCTTGCCGAACCTTCGCCCGAAATGCAGGTTCGGTAGGCCGGAGACCCGCCGCGAAGCCTCAGTAAACCGATATTCGTCCGCGCTAAGTCATTGTTTCACGTGAAACATTTTGCGCCCCAGCCGCCGCCGGCGGCGCTTCGGCGGCGGAAAAACCCGAGACGGCTCTAGCGCGTGCCGGAGGAGAACGTACCCGGCGTCATGATGGTCGTGGAGCCCTGCAAGACCGTTCCGGACGCAGTGCCCTGCCTCAGGCTGGCGGTCTGCTGCACCGATCCGGGCGGCAGGACGGAAGCGACACGCGGCCCGCTGCTCGTAGGCGCGGTGTCGGAGGCCGGATCCGCGCCCGGACGCACCGGCGCATTCGATTCGACTACCTGGCTTTCCGGAGAAATGCCCGGCGGGCGCGTGGTTTCGGGCATGGTGCCGGGCGGCGCCCCGTTCACGTCCACTGTATAATCATTCGCCTCGGTGCCGACCGGGCGGAACTTGGCGAGGAACACCGGATGCATGCCCCCGTCGGTGCCGGTCTTTACCGGCGCCACGGGCAGCGATTTCGACAGCGCGGCGATCTGCTGGTCGTCGGCCATGCGCTTGGCGGCGACGGCGTTGGCGATCTCGGCGGGAACGGTATAGTTCGGGCAGGCGGCGGAAGCGTCGAAGCCGCGCCCCCCCTCAACCTGCGCGTTGAACACATAGTGCCGATCGCACACGTTGACCTTCGGCTCCTGCTTCGTCACCTCGAAGCTGTCATAGCCTTCCTTCAGGTTGCGCCAGAAAGCCATGTTCGGGTTGGTGCGATGGCGGGCGAGGTTCTTCGGCGTCATGCGGAACGGCATGGCCTGCAATTGGAACGAGCGCTGGCCGCCGGCGAAGCTCTCGCGCGCCAAAGCGAAAATCTCGGCGATCTGCTGGTCGGTCATTGCGTAGCAGCCCGACGAGGAGCAATCCCCATGGATCATCAGGAACTCGCCGGTGCGGCCGTAGGACTTGTCGAACGCGTTCGGAAAGCCGGTGTTGATCGCGAGATAATAATTGGAATTAGGGTTCATCAGCGCCGGGGTGATGGCATAGAAGCCTTCCGGCGCCTGGCGATCGCCAATCTTCACCTTGGGGCCGAGCTCGCCCGACCAGCGGCAGATCGGATAGGTCTTCAATAGCGCATAGGTGCCGTTGGTCTTTTGCTTCCAGACCTCCAGCTCGGATTCCTGCTTGAACAGGCGCACCAGGATCGGGCTGGAGGGCGTCATGCCCTTTTCCTGGATCATGGTGACCATCTGCGGCGACAGGGGCTGCTGGGAGCGCCGGGACAGATCGCCCTGGCCGTTGCAGCCGGCCAGCACCACCGCCGCCGTGGCGGCCAGTGCCGCGAGCCGGAGCCGGGAAATGAGGGGAAGCGGACGGCTCAACGCAGAACTCCAAGGTCCGTTTCGGGCGCACTAGAGCGCGATCCGCCCATATGGGCAGATCCGGCACTAAGAGCCATCATGCAAGCACCAACCTTGACGGGGCCTTACCATATGATGGCGGAAAAGCGATAAATCAGCGCCCCTTAGCCGCACATGACCGGCGAATTGCGGCCGATATGAGATGGTTCCAGACAAAGCGGCTGGCGTCCAGCTCCAGATGGTTAAAGCGTGCGGCCAATCGCCAGGAACTTGGCCCGCCGCGCCTTGCGCACCGCCGCCGCATCCATGCCGGCCATGCCGCTCAAGGCTTCCGCGATCGCGTCCCCGGTCGCGGTGATGGCGGCCTTGGGGTCGCGATGGGCGCCGCCGGTGGGCTCCTTGATGATCGAATCCACCACGCCGAAGCGCACCAGATCCTGGGCGGTGATCTTCATATTGGTCGCCGCCTCCTGTGCTTTGGCGGTGTCGCGCCACAGGATCGAGGCCGCGCCCTCGGGCGAGATCACGCTGTAGATGGCGTGCTCCAGCATCAGGACCTTATTGGCCGTGGCGATGGCGATGGCACCGCCGGACCCGCCCTCGCCAATCACGACTGCGACATTGGGCGCGCCGAGCGCAAGGCAGGCGTCGGTGGACCGGGCGATGGCCTCGGCCTGGCCACGCTCCTCGGCGCCGATGCCGGGATAGGCGCCGGCGGTGTCGACCAGGGCGATCATGGGCACGTTGAAGCGGTCTGCCAGCTCCATCAGGCGCGCGGCCTTGCGATAGCCCTCGGGCCGCGCCATGCCGAAATTGTGCCGGATACGGGTTTCCGTGGTGGAGCCCTTCTCATGGCCGATCACGCACACGGGTTCGCCCCGGAAGCGCGCGAAGCCGCCGATGATGGCTTCGTCCTCGCCATATTTGCGATCGCCCGCCATGGGGGTGAATTCGTCGAACAGGCCCTTGGCGAAATCGCCGAAGTGCGGCCGCGCGGGATGGCGCGCCACAAGGGTTTTCTGCCAGGGGGTAAGGGTGGAATAGAGCTGCGCCAGGGCGTCGGCGGCCTTGGCCTCAAGGCGCGTCACGTCGTCGGCAATGGCGACGCCGTCCCCGCTCGAAAGTGCCCGCAGTTCTTCCACCTTCGCCTCGAGCTCGGCCACCGGCTTCTCGAAGTCCAAATAGCTGCGCATGCCTGTCCGTGGGGTTTTGGGGAATGATGGACGGGTCCGTCCGGCACCTCATGGCGCGGGCGGAAGCTGCTCTTCGCGGCGCGGTAAGTCAAGGTGCGCCAGCCGCGGAGGCAACCGGATTTGCCCTGGCGCGTTATATCCCAATGGATTGCAGAGGAGAACCCCGCATGTCCGCGTCACCGCGACACCCCGCTTTCGATGAGACCAAGGCCGGCAAGGTCACCACGGGCAGCCCGCCAGGGTCATCGGAACCCGCTGGCAAGCCGGCCTCTGGCAAGCCCTCCACTGGCAAGCCTGCCGCTGGCCCCCACGCCAAGCCGTCCCTGACCGATCCCGAGAAGACCCCCGGCACCGGCGCCCTGCCCGATCCCCGTCGGCCGAACGAGGATGCGACCTCTGGCTGAGGGGAGGTCGAGGCCCCGCACGCGGGACCCTTCAAAGCAAAGCGGCGCCATTTTCTTGTAGCACCGCGCCCGCCAGATAGAGCGAGCCGGCGATCAGCACCCGCGGCGGCGGCATCAGGGGGAAGGCGGCAAGCCCGTCCAGCGCAGCCCCCACATCGCGCGCCACAGAACCGGACATGCCGAGCGCGGCGGCGGCCGCCGCCACCTCCTCGGGCGACAGGCCCTTGTGCTCGCCGGGAACGGGCACCGCGATCACCTCGCGCGCGAGCCCCGCGAACGGCGCCAGGAAGGCCGCGACATCCTTGGAACCCAGCATGCCCACGATCATCACCAGCGGGCGCGCATAGCGCTCTTCAAGTTCCGCCAAGGCATTGGCGAGCGCGGCGCCGCCGGCGGCATTGTGCCCGCCGTCGAGCCACACTTCCACGTCCGCCGGCGCGCGGGCGGTCAGCGGGCCGGGCGCGAGGCGCTGGAGCCGCGCCGGCCATTCAGCCGCCCGCAATCCGGTCTCGATGGCGGCGGCGTTCACGCCCAATTGCGGCAAGGCCCGCAAGGTCGCGACCGCAAGCCCGGCATTGTCGATCTGATGCGCGCCCATGAGGCGCGGACGCGGCAAATCGAGAAGCCCCGCCTCGTCGGAATAGACCAGCCGCCCCGCCTCCTCGTGCATGGTCCATTGCTGGCCCCGCGCGAACAAAGGCGCGAGCTTGCGCGCCGCAGCGCGCTCGATCACCGCCAGCGCCTCATCCGGCTGGCCGGCGAGGATGACCGGCACGCGGCGCTTGATGATGCCGGCCTTCTCGGCGGCGATCAGCTCCAGCGTCGGCCCGAGGAAATCCACATGGTCGATGGACAGCGGCGTGATGACACTGGCCAGCGGCGCATCCACCACATTGGTGGCGTCGAGCCGCCCGCCGAGGCCAACTTCCAGCAGCAGCACGTCCGCCGGCACCTGGGCGAACAGGACGAAGGCGGCCGCCGTCGTGATCTCGAACAGGGTGATGGGCGCCCCGGCATTGGCCGCTTCCACCTGGTCGAGGGCCTGCGAGAGCGCCGCATCCTCCACCAAAGCACTGGCAAGGCGGATGCGCTCGTTGAAGCGCACCAGATGGGGCGAGGTGTAGACATGCACGCGCTTGCCCGCCGCCTCCAGCGCCGCGCGCAGGAAGGCGATGGTGGACCCCTTGCCATTGGTGCCCGCCACGTGGATCACGGGCGGCAGGCGCAGTTCGGGATGATCGAGCGCGGCAAGCAGGCGATGGACC
>NCHM01000376.1 GCA_002257205.1 Rhizobiales bacterium 24-66-13 | reverse complement strand
CCGGCCCAGGCGGTTGCGCCACTCGATTCACCGCCGCCCGCGCCCGCGCAGGTTTCGGCCAATCGCTGATCCGCCGAAAGGCACGCACGACGGGGCCAGGGGACGAAGCGTGATTGTTCTGCGGTCGATTCTGTTTCAGGTGCTGTTCTACAGCACGACAATTCTCGTCATGCTTCTGCTGCTGCCGCTGATGGCCATTCTCCCCCGGCGCACGCTGTGGGACCGGTTCATCATGCTGTGGGTACGCCTCGTCATGCTGCTGCTGCGGGTGGTGGTGGGCATGAAGGTGGAGATCACGGGCCGGGAGAATATTCCCGAAGGGCCGCTTCTGGTGGTCGCCAAGCACCAGTCGGCGTGGGAGACCATCGCCCTGCTGCCCTTGTTCTCCGATCCGGTGTTCATCCTGAAGCGCGAACTGATGTCGATGCCGCTGTTCGGCTGGTTCCTCGCCAAGGCCGAGATGGTCCCGATCGATCGCAGCGCGGGATCCTCGGCGCTGCGGGGCATGACCGACGCGGCGATGGAAAAGATCGCCGAGGGCCGCCAGATCCTGATTTTCCCCGAAGGCACGCGCCGCCCGCCCGGCGCGCCGCCGGCCTATAAGTTCGGCGTCGCACACCTCTACACCACCCTGAAGGCGCCCTGCCTGCCGATCGCGCTCAATTCCGGCCTGTTCTGGCCGCGCAACCAGTTGATCCGCCGCCCGGGCACGGTGCGGGTGGAGATCATGCCAGTTATCCCCATCGGATTGCCGCGCGGGGTGTTCCTGAGGCGGATGCAGGACACCATCGAAACCGCGTCCGATCGCCTGCTTGAAGAGGGATTGCAGGAGCTTGGCCCGAACGCACCGACAATCGACCGCAGCGCGGCCGCCGCCGGGGACGATTTATCCCCATAATTCGGCCCTGTGGAAAACTCTTGATCGCGGATTCGCGCCGTTCTAGTTTCGTTCTCATGAACGCGACTGATTCGCTCCTTATCCCCTTGTTCGATGCCGGCCGGCTCTCCGGGCTGACCGGTGGTCCTTTGGGCCCGCGCTATCGATTCTGGCGCGACGCGGACGGGCAACGCCACATCTTCTCCATCTACGACGCCGATGCGGTGCCGGACTATCCGGACGCGCTCGCCATCGTCGCACGGCGCACGCCGGCGGGTCCCATCGCCATGTGGGCGGGCCCGGCCGGAGAGCCGGCGCGGCGGGCCGCCCGGCGCATGAAGGCGGAGGAAGTGCACGTGCACGTCTTCGGCGATGAGGTGCCGGAAACCCTGGCGCGCTTCCTGCGGCCCCATCAGGCCGCACAGGAATGCCTTGCCTTGCCCCCGCCCGCCTCGATGGCGCCCGTATTCGCGAATCAGAGCCGCCAGGCGGCCTGAACGGCGCGGAGCGCCTTTGGAGGGTGAACGGCGCGGAGCGCCCATGGCGCGTGAACGGCGCAGAGCGCCGATGGTGGCCTGAGCGGCGCGAGCGCCGTTCAGTCCCGGCCCGCATTCAGCCCGCGAGCGATCCAGGCCAAGCCCGAATCGGCGATGCCCATCGCCTCCAGCGCATGGACGGTGAAGAGCACGTAATCGCGGTTCGGACCGGATTTTCCATGCGCGCGCCGCACCAGGTGAAGCTGGTCTTCCAGATCCAGCCGCCGCGCATATTGCGCATGCCCGCGATCTACCAGATAGGCGATTGCCGCCACATCCCGCCGCGCGCCCTCCAGGATCTGCACCCGCCGCACGCGCTCGCGATAGACGCCTGAAATCTGCTCGCGCGCTGTGAGATAGGCATGGGTCTGCGCCCAGTCCTCAGGGGCGATGCGATAGGCGATGCCCCGGCAGGATCCGCCGAGATCCAGCCCTAGCACCAGGCCCGGCTGTTCCGGCGTGCCGCGATGATGGAAGGAATAGACGCAGAGCGCCCGGTGCGCACCGAGCAGCCGCGCTTCCGCCTTCTCCGCGAATGCGAAGCCGGGATTCCACATCAGCGAGCCATAGGCGAACACCCAATGGTCGTGGGGCGTTTGTGTAGGGGAGATCATCGCGGCGCCGGCCGGCATTGACACGGAACGTTCATCGTCGCCTAACAGCGTCTTTCACCGTCTGCAAGGGCCCCCCGCGCCGCGGGTCCCGGCAGGCCGTATTTCCGGCCCTTCGCGCAGGCATTTTTGTCCGGACTGCCCATAGGAACGCCCATGACCGATATTTCGCCCGCGCCGCGTCGCCGCAAGAGCTGGATCGTCGCCATCCCGTTCGCTCTCGTGGTGATTCTCGCCATCGGCTGGTGCGGCCTGTGGTTCTATGCCGCCAGCCGCGCGGAACGGGAGATCGACGCCTGGATCGTGCGCGAGAAGACCCTCGGCCGGATCTGGAATTGCGGCGAACGCAGCCTCGGCGGCTTCCCCTTCCGCTTCGAGCTGCTGTGCAACGCGCCGACGCTGGAGACGAAGGGCGGAGACCCGCTGCGCATCAGCGCCGCCAAGGCCCATGCGGTGGCGCAGGTGTGGGCGCCCAACCATATCGTCGCCGAGTTCGCCTCCCCCGCGCGGGTGGAAGACCCCAAGACCGGCCGCATCTATGAGGCGAACTGGACCCTGCTCCAGATGAGCGGCATCGGCGACACCAGCGGGCGGCCCCAGCGCTTCGCCCTGGTGGTGGACCAGCCGGATGTGAAATGGGTGCCCACGGCCGGCGCCGACGCGCTGCCGGTGCTCTCCGCCACACATTTGGAAATCCACGCCCGCCGCAACCCGGCCACCACCGCCGTGCCCGACGGCGTCGACTATGCCGCCTCCATCGAGGGCGGGGAAAGCGCCATGCTGGCCGCCGCCGGCGCCACCGGCCCGCTGAACCTGAAGCTGCAGGGCACGGTCACCGCGGCCGAGGATTTCCGCCCCATGGCCGTGACCGATCGCCTGCGCGCGTGGGCCGCCGCGGGCGGCATCCTGAAGCTCGATACCCTCGCCATCACCACCCCGAAGGCCGCCGTGAGCGCATCCGGCGCGCTCGCCCTCGATGCCGCCGGCCGCCTCAATGGCGCGGTGAACGTGGGCTTTTCCGGCATCGAGGAGGTGGCGCGGAACCTGTCGCGCACCGGTGTCATTCCCCCGGAAATGGCGCCCATCGTCGGCGCGCTGGCGCTAGCGGGAAAGCCCGGCGACGTCGCCGGGCGCCGGGGCGCCACCTTCTCGCTGCTGCTGAAGGAAGGCGTGCTCCAGCTCGGCAAATTCCCGGTCGGGATCATTCCGCCGCTCTATTGAGCGGCGCCGCCCTCGCCGCCACGCCGGCCGAAATCCGGCGCGGCGGTTTCCTGCCCCTGCTCGATGATCGATTTGCGGATCGCGCGGGTGCGGGTGAAGTGCTGGAACAGCGCCTCTCCGTCGCCATAGCGGATCGCCCGCTGCAGCGACATGAGATCCTCGTTGAAGCGGGCGAGCATCTCCAGCACCGCCTCGCGATTGTAGAGGAACACGTCGCGCCACATGGTCGGGTCGGACGCCGCGATGCGGGTGAAGTCGCGAAACCCGCCGGCCGAGAATTTGATCACTTCGGAGGTCAGCGTCTGCTCCAGATGCTCGGCCGTGCCGACGATATTATAGGCGATCAAATGCGGCACATGGCTGGTGATGGCCAGCACCAAGTCATGATGCTGCGCCGACATCTGCTCCACGTTGGAGCCGAAGCCGCGCCAGAGTGCCGCGAGCGTCTCCACCGCCGCCGGATCGGCGCCCTCGGGCGGGGTGACGATGCACCAGCGGTTCTCGAACAGGCTGGCGAACCCCGCCTCAGGGCCGGAAAACTCCGTGCCCGCCACCGGATGGGCGGGGACGAGATGGGCATGCGCCGGCACGAACGGCGCCATGGCCTCCACCACCGCCCCCTTCACCGAACCCACGTCCGAGAGGATGGCGCCGGGCTTGAGATGCGGGCCGACCTGTTCCGCCACCGCGCCCGAGGCGCCCACCGGTACAGCGGCGATCACAATATCGGCGCCGCGCACCGCCTCGGCCACGCTCTGCGGCACCGCATCTGCAAACCCGAGCGCGCGCACCCGCTCGCGCACGCCGGCGTCGGCGTCGAACACCACGACCTCTCCCGCCAGCCCCTTCTCGCGCGCGGCACGGGCGACGGACGATCCGATCAGGCCCGCGCCGATGACCGTAAGACGGCCGACGAGCGGCGCGTTCAACGCTCCGTCCCCGAAACGAAGGCGGCGAGCGCTTCCACCACCAGGCGGTTGGCTTCCTCGGTGCCGACCGTCATGCGCAGCGCATTCGGTAGGCCGTAGGATGCGACCGAGCGCAGGATCAGCCCGCGCGCGCTCAAGAAAGCGTCCGCGTCGCGGGCGGTGCGGCCTGCCGTCTCGTCGAAATGGATCAGCACGAAATTGGCGACCGACGGCGTCACCTTCAGGCCGAGGGTCTCGATCTCGCTGGTGAGCCAGGGCAGCCAGCGATCATTATGCGCCACCGCCAGATCCACATGGGCGGTGTCGGCGACCGCAGCGGCGCCCGCCAGAAGCGCCGGCGTATTCATGTTGAACGGGCCGCGCACGCGGTTCATGGCATCGAGCACCGCCGCC
>NCHM01000375.1 GCA_002257205.1 Rhizobiales bacterium 24-66-13 | reverse complement strand
GAGGTCGCGGCCGAGGTGCTCGCCGCTTTGCATGCCCAATCCCTGCCGCATGTGCTCCACATCGCCCCGCAGAGCGATTATGTGCTGCCGGTCTATGGGGTGGAAGCCTTCCTGATCGAGCTGGAACTGATGCTCGACTGGTATTTGCCGTTCCGCAACGTGCGCGCCGACGCGGTGGTGCGCGACGAATTCCTGATGCTCTGGCGCAATGCCCTGAGCCCGGTGCTCAACGAGCCGCAGACTTGGGTGCTGCGCGACTATCATTCCCCGAACCTGATCTGGCTGCCGCAGCGCGAGGGGCTCCAGCGCATGGGGCTGATCGATTTCCAGGACGCGGTATTGGGGCCGGCGGCCTATGACGTCGCTTCCCTGGCGCAGGACGCGCGGGTGGATATCCCGGAAAACCTGGAATTGCACCTCGTCGGCCATTATGTGGCGCAGCGGCGCGCGGCCGATCCCACCTTTGATGCGCGCGCCTTCACCCATCTCTATGCGCTGATGGGCGCGCAGCGGGCGACCAAGATTCTCGGAATTTTCACCCGTCTCCACCAGCGCGACGGGAAACCGCAATATCTGCGTCATCTTCCTCGGGTTAGGCGCTATCTTGCGCGTTGTCTCGGGCATCAGGAACTCGGTTCGTTGCGCATGTGGTACGAGGCTGTTCTGCCATCTAAGGACCTTCAGACGTGACGACCGTTCAAAAAGCCATGGTGCTCGCCGCCGGCATGGGCACGCGCATGCGTCCGCTCACCGAGACCATTCCCAAGCCGCTGGTGGAAGTCGCCGGCCACCCGCTGATCGACCATGTGCTCGATCGGCTGGAGGCGGCCGAGGTGCGCGAGGCGGTGGTGAATGTGCACCACCATGCCGACCTGCTGGAAGCCCATCTCGCCACCCGCACCGCGCCGCCCCATCTGCACATCCGCGACGAGCGCGGCCTTCTTCTGGATACCGGCGGCGGGGTGAAGAATGCGCTGCCGCTGCTGGGGGATGCGCCGTTCCTGGTGATCAATTCCGACACCATCTGGATCGAGGGCGTGACGCCGAACCTGGTGCGCCTGCGGACCCAATTCGATCCCGCCCGCATGGACGCGCTGCTGCTGGTGGCGGCAAGCGCGCTCTCCATCGGCTATGACGGCACCGGGGATTTCACCATGGATGCCGAGGGCCGGCTGGCCCGGCGCGGCGAGCGCATGGTGTCGCCCTTCGTCTATGCCGGGGCCTGCATTCTCTCCCCCGCCTTGTTCGCCGATGCGCCGCAGGGTCCGTTCTCGCTCAATTCCATCTTCGATCGCGCCGGCGAGGCGGGGCGCCTGTTTGGCCTGCGGCTGGAAGGCGTCTGGATGCATGTCGGCACCCCGGACGCTATTCCCGCGGCGGAAGAGGCCATCCACCGGTCGAGCGATTAGCGCATTTTCGAGTGAAGTGGACACCGGTTCACGTGAAGAAAATGCGACAACGCAATAAGTTAGGGGATTTCCGCGTTTCCGTGAAACGATGAAATGCCCTGGGACGTGTTTGCGCGCGATCGCGGAGGCAGAATCGCGGGGCGCTTCGGCCGCCGTCGCCCGATTCCCTGAAACCGGGAAACGCGCTAACCTTGCCCATGCCTTATCTGGATCTCGAAGCGTGAGCGGTTCCGTGCGATCAGCCTGCCGCATCCTTCTTCTCGCCCTGCTGCTCGCGGCGCTGGGTTCACAATCCACCGCCCGCGCGGCGGACGCCGCGTTTGCGCAATTCATCGCCTCGCTCTGGCCGGAGGCGCAGGCGGCCGGGGTATCGCGCGCGACCTTCGAGCGTGAAACGCGAGGGCTGGAACCTGACTACAAGCTGCCCGACCTCGCCCTGCCGGGACGGCCCGTGACCGGCGCGCGGGCGCAGGCCGAGTTCGTGCAGGTGCCGGCCGCTTATGTGAAGGAAGCCACCATCGCCCGGCTGGCCGTCGAGGGGCAGCGGCTGATGCAAAAGCATCGCGCCGCGCTCGACCAGATCGAACGGCAATTCGGCGTGCCGGCCACCATGGTGCTGGCGATCTGGGGCCGCGAGAGCGATTTCGGCCGCTATACCGATCCCTATGACGCGCTGCGCGTGGTGGCGACGCAAGCCTATGTGGGGCGCCGCAAGGAGCAGTATCGCGCCGATTTCATCCTCGCGCTGAAAATCCTCGACGAGGGCGCGGTGACGCGCAAGGAATTCCGCTCGTCCTGGGCCGGCGCCACTGGCCTGACGCAATTCCTGCCGTCGGAATATTACCAGCATGGCGTCGATCTCGATGGCGACGGGCGGGTCGATATCTGGCATTCGGCGCCGGATGCGCTGGCCTCCGCCGCCAAGCAGCTCGCCGACAAGGGCTGGCAACCGGGCCTGCGCTGGGCCTATGAGGTGCGCGCGCCGGCCAATGCCGATTGCACCCTCGGCGTCCCGGAGGTCCAGCGGCCGATCGGCGAATGGCTGCGCGCGGGGTTCGTGCCCGTGGGCGGGCCGGCGCCTTCGCCCGCCGAGCTGGCGCAGCCGGCTTCGCTGCTCCAGCCGGAGGGGATCTACGGCCCCTCGTTCCTCACCACGAAGAATTACTTCGTGATCAAGCAGTATAATTTCTCTGATCTCTATGTGCTGTTCGTCGGCCATCTCTCCGATCGCATGGTGACCCCGCAGCCGTTCGCCACCCCCTGGGCGGCTTCGACGCAGATGCGCACCAGCGCGGTGGAGGCGATGCAGAAGCATCTGACGCGGATCGGCCTCTATGGCGACAAGATCGACGGCAAGGCCGGCATGCTGACCCGCGCGGCGCTCGGCGCCTACCAGAAATCCGCCGGGCTCAAGGTGGATTGCTGGCCGAGTGAGGCGGTTCTGAAATCCATGAGCGCGGCGCGATAGCGGCTTCGGCGGTTCCGCGCCCCGCCTTGTGCCGTCCCCGCCGAACCCTCGCCGCTTGCGACTCGCTGGCCCAGCGTGAAAGGTGGAACGGCGCGCGCGCCAAGCGGCGCGTCTTCCTCGGGTGGTCATGACGCAGGTTTTCTCCATCCCCACTTCGGCGCCGTTCCTGCCCACGCTGGCGCGCGCCTTGCTGGATGGGGAATTGGTGCCCGGTTTCGCGCCGCGCGGCGATCCCCTGGCGCTGGCGTCGGCGACGCTCTATCTGCCCACCCGGCGCGCGGGACGCATGTTCGCGGACGCCTTGCTGGAGGCAAGCGGCGCCGACGCCCTGCTGCTGCCGCGCATCGTGCCGCTCGGCGATGTGGACGAGGACGCGCTCGTGTTCGCCGAGGAAGCGCCTTTGCTCGCGCCGCCGCGCGCGGTGGCGAGCGTGCACCGGCGGGTGGCTTTGGCCGCTCTGGTGGAGCGCTGGCGCGATGCCTTGGCCGAAGGGGCGGGGCAGGCGGCGGTGGCGGCGGGCCCGGCGGCGACCGTCGCGCTCGCCGATGAACTCGGCCGCCTGTTCGACCAGATGAGCACGGCCGGCGTCGCCTGGTCGCGCCTGGATGGTCTCGCGCCGGAGGAACACGACCGCTATTTCGAGATCAGCCTGGATTTCCTGCGCATCGCCCGCCGCGCCTGGCTCGCCCATCTGGACGCGCTGGAGCTGGTGGAACCGGCGGTGCGGCGCGATGTGCTGGTGGGGGCGGAAGCGGCGCGCCTCGCCCGGCTCGGGATCGCGGCGGGGCCGGTGATCGCCGCCGGCTCCACCGGCTCGCTGCCGGCCACCGCGCGCCTGCTGGCCGCCATCGCCCGCTTGCCGCAAGGCGCGGTGGTGCTGCCCGGCCTCGATCTCGACGCGGAAGACGACGCCTTCGCGCTGCTCACGGCGCCGGCGACGCTGGCGCCCGACCATCCCCAATACGGCCTTGCCCATCTGCTGCCGCTACTCGGCGTCGCGCGGCGCGACGTCATGGAGTTGGGGCCGCGCGGGCCGAATGGGCGCGAGCGGCTGCTCAGCGAGGCCATGCGGCAATCGGAAACCACCGATCGCTGGACCTCGCTCGCGACGCGGCTGCCGGACACCGTACGCGATGCCGCGCTGGAGGGGCTGGCCCTGGTCGCCGCCGCCGATCCGCGCGAGGAGGCGCTCGCCATCGCCTTGGTGCTGCGCGATACCCTGGAGCGTCCGGGCGAGACGGCGGCCTTGGTGACGCCGGATCGCGACCTCGCCCGCCGGGTCGCGGCGGAGTTGAACCGCTTCGGCCTGTCCATCGATGATTCCGCCGGCGTGCCCCTGGCCGAGACCGCGCCCGGCCGGCTGGCGCGCCTCGTCGCGCGGGCGGCGGCGGAGGACTGCGCGCCGGGGCCGCTGTTCGCCCTTCTGACCCATCCCATGGCGCGGTTCGGGCTTGAAGCGGAGGAAAAGCGCGCGGCCGTCGCCGCGCTGGAGCTGATCGCCCTGCGTGGTCCGCGCCCGCGCGCCGGCATCGCCGGGCTGGCGGCGACGGTGGCCGCCTTCGCGCCCGATACCCTGCGCGATGGCGACCCGCGCCGCCGTGTCGATGCTGCGGGCATTGCGGCGGCGTCCGATCTGGTGGCGCGGCTCGGCGCGGCGCTGGCGCCGCTGTTCGCCTGCACCGGAAAGGCGCC
>NCHM01000374.1 GCA_002257205.1 Rhizobiales bacterium 24-66-13 | reverse complement strand
CTTTGCGGCGATGGACGCCGAAAAGCAGCGTGCCATCGCCCGGAAAGGCGGCGAAAGCGTGCCTGCGGAAAAGCGCAGCTTTTCCCAGGATCGCGCTTTGGCCTCCGCCGCGGGGCGTAAGGGCGGCCAGAGCGTGGCGGACGAGGATCGTAGCTTCTCGCGCGATCGTTCGTTGGCTTCGCAGGCGGGCCAAAAAGGCGGCCAGGCCTCCCATTCCGGACGGTCCTGAGAACCGGCGGAATTCGTTTGCCTGCGCGGGGGAGCCGCCTTGGCTTCCCCGTTTCTTTTTGCGATTGCGGCGCATTTTGCCGGCATCTCGGGAACTTCGGCCGGCTCCGTGCGTTAGGTCGAGGTGGAAGGGATGATACGCTTCGCGATCGCCACGGTTTCGAAATTGCGCCGAAAGGCGCCGAGATCGGCCGTGCCGCTTTTCACCGGGGCGCGCGTCGTCCGGGTGGGAGGATGATTGTGGACGCATCGATGTGTCATCCGAAGGAAGCGGAAACCAGAAGCCCCATGGATGCTGACACCGAGACTTCCGCCCCCGTGGCTTTCGACCTGCGAACACAGGTCCTGGAACTTCTTCCGGCCCTGCGCGCCTTCGCCCGCTCCTTGACGCGGAACCGCACAGAGGCGGACGATCTGGTGCAGGAGACCTTGCTAAAGGCGCTGTCGAACATCGACAAGTTCGACCCGGGCACCAATCTGCGGGCCTGGCTCTTCACCATCCTGCGCAACACCTATTACACCGAGATTCGCAAGCGCCGGCGCGAGAATGACGGCATGGCGACCTTGGCCCAGCAGGATTCCAACATGGGTCCAGGCCAGGAATGGGCGGTCACGCTCACCAGCCTCAAGGAAGCGCTGGAATTGCTGCCGGCGGACCAGCGCGAAGCGCTGGTGCTGGTCGGCGCGGCGGGCCTGTCCTATGAGGAGGCCGCCGATGTCTGCGGCTGTGCGCTCGGCACCATCAAGAGCCGGGTTAATCGTGCCCGGGCCAAGCTGCTGACCCTCATGGGCGCCGAAGACACCGCCGATGTGGTGGAAGGCGACGCCCTCGCCATGTCGGCCGCCCGCATCACCAGCAGCAGCAACACCTGAGCCTTCCGGCGGACTGGACCGCGCCGCCCGCCGCTCGGGCGTCCCGCGCCCGTGCCGGCCCAGCTTCCTTACCTCTTCGCCACAGCCATTCCGCCGTGCCGGCTGGCGCAGTGCTGCGCGCCCGCCATGTGTGTGGGGTGTCGCGGGTCGTGTGCGCGCGTGCAAGGTGCGCGCATGTCTAAAATGATGCGGATCGGGCAAAAAAAAGAGCCCCGGATCAGGGCTGGCGGGGTCTCGGGCGGATCGCAATTTGCGCAGATCGGATCGCAGGCCCGGTGTCTCACGCCGCTGCCAAGCCTCTGGTTGAATCTTCCAAAAACTGGGGTGGCCCAGCTTGCACGCGGGGAAATCACACCGGATCGGAAAAGCAAAAAACGCGGCACCTCTTCCTTTGGGGAAGGGATGTCGCGTGCGAATGGGACGGGGCGGGTTTACGCCTCGTCTTTTTCCTTCGGCGCGTCGGGAGCCGCCGGCGTCGCGTCGGTGTTCGCGTCGCCGTCGGATCGGGCCTGAACCGCGCCCTGCAATTGCTGCGCGAGGCGCAGCAGATCGTCGGGCACGTCTTCCTGGGTGAATTCATCGAACAGCTGGCGCAGTTCCTTACCCAGAAGATCCTGGCGTGCGGAAATGTCCCTGCGATGAGGGGCTCGCATACCGCCTCCCTCTCTTTGGTCCTGCATGGTCACGGTTTGGTCTGGACGCAGAGTGCGCATGACGTGGGTTCGCCAAATGGCAGGTGGGCACTGCACACGAGCAAGCCAAGCTTTGCCATGTCAGTATCCGTACCTGCAAGGAGCCGGTATGGAAAGGGATGCGGGCGGGTCATGAAGGGCGTCATTCGCGATATAACCGCGAGGCGCCGTCTGCCGGTCCGCTGTCATTGTCATTATCCCAGCGCGGGCTGAGCGCCGGGGAGGGCGGCCGGGCCAGCGGGCGCTGGGCTTTGCCGGGGGTCTCTCCGTCGCCGATGGCGGCCGAGACCGCGCGCAGATGCCGGCGCTCCTCGTCCGGACCGTGGGATTTGCGCGGGCGCGCGTAATCACGCGGCGCCTGGACGGGCGTGAATTCGCATTGGTCATATCCATGCGGCGCCAAAAGACCTTGAGGCATGGTCTTTTCGGCCGGGTCGTGTCGCGGTCCGGGCATTCTGCTCTCCTCCGCCTATGTACTATTCGCAAACAAACGCGGCGCCAGGGGCTTTGTTCCGGTGGATCGGGCGGCGGCGCAAAATATTCCGTCGCGTCGCAAAGGCCGGAACTCCGGCCGCGCGAGACGGTTGACAGGGCAAGGCCTCATTTGCCCCACAGCGCACCGCATCAGCACGCGGCGCTGGCGGGGCGCAACACGGAAGGCAATGCCATGATCAGCTGGGCCATTACGTTTCTTGTGGTCGCCTTGGTCGCCGCGGTCCTCGGCTTCGGCGCCATCGCCGGCACCGCCATCGAGATCGCGAAGATCATCTTCTATGTGGCGATCGTTCTGTTTCTCATCTCCGCGGTCGTTGGCTTCATGCGGCGCGGCGGCGGACCGAGCGTGCCCTGACAGGCTCTGCTTGCCGGGCCGACGGCCCGGCTTGGATTTGCGAACCCCGGCTTCGGCCGGGGTTTTCGTGTACGCGGAAGTTAAAAAAAATGGCGGACCGCAGATCGGCCCGCCAATGAAGATGACTTGGAGGCGTCGGCACCAAGCCGACACGACATCAACATCCTACCCCGGCTCAGGTTCCATGCGAAGCCGGGCCTCGCGGAAAATAAAAGGTAAAAATAAAAAAGGGCGCCCGGTGAGGGGCGCCCTGATTGCTTGCTACCCCAAGATCAGGGGCAAATGATGCGTCCGGGACGCCTCAGGGGCAGGTGACGCGATAGGAATTGCCATAGGCGTCGCGCGCCCAGCAGGCCTTGGGGGTGGTGGCCGCGCCGACGATGGCGCCGGTGGCGCCCCCGAGCACGCCGCCCACCACGGCGCCGCCGGCCGTGCCGGTGGCCGCGCCGCCGATCAGGGCGCCCGCGCCCGCGCCGAGCAGACCACCGCCGACAGCGCGGTCGGATTGCGAATACTGACTGCAGCCGCCGAGCGCCAAAGCCGCCGCGAACACGATGATAGCCGCCCTCATTTTCATCTCCACATATCCTTGTCGCCGGCGGGCGCCGGGATGCGTCCGGCCGATTGACTCTTTTTGCCCTCGTCGGCGGCCGGCGGACAACCCGCCGAACGAGGGAATCCTCAGCGCCGCCGCGACGGCGTACCCGTCATAGCATACAGCACGTACCCGACGGTCAACCCCACGACCACCGCGCCCAGCAGGATTGATCCGGGCTTGCGGGCCACCAGATCATGAGCATGGTCGACGACGTCATCAATGTGACGCCCTGCCTCGTGGCGCCCCTTGCGGGCCAGGGAGAGGCCGTCAGCGGCGAGGCTGGCGGCCTCCCGCTCCAGTGATTTGACGGCGCTGCCAATATAGCGCCCGGCTTCGTGTCGCGGTGTCCGCGTATTCTCTTCGGCAGCACCCGCAAGGGCCTCGCCCAACAGGGTAATATCGTTGCGCAGAGCCTCTAGCCGCTTGGAAATGTCAGCGGTGGATGAGTGGGATCCATATCCGAACATTAGACAGTCTCCATGAGTTCACGGAGAAAACGCGCACGAGTGCGGACGGTTCCGGCCGAGGTCGCGGTTGATCTACAAAATCGGGCTTCAGCCACGCTTCAGAATTGACCATGGCGCTTTTTTGGTCGCATGTTAGGGGAACCTGAGGCCAAGCGGAGACGTTTCAATGGCGATAATCACTGAACGGACGCTTCAATGTCGACCCTGGAATCGGGTTTTTCTCCGTCATCTCCGCCTCGGCGCCCAGCCTCCAAGGGAAAAGAGATAGAGGTGGGTAAGGTTGGCGCCGCGAACAGCGGCGTCAACGTGGGGCTCGGGCAAGCGCTCATCGAGCGGCTAGACCCTCTGACTTGTGCCTTTTTCTTCGATGTTGACGGGACGTTAGTCGACATTGCTGACCACCCTGATGCGATCATTGTTCCGGCTGAGCTGCGGGACAATCTTTCGGCGCTTCAGGATCGGGCGGCCGGCGCGCTGGCGCTCGTAAGTGGCCGATCCGTCGAGGGGCTCGACCGGGTGTTCGATCCGCTCCGTCTGCCCTGCTCTGGAATTCACGGGGCCCAGATGCGCCCCGCCCCAAATGCCGGGATTACCTCGGCGGCACAGCCGCTGCCGGATGATTTGCGGGAGCAATTGCGCACGATCGCCGATGACCTGGACGGCGTGATGGCCGAGGATAAGGGTGCGAGCGTCGCCATGCATTATCGTGGGGCGCCCTCCATCGGCCCGGTGCTGGAGGGCATGCTCCATACCCTGGTGGATCAAAGCTTCGGCCGCCTTGTGGTGCTGCCGGGGCGCATGGTGTTCGAGGTGAAGCAGGCGGGCCACGACAAGGGGCTCGCCATTCGCGCCTTCATGAAGGTGCC
>NCHM01000373.1 GCA_002257205.1 Rhizobiales bacterium 24-66-13 | reverse complement strand
ATGCCGACCCAAAGGCGGTCGAAGAAGCCATATTTGGATTTGCCGTGCCAGCGCGGCCGGTCCACCACCGGATATGTCACGACGCGATACCCTTCACGCGCGACGAGCGCGGGCGTGAAGCGGTGAAGCCCGTCGAACACCGGCAGGCGCAGATAAAGTTCGCGCCGCACGACTTTCAGGCCGCACCCTGTATCCTTGGTTCCGTCCTGCAGCAATCCCCCCCGCACCGCATTCGCGATGCGCGATTGGACGCGCTTGAAGGCGGTGTCCTTGCGCCCCTGCCGCTCGCCCTGCGCCATGCCGACGCGGGGACCGCCCTCGTCCAGCGTGCGCAGCAGCTCCGGCAGATAGATCGGATTGTTTTGCCCGTCGCCGTCGAGCAGCAAAAGGATCTCGCCGGTCGCCGCCCAGGCGCCCGTGTTGACCCCTGCGGATTTCCCGCAGGCCTTGGCATGGCGCAGGATGCGGACATAAGGCCGTGTCGCGGCGACGGCGTTGAGCTGTGCCAGCGTATCGTCCGCGGACCCGTCGTCCACGAAGATCAGCTCGAACGGCTCCTTGAGCGCGGCGTCGATCTCGGCAACCAGAGGAGCGATGTTCTCCGCCTCGTCCTTGACCGAGATGACGACCGAAAGGCGTGTATTGTGCGGGGTATTGGGCGCGGGGGAATTCAAGATCTCGCCTCTTCGAGCGCGGACATGCGTGCGGATTTAGGGATAAGACGGATGAGCCTGTGTGCGCCCGGCCCCGCCATGGGGCGGATGGTTCCGTCCCCCGCCACGGCGAAGACCAGACGGCGCGCGGCGAACAGCTTCACCAGGAGGATGGTCGAAACGCTGGCCAGCGCCGCGCCCGCGAGCACATCGCTGGGATAATGCGAGCCGAGCACAACGCGCGATACACCGACAAGAGTCGCGACCGCGATCAGCGCGCCGCGTGCGCGGGGAAAGAGGGCGGCGAAAGCCAGGGCCACGGCGAACACCACGGTGCTGTGTCCGGAGGGAAAAGAGGAGAAACTGGCGCGCATGGCGAACCAGTCGAACGTCAGCTGCGCGTTCGGGCCCGTAAGGTGAAGCGCCATGTAGGGCCGCGCGCGGCCGAGCAGATATTTCACCACCAGCACCGCCAGCCCGACGCCGGCGACATTGAGGAACACGAAGCCGATCCGCGCCACGACGGCGGCCGCGATGCGCTGGCCGATGTCGTCGAGACGAGGCTTGAGTGCGAGCACGCCCAGCAGGGCAAGGCCAAGCGGCCACAGAATCACGCCCCCGAGCCCGAGCACGGTGATCCGCTCGAAGAAATGCACCACGCCCATCGGCGTCTTCAGCCTTAGGCCGGGGATCAACGGATCCACAAGGATCATCAAGGCGGCGATCAGGCTCACCACGAGGATGGCGAGGGACACCCCTTCCACCGCCCCGGCAAGCCCGACCCGCGGCTGCGGTCCGCGCACGGGACGATGCCAAAGATACCGCCAGGCGCCGAGCAGGCTCGCGAATACCGCCAGAAGATCGGCGAAGATGCGCGCAAAGCGGCCATTGGCGCCGCTCTCCCGTGGCGCAACGGCGGTCATGGCGTGCCCTCCACCGGCCGGTAAGCGGTGATGCTCACCTTGCGGCCGCCATTATAGGTGAAGCCGTCCACGGTCGCGGTGGCGCGGTAGGCCAGGCCGATATCGCGGGCGTGGGCCTCGAACAACGGCTTCATATCCGCCCCGATGAAGGCGATCGCGCAGCCGCCCTTCTTGAGCAGGTCGCCGGCCTGATGGGGATCGGTGAACTTGATATCTGTCCCCACAAGGAACACGAGGCTCGGCTCCTGATAGGGGACGGTGGCGACATTGGCCGCCGGGCAGCCGCTTTCGCGCACGATCTCGGCGAGGCGCTGGGAAATCCACACGCCGCGCATCTGCGGCAGCAGCACGCCGAACACGCCCCAATATAGAACCAGGGCGCCCAGCACCGCGACGAGGAAGGCCGCCTGCGGTCCCGGCGCGGCAATGCTGCGCGCGGCGATCACCAGCAGCACCACCGCCACCGCCAGCAGCGGCCAGGCGGCAAGCCCCAGCCCGCTGCCGAGATAATGGAAGCCGACCACGAGCACGATGAATAAAAGGCCGCCGAGGATCGGCCAGAGATTGGCGAAATCCCGCATCCGCCGCCCCTGCCCCGCGAGCGCGCCGCGCTCCATGGCCAGAGCGGCGAGGATGGCAAGGCCGGGATAAAGCGGCAGCACATAATGCGGCAGCTTGGTCGCGGTGATCTCGAACACGATCCAGGCCGGGACGACCCAGGCCAGCAGAAAGCGCACCGCGCGGTCCTTGCGGGCGCGCCAGGCAAACGGCACCGCCATGGCCACCAGCGCGATCGCGGGCCAGAAGGTGCCCCACATGGCGAGGAGATAGGTGCCCGGCGGGCCCCAATGCCCCTCCTGCCCGTCCGTCACCTTGCCCAGCATGTCGACGCCGACCGCGAGCTTGTAGAAGGCGCCGTTGGTGACGAAATAAATGGCGATGAACCACGGCAGGCAGATCAGCGCACACCAGGCCAGCCCCGGCAGCGGCTTCAACCGCCGAAGGAACCCGCCGGACCGCTCGATGATCACCAGAACCAGGATCGGCAGGCCCACGAACAGGGGCGCCATAGGTCCCTTGATCATGATGCCGACGCCGAGCCCGGTCCAGAAAAGCGCCGCCCAGCCGAAATCGCGCGTCCTGTCGCCGTCGGGCCGCACGTAGATTCGCGCCAGGGCCGCCATGGAGCAGAGCGTGGTGAACAGCAGCACGGCGTCGGTCTTGGCGAGGCGCGCTTCCACCCCCAGCAGCACGCAGCTCGCCATCATGAGGCCGGCCAGCAGGGCGCCACGCCGCGACACGAAATTCAGCGCCGCCCAATAGGTCAACAGCACGGCGCCGATGGCGGCGAACAGGGACGGCAGGCGATAAAAGAGGATGGAGGAGCGCGCCGACGGGCCGACAACGGCCTCGCCGAGGGTCACGCTCGCGGCCTGGAGCCAATGAATGCCGGCCGGCTTCTTGTATCGCACCTGGTCGTGGAAGCGGATGTCCACATAATTCCCGGTCTCGAGCATCTGCTTGGTGGCCTGGGCGAAGCGCGCTTCGTCCCGGTCGATGGGCGAGATGGTGGAAATGCCCGGTATGAAGGCGAGCAGAGCAACCACCACCAGCGCGAGCATGGCCCGCGCATGGCTTGCGGCCATGCGATTGAGGCCTTCGCTCAGGAAGGTCCCAATATCGATGGCCCGGGTGCGGCGCGTGCCGGCGGGCTCGGAAATGGCCATGCGTTCAGTCGGGTCCGGTCGTTCAGGGCGCGGGACCATAGCAGAAACGCCCGCGCCGGAAAGAGCCACCTCCCCGCTTGGCCACGACCATGTTCCCCATGGTCTGCACTGGCGGAGCAGATGGGCGGAAGAATGGCGCTCCGCCCCATTCCGCCTCAGGCAGCGTCGCCGAATTCGTCCCAATCGAGATCGGCGCCGAAGGCGAGCCAGCGGGCATTGGCGCCGAACACGCCAGCCAGAGCGGCACCGTCGGGAATCAGGAGAGGTAAAGCGGAGAGAATGGCGTCTGGTCCGACGGAGCCGCCGCCCCAGACCATGCGCTGCGGACAATGGGCCAGCAAACCGCGCCCCGCCCGCTCCAAGGCCAGCGGGCAGGTCTCTCGGGAAAGCCACAAGCGCAGCCACAAATCGGTGTGGCCAACCTGCTCGATCTCGGGCGACCCACCGCTCTCCCGCCCGTCACCGATGCAATAATCGATCAGCACGGGCACGGCGTGTCCCAATACGAACGGCAGGGCGCGGCGCGCCTCGGTTCCGGAAAGCTGGAGGTGAAGCCCGAAGGCGCCGAGGCGCCGCATCAGCACGCCGGCGACAGCCTGCCCCGCGGCGGCGAGGTCCGCGCCATCGATGGAAACCGCCACCACACCGTGTCGGGCCATCTGCGCCAAGGTTGCCGCCTCAAGCCAGGCATTGCCGGGAACCACCGCCCGCAAGCGAGTGGGTGCCCGCGTCACGATCCATTGGACATCGCACAGGAGCGCTGGCGCGGGGACCCTTATCACGGCAGCGGACGTGCCCGTCAGATCCATGTGGCGGAGCAGAAAGCGCGCCAGGACCTGCGCCCGTTGCCCGCCTTGAGGCGCGGAAGCGGCAAGCGTATCGCAATCCGGCACATGCAGACCCGCATCCACCAGATCGATGCCGCCTGCGGTCCCTATCCCCGCATGAAGGGTGCGTGCGTCGATCGCTTTCATGTCTTCCGTCTCGGCCTTCGCGTCCGGCATTGTTTTCGCGGATCTATGCGAGGACAATAGCCGGCAATTCGAAGATAACGGAAGCCATCTTAATGATTATTGCATCCAGACTGGAGACCGATCCTGCCGCCAGTTTTATTGCGATGCATTATTTTGTCAGAATCAGCTTCCCCTGCGAGGTGAGGCGCAGCTGGTAGACTTGCTCTCCGTGCGCGATGGTGATGACGCGCCCCGCAGCAAACAGATCCCGGCTGTCGAGCTGCAAACCGATCATCGGCACAGCCCGCGCCTTGTTTTCCGCGCCCCACGCCGCACCG
>NCHM01000372.1 GCA_002257205.1 Rhizobiales bacterium 24-66-13 | reverse complement strand
CGCAGGTGGAGGACATCGCCAACGCCTATGTGCTGCGGAACGAGCCCGTGGACACGCGCCTCATGGCGGTGGACGAAGCCATTGAATCCGGAGCCCGGGCGCTGTTCGGCGAGAAATATGGCGATGAGGTCCGCGTCGTCTCCATGGGCACCGACCCCGGCAATGGCGCGCCTTATTCGGTGGAATTGTGCGGCGGCACCCATGTGTCGCGCACCGGCGACATCGGAATTGTGTCGATCGTCTCGGAAGGCGCGGTGGCGTCCGGCGTGCGGCGCCTAGAAGCGCTCACCGCGACCACCGCCCGCCATCATCTCAATGCGGCCAATGCCGCCTTGCAGTCCGCCTCTGCGAGCCTGAAGACCGTGCCGGCGGATCTGGATGCGCGCATCACCGCCCTGGTGGACGAACGACGCAAGCTGGAGCGAGATCTTGCGGACGCGCGCAAGCGCCTCGCCATGGGCGGGGCCGGTGGCGAAGAGCCGCTTCGCACCGTTGGCGACGTGAAGCTGATGGCGAAACAGGTTTCGGGGATCGAGCTCAAGGATCTCAAGAGTTTGGTCGATGAGGGCAAGAAGCGCCTGGGCTCTGGGGTGGTCGCGATCGTCGGCGTCACCGATGACGGCAAGGCGGGCCTCGTGGTGGGTGTGACGGCCGATCTCGTCGCGCGGTTCGATGCGCAGAAGCTCGTGCGCGCCGGTGTCGAGGCGCTGGGCGGCAAGGGTGGCGGCGGGCGCCCCGACATGGCCCAGGGCGGCGGTCCTGATGCGGCCAAGGCGGATGCAGCCCTGGCTGCGATCGAAAGCGCCCTGGCGGGTTGAGGGCGTTCTGGGGCTTCGTCGCGGTTGGCAACGAAGCGGCGTGGGCCAAAGGGCGCGGCCTGTGGAAGGTGAGCGGTTTTGGCGTCGGCGTGCGGGCCTGGAAGCCGGCACTTGCTCGGGGCGGGTTTGCGCCGGGGCTGGCATGTGTTGTTTGCGCCATTGGGGGTCGGCGCCGGCTGGTATCCTCGGCGCTGGCATATGTGCCGTGGCGCACCGGCGCAGCCGGGAAGCGCTGCGTTATCCATTCCGCGGTTCGGCGTGGGGCTGCTTGAATTTGGCTTTGTGGGTACGCTTGACATCGTGTCACGATGGGGCGTCGCGCTTTTAGGTCGCTCCACCCTAGGGCGCAACGCCACGCTTTAAGGGAGAACCGGCCACAGATGCCGGCCGCAGGGCAGAAGCCACCACCGTCGCTTTCCCTCTGGCGCCTGCCGCGGCACGCCATGCGCAAGCGCATGTTCGCCATCCTGGAGCGCGACGCCGTCCGCGATCCCACAGCGCAGGTCGTGCACACCCTTCTGATCGCGCTCATCCTCGCGAACACCTTCGCGGCCATCGTCGAAACCGTGCCGAGCATCGGCACGCCCTATCGCTCGAGCCTGCACGTGTTCGAGCTGGCGTCGTTCGTGATCTTTGCGATCGAATATGGCCTGCGCCTGTGGGCGGCGCCGGAAAATCCACGGTTTCGCGGGATGCCGACGGGCCGCGCGCGCCTCAACTATGCCGCGACGCCGGCCGCCATCATTGATCTGCTGGCGGTCATGCCGTTCGGCCTCGTGCTGCTGCTGAACGCCGACCTGCGCATTTTCGCCCTGTTCCGCTTGGTGCGGTTCATGAAGCTGGCGCGCTATTCACCGGGCATCGCATCGCTTCTGGAGGCAATCCGGATCGAGCGGCATGCGCTGCTGGCGTGCCTCGGCATCATCGCCGCCGTGGTGCTGCTCGCCGCCTCGGTGATGTATGTGGTGGAGCACGAGGCACAGCCGGACAAGTTCGGCTCCATCCCCCTCGCGGCCTGGTGGGCGGTGGTCACGGTGACGACGGTCGGCTATGGCGATGTGGTGCCGGTCACGCTTGCGGGGCGGATGGTGGCGGGCGTCACCATGATCACCGGCCTCGTCATGCTCGCCCTGCCGGTGGGCATCATCACCTCGGCATTCGCGGATGTGATCCGCCGCCGCGAATTCGTCGTGAGCTGGGGCATGGTGGCGCGCGTGCCGCTGTTCGCGGAACTGGATGCGGCGGGAATCGGGGAAATCCTGCGCCTTCTTTCCTCCCACACGGCCGAGCCCGGTGAGGTGCTCATGCGGCGCGGCGATGTCGCGCGCTCGATGTTCTTCATTCTCTCGGGTGAGGTTCAGATCGAGCTGGAATCCGGCCCGTTGCGCCTGGGCGAGGGGCATTTCTTCGGCGAGATGGCCTTGCGCACGGGCCGGCTGCGCAGCGCCACGGTGCGGGCGCTCTCGCGTACGCAATTGCTGATCCTGGACGGAAAGGATTTCACCGATCTTCTGGCGCGGAGGCCGGAAATCGCGGACCGGATCGCCGATCTGGAGCATCGCGAGGAGGCGCCGCATTCGTTGCGGCCGCGCGGCGACATTTCGCCGGAGGAGCTCGACGAGGCGGACCGTCAGCCCGGACCGGAGGCTTGAAGGGACGGGGCACCGCAGGGCGCCCCGTCCAGCGGGGTCTCAGGCCGCCATGGCTTTGTTGAGATTGTCAGAAACCTTGTCGAGGAAGCCGGTGGTGGAGAGCCATTTCTGGTCGGCGCCGACCAGCAAGGCCAGATCCTTGGTCATGTCGCCGGCTTCCACCGTGTCCACGCACACCTTTTCCAGCGTGTCGGCGAACTTGGCCAGTTCGTCGTTGCCATCGAGCTTGGCGCGGTGGGCGAGGCCCCGCGTCCAGGCGAAGATGGAGGCGATGGAATTGGTGGAGGTCTCCTTGCCCTTCTGATGCTCGCGATAATGGCGGGTCACGGTGCCGTGAGCGGCTTCCGCTTCCACCGTCATGCCATCGGGGGTCATCAGCACGGAGGTCATCAGGCCGAGCGAGCCGAAGCCCTGGGCCACGATGTCGGACTGCACGTCGCCGTCATAATTCTTGCAGGCCCACACATAGCCGCCGGACCACTTGAGGGCCGAGGCGACCATGTCGTCGATCAGGCGGTGTTCGTAGGTGAGCTTGCGCTTCTCGAACTCTTCCTTGAACTCGGCGTCGTATATCTCCTGGAAGATGTCCTTGAAGCGGCCGTCATAGGCCTTCAGAATCGTGTTCTTGGTGGAGAGATAGACCGGATAATTGCGGTTCAGCCCGTAATTCAGCGAGGCGCGGGCGAAATCGCGGATCGATTCGTCCAGATTGTACATGGAGAGCGCGACGCCGGCGCCGGGGAACTTATAGACTTCCTTCTCGATCTTGGTGCCGTCTTCGCCCACGAAGGAGAGGGTCAGCGTGCCCTTGCCGGGGACCTTGAAATCGGTGGCGCGGTACTGGTCGCCGAAGGCATGGCGGCCGACGATGATCGGCTGCGTCCAGCCCGGCACGAGGCGGGGAACGTTCTTGCAGATGATCGGCTCGCGGAAGATGACGCCGCCGAGGATGTTGCGGATCGTGCCGTTGGGCGACTTCCACATTTCCTTCAGGTTGAATTCCTTCACGCGGGCTTCATCGGGCGTGATGGTGGCGCATTTCACGCCGACGCCATGCTTCTTGATCGCTTCGGCCGCGTCGATCGTCACCTGGTCGTTGGTGGCATCGCGATTTTCGACCGAGAGATCATAATATTCCAGGTCGATATCGAGATAGGGATGGATCAGCTTGTCCTTGATATACTGCCAGATGATCCGAGTCATCTCATCGCCGTCGAGTTCGACGACAGGATTTGCCACCTTGATCTTCGCCATGTGGACGACCTTTCGGGGCGCTCTGAGAGCGTAAAGAGGGTCTATGGGAGATGCCGTATCGGCCCGCGCCCCGCTGGCGCCGACGACATCCCGCCCGGCGAGGCCGCTATAGCATTCACGCAGCAGAAGAAGAAGCGCATGACACCTCGACTTTGGCCGTGCCCGCGGGCTAGAGAGCCGATAAAGGGAAAAAATGATGCCCGGCGCAGGAACTGACAGCACGAAGCCCTGGATCGGCGGCGGTCCGGTGGTGATTTTGGTGGAACCGCAGCTCGGCGACAATATCGGCTCGGCGGCGCGGGCCATGGGCAATTTCGGCCTTTCGCGCCTGCGCCTGGTCAATCCGCGCAATGGCTGGCCGGACGAACGGGCGCGAATCTTCGCCGCTGGCGCCGATCGCATCCTGGAAGAGGCGACCCTTTTTCCCGATTTGCGCGCGGCGCTCGCGGATGTGAATTTTGCCATTGCCGCTACCGCCCGCGAACGCGGCATGGCCAAGCCGGTGTTCGGCGCCGACGAGGCGGCGGCGGAGACGGCGGCCCGGTTCGCGCAGGGGGAGGATGTGGCTCTTGTGTTCGGGCGCGAGCGCACCGGCCTCTATACGGAGGAAGTCTCGCTGTGCGACGTCATCCTCACCTTGCCCGTGAACCCGGCCTTCGCCTCGCTGAACCTCGCAACGGCGGTCTCGGTGGTGGCGTACGAATGGTTCAAGCGGGCGAGCGGCGGCGCGCTGCCCTTTGCGTCGGCTGAAAAATCCCCCGTCGCCGAGAAGAAGGATCTCATGGCCTTCTTCGACCATCTGGAAGGCGAGCTGGAGGCGGCCGCCTTCTTTCGCTCGCCCGACAAGCAGCCGTCCACGACGCGGAACATCCGCAACAT
>NCHM01000371.1 GCA_002257205.1 Rhizobiales bacterium 24-66-13 | reverse complement strand
ACGTCGCGCTTGGTGCTCGGGCTCTGCTCAGGCATCGACATAGTCCGCGATCGGGAATTCCACCCGCTCGGCCACTTTGAGCACCACGTCCTTCATCCGGCCTTCGGGCCAGGGAAGCACGCGGAACACCAGTTCGGCGTTGCAGATCGGCTTGCCCTCGCAGGTGCAGCGGGTCTGCGCCACCACGAAGCCGGAGCCCTCGTGCAGGATCTTGGAATAAAGGTCCAGATTCTGCCCAGGGACGACGAAGGTGCGCAGCTTGGCTTCCTTGACGGTGGCCAGGAACGGCATCTTGTCGAATCGGTTGCGGGCGAGCACCAGCCAGCCGGTGGTCTGGGCCATGGCCTCGATCAGCAGGACGCCGGGCATCAGGGGATGGCCAGGAAAATGCCCCTCGAAGATGGAGCTTTCTTCCGGCACAAGGCCTTCGCAATGAATGGTCTCAAGGCCCGGATCGATCGCGACGACCCGGTCCACCATCTTGAAAACTTCTGGACGCATTCGCTCCGTCCGACCTCAGGCGGTCTTCGCCGCGACCAGATCGTCGATGCGAGCGCACAGGTTCTTGAGCACGAAATATTGCTCGGTGGTGGCTTTGCCGTCGTTCACTTCCTGCGTCCACTGTTCCAGCGGAAGCTTGATGCCGAACGCTTTGTCGATGGCGAAGGCGATGTCGAGGAAGTCCAGGCTGTCGATACCCAGATCGTCGATGGCATGGCTTTCCGGCGTGATGGTGTCGCGCGGAATGTCGCACGTCTCGGCGATGATATTGGCGACGGTATCGAACGTCGAAGACATGAGTGCGCCTCTGTTATGGCTCGGCCGCTCGGGGCACGACCTGCTCGCTGCGGGCGAGACAAAGCGGCCACGGCCGAGGCTTGGCCTCTGCGGCCCCTCGGATAGTCGAAGTGCCCTATAGCGAAGGCGGCCTGAGGTTTCAATGGGAACCGCGCTGAGGTGGCGGCGCGATACCGTTTCCCCTCACGGTTCGGTTAAGGCGCGATCCAGCAGCCAGGCGGGTTCGGCGATGGGATTGGCGCCGAACAGCGCGCGCGGGCGCATCAGCCGGGTTGTCCCAAAGGCATGGGCGAGGGCACCGGGGGCATGCGCGGCCAGCGCCGCCGCGGCTGCCAGGGCGGCGAGCCGCTCGGCGATGGACCGGGCGCGGCTTTCCAGATGCTCGCCCGTCAGGGAATCGGCGATGTCTCGGGCGGCCTCAAGGGCGCCCGGCACCTCGCGCGCCTCTTGTGCCAGCGCCGAGATCACCGCGCGGGTTGCTGCGGCGTCCCGGCCCGCCACGCGCAGCAGGTCCAGCGCCATGACATTGCCCGAGCCCTCCCAGATGGCATTCACCGGCGCCTCGCGATAGAGCCGGGGCAGGGGGCTCTCCTCCACATAGGCATTGCCGCCGAGCGCCTCCATCGCCTCATAGATGAAGCCCGGCGCCGCCTTGCACACGCTGAATTTCACCGCCGGCGTCAGCAGGCGTGCGCGGGCGGCTTCCAGCGGATCGTCCTTCGCCCGGTCGAAGCTTACGGCGAGGCGGAAGACGAGGGCGGTTGCCGCCTCGCTCTCCAAGGCAAGGTCCGCCAGCACGGCGGTCATGGCCGGCTGGTCGATCAGGCGTTTGCTGAACACCGTGCGGTGCCGCGCGTGGTGCACCGCCAGCGCGAGCGCCATGCGCATCAGGCCGGCCGAGGAGACGGCGCAGTCGAGCCGCGTCAATTGCACCATCTCGATGATGGTCGCCACCCCGCGCCCTTCCGCGCCCACCCGCCAGGCGAAGGCGCGGGCGAATTCCACTTCGGACGAGGCGTTGGAACGGTTGCCGAGCTTGTCTTTCAGCCGTTGCAGGTGCAGCGCGTTCACCGCGCCATCCGGGCGGAAGCGCGGCACGAGGAAGCAGGTCAGCCCGCCGTTTGCCTGCGCCAGCACCAGGAACGCATCGCTCATGGGCGCCGAGAAGAACCATTTGTGGCCGGTGATCTCATAGTCATCACCGCCGATCGCCTCGGCGCGGGTGATATTGGCGCGCACGTCGGTGCCGCCCTGCTTTTCGGTCATGCCCATGCCGAGGGTGACGCTGCTCTTTTCCCAGAACGGCACGAAGCGCGAATCATAAGGCCCGGCATTGATGCGCGGCAGCCATTCGGCCAGAAGCGTGGGCGCGGCGGCCAGCGCGGCCGGGGCGGCATGGGTCATGGTGAGCGGGCACACATGCCCGGCCTCCACCTGCGCGATCACGAACAGGCGCGCCGCCCGCGCCACATGGCTGCCGCCGGCCCATGTGGAATGGGCGAGCCCCGCCGCATGGCTGTGGCCCATCAGGGCGTGATAGGCGGGATGGAATTCCACGAGATCGAGCCGCCGGCCCTGGGGATCGTGGGTGCGCAGGCGGGGTGGATTCTCGTTCGCGTGCCGGCCAAGGGCAAGGCGCGCCTGCGATCCCCATTCGGCGCCGAACGGCAAAAGTTCGCCCGCCGCAAGGCCCGCCGCCTCCCGCAGGGGAGTGTCGGCGGCGATCAGATTCACGTCCGCGAACGGCGGTGGCTGGTTGAAGACCTGCTCCTCGGCCATGGGATCGCTCATGGGTCGCCCTCCAAGGCGGCGTGCCCGGTGCATTGCAGCGCCTTCGGCTGGACACGCCTTTTCTGCTCGCTAGAGCCGAATCCGCCCATATTCAATAAGTTAGAGGGCGATTCACCACCCATATGGAACCACTGGGTGGTTCCATATGGGTGGATCGCGCTCTAAGCTGCGCGCCCATGCCTCTGTTCGCAACCATCTGGCCCTGGATCGGCCTCGGCGCTGCCGGGGCCTTGCTGATTCTGCTTGCCGCCAGCGACGGTCTTCAGGCCGATCGGCGGATCGCGCGCTGGTATGATCTGCAATGGCTCACCTGGCTCGCGGTGACGGCCTATCTGCTGCACCAGTTCGAGGAACACGGAGTGAGCCTGCTGGGTGCGCCTTACGCCTTTCGCGGCACTTTGTGCGCGACGCTGGGCTATGGCGATGCCGTCTCCTGCCCGGTGCCGCTGGCTTTCATCACTGCCGTGAATGTCTCGGCGGTCTGGGTCGCGGGCTTTGCCAGCGCTTTGGCGGCGCGACGCTTTCCTTTGATCGCGCTCAGTTTTTTCGCCGTGCCGCTGGTGAACGCCTTCGCCCACATCGTCCCGGCCATTCTGGAGCGCCGCTATAATCCGGGGCTGTTCAGCGCGGTGGTGCTGTTCCTGCCGCTTTGCCTGTGGGCGCTGGCGGTGGCGGTGCGGCGTTATGGGGCGGGGGCAAAGGCGATCGGATTGGTTCTTCTCGCCGGCCTGCTGGTGCATGCGGTGCTGATGGGCTCGCTGCTGGCTTATCTGCGGGATTTCATAGGGTTGGTGCCGCTGGTGGCGATCCAGGTGCTGAACGCCGCGCTCCCCGCCGCGCTCATGGTGGCGGCGTTTCACGGGCGCGTCGCCGTGCCGCCACCGGCGCCTGCCACGCCGGTCCGGGCGCCCCGCAAACCCCGCCGTCCGCCGGCTCAGGCCGCCTGAAGGCGCAAAATGTTTCACGTGAAACAATGACTTAGCACGGACGAACAAAGGTGAGAAGGCACTTGTCCGTGCCTCTCGGGCCGACCAAACCGGCATTTCGGCCGAAGTTCCACGCCGAACTTCGGCGCGCCGAAATTTACCGGCGCGGGATCAGGAGAGAGCGAGCGGCCTGAGTGCCTTGATGGTGCCGGGGTAGCGTTTTCGGGTGACGAGCCGTTGGCACTGGCTTACGCGCATCGCGCGGGTCGGCGCCGCGTGGATGGCCGGGGAGCGCCCGGCCATGACGACCGCGATGAAGAATGACCGGCCGGTCAAAAAGCGACAAAGGCAGGCACCTGCTGTCGGGCACCTCGGCGATACACCAGGCCGCTGACTGTCGATCGCCCCTAAACGCTCGCGCCCTACACACTCGCCCCTTTGGCCTTGTCGCGGCGCAGGTGCTCGTCCAGCCGGGGCAGGATCTCGACGAAATTGCAGGGGCGATAGCGCACGTCCAGCTGGTTGACGAGGATTTCGTCCCAGCCATCCTTGCAGGCGCCGGGGGAGCCGGGCAGGCAGAAGATATAGGTGGAGCGCGCGACCCCGGCGGTCGCCCGGCTTTGCAGGGTCGAGGTGCCGATCTTCGCGAACGAGATCATGTGGAACACGGTGGAGAAGCCTTCCATGCGCTTCTCGAACAGGGGTTCCACCGCCTCCGGGGTCACGTCGCGGCCGGTGAAGCCGGTGCCCCCGGTGGTGATGACCGCGTCGATGGCGGGATCGTCGATCCAGCCCTGGACCACGGCCCGGATGTCCGCCACATCGTCCGGCACGATCTTGCGGTCCGCCAGCACATGGCCCGCGTCTGCGATGCGCTCGGCCAGCACCGAGCCGGACTTGTCGTCGGCGAGCGCGCGGGTATCAGAAACGGTCAATACGGCGATCTTCAGCGCGACGAAGCTGCGCGCGGCATCTATGCCCGGCATCAGATGGCTCCCTGCAAGGTGTTGCATTGCTGCATGGAGCCGCTCTTAAGCCCGCGCGTGAACCACGTCACGCGTTGCTGCGAGGAGCCGTGGGTGAAGCTGTCCGGCACCACCACGCC
>NCHM01000370.1 GCA_002257205.1 Rhizobiales bacterium 24-66-13 | reverse complement strand
TATGCGGACGACTGCTTCACCCTGGCGCTGACCTATCTCTCCGATTATTCGATCAACGGACCGAACAACGGGCCGAACAACACGGTGATGCTCACCATCGGGCTGCGCACCCTGGGTGAAACCAAGGTGCGGTCGGCGATCGGCAGCAGCTCGACTCAGTGAGGTCCGCGTGCAGCCTTGCGGTGCGCGCGGCCCCATTGCCGCCACAGGAGGCGGCAACAAGCATTTACAAGCCGAAGGGCGCGGGTTAAGCGCGCAGGGAGGCCTTCGTCTCCCGCCCCCTCGCCGAGCCAATCCGGGTTGATCGATGCAGTCCTGCCGCCGCTTCCTGTTCCTCCTCAGCCTTGCCGTTGCAGCCCTTTCCAGCGGAGGGGCCAGCGCGCAACAGATACTCGCAATGGTGAATGGCGCGCCCATCACCAGCTTCGACGTCGGCCAGCGGCAGCGCATGCACACGCTGCTGGAGCGCAAGAACGTGAGCGCGAAGGAAGCACTCGAAGAAGTGATCGATGATCGCCTCAAGATTTCCCAGGGGGCGAAGCTGGGCATCGACCTGGATAAAAAAGAGATCGATGATCTGTTCGCCAACGTCGCCTCACGCTCCGGGCGCTCGCCCCAGCAATTGGCGGACGGGCTGAAGCAGGGCGGCATCGAGCCGAGCGCCTTCAAGCAGAAGCTGCGCGCCGACAATATCTGGCAGCAATATGTGCGCGCCCGCTCGCCCAGCGTGACGGTGCGCGATCAGGATGTTCTCGCCGCCATCAATCAGAGTGGCCATGCCTCGATGGTCGCCACCGAATATACATTGACGCCGATCGTGCTGGTGGTGGCCCGTGGCAGCAATGCCTATGCGGCGCGGCTTGCCGAGGCGAATTCGCTCCGCGCGCGCTTCAACGGGTGCGACAGCGGCCTTGCGATGGTCAAGGCCATGAAGGAGACTGTGGTCCGCTCGCCGGTCCTGCGCCTGTCGTCCGAGATGCCGGCGCAGTTGCGCCAATTGCTCGACAAGACCGAAGTGGGCCGGCTGGCCCCCGCCGAGGTCACGCAGTCCGGGGTCGAAGTGTTCGCCGTCTGCGCCAAGCGCGAGGTGCGCGGCGAGGCGGCCAATAAGCGCGATGTGAAGGACCAGCTGGCAACGGCGCAATTCCAGGCGGAATCCAAGCGGCTCCTGACCGAGCTGCGCAAGAGCGCCCTGATCGTCTATCGCTGATGCCTACGGCGCTCGCGCTCACCCTTGGTGAGCCCGCCGGTATCGGGCCGGACCTGACCCTCGCCGCCTGGACCCTGCGGGCCCAAAATGGCTGCCCGCCCTTCTTCGCGGTCGGCGATCCCGCCTTGCTCGAGGACCGCGCCCGCCGGCTCGGTTTGCGCGTGCCGATTTGCGCGGTCGCGCCCCAGGACGCCATCGGTGCCTTTGATGCCGCGCTTCCCGTGGTGGCCGCCGGCCCGCGCGCCACGGCCAAACCCGGCATGCCCGATGCCACCAGCGCCGCGGCGGTGGTGCAGAGCCTGGACCGGGCGGTGGACCTCGTGATGTCCGGGGCCGCCCGCGCGCTGGTGACGGCGCCGCTTGCAAAATCCGTGGTCTATGCCGCCGGCTTTCCCTTTCCCGGGCACACCGAATATCTCGCGGCCCGTTGCGCGGCGCCCGATGGCACGATCCCGCATCCGGTCATGATGATCTGGTCGCCCCTGCTCGCCGTGGTGCCGGCCACCATCCATATTCCCCTTGCCCAGGTGCCGGCGCATGTGACGCACGACCTTCTGGTTCAGACCGGGCGGATCGTCGATCGCGACATGCGCATGCGCTTCGGCATTGCCGCGCCGCGCCTCGCCTTTGCCGGGCTCAATCCCCATGCCGGGGAGGACGGTACGCTCGGCCGCGAGGACGAGGATGTGGTCCGCCCCGCCATTGCCGCCTTGCGGTCGGAAGGGATAGATGCAAGCGGGCCGCGCCCTGCCGACACGCTGTTTCACGAAGAGGCGCGCACCGGATATGATGTCGTGATCGGCATGTATCACGATCAGGTGCTGATTCCGGCCAAGACGCTCGCGTTCCATGATGGGGTGAATGTCACGCTCGGCCTGCCGTTCGTGCGCACCTCGCCGGACCACGGCACCGCCTTCGATCTCGCGGGCACGGGCCGGGCCAATCCCACGAGCCTGCAGGCGGCCTTGCGCCTGGCTTGGCGCCTGACCGAACCGGGCCGCGCGGCATGAGCGCCATCGACGAACTGCCACCCCTACGCGACGTCATCCGCCGTCACGGGCTTTCGGCGCAAAAATCGCTGGGACAGAATTTTCTTCTGGATCTCAACCTCACCTCGCGCATCGCGCGGGGGTCAGGCGCCCTGGAGGGCGCGAACGTGCTGGAGGTCGGGCCCGGTCCCGGCGGCCTGACGCGGGCGCTGCTGGCGCTTGGCGCCAATGTGGTGGCGGTGGAGCGCGATCATCGCTGCATCGAGGCGCTCGCGGAAGTCGCCGAAGCCTATCCCGGTCGGCTCCAGGTGATCGAGGGCGATGCGCTGAAGGTCGAGGGCGCCCCATTGTTCGGCGGCGAGCCGGCGCGGGTGGTGGCAAATCTGCCCTATAATATCGCGACCGTCCTGCTGGTGGGCTGGCTGTCCTCCGACCCGTGGCCGCCCTGGTTCTCCTCGCTCACCTTGATGTTCCAGCGCGAGGTCGCCGAACGCATCGTCGCCGAGCCGGGCTCAAAAGCCTATGGGCGTCTTGCGGTGTTGGCGGGCTGGCGGACCGAGGCCCGCATCCTGTTCGATGTCGCCCCCTCCGCCTTCGTACCGCCGCCCAAGGTGACCTCCTCCGTGGTGCATCTGGTGCCGCGCGCCGAGCCCTTGCCGTGCCGCCTCGCCGTGCTGGAGAAGGTAACGGAGGCCGCCTTCGGCCAGCGCCGCAAGATGCTGCGCCAGAGTCTGAAGTCCTTGGGTGTCGATGCCCTGGCCCTGCTTGCCGCCGCCGAGGTGGGAGAAACCCAGAGGGCCGAGGAAATCGACGTCGCCGGGTTCGTGCGCCTCGCCAATTGCTGGGAAAAGATGCGCCAGCCGGCGTGAGGCGCGCTCAGGGGCAGGCGCGTTCGGGGCCGCCGATCTCAGAGGCCGCCGATCAAGGTGCTCACGAAATGCGAAAGGCCGGTCAGACGCTGGCGCCGCAGCCGCTCGGCCTGAAGGATCGCCTTGAGCTTGGCCAGGCAGGCCTCCACATCCTCATTGATGAGGATATAGTCATATTCGCTGTAGTGGCTGATCTCGGCTGCGGCCTTTGCCATGCGCTCGTGAACCACTTCGTCACTGTCCTGCCCGCGGCCGCGCAAGCGCTCCTCCAGCGCGGCGACGGAGGGTGGCAGGATGAAGACCTTCACGAGGTCGCGCTTGGCGGCCTCGCTCTCCTCGAGCTGCTGGGTGCCCTGCCAGTCGATGTCGAACAGCACGTCGCGCCCATGGGCAAGGGCGTCCTCGACGGGTTTCCTGGGCGTGCCGTAGAGATTGCCAAATACGGTGGCATGTTCCAGCAGCGCGCCGGTGTCGCGCATGTGCCGGAAGCCGTCCTCGTCGGTGAAATAATAGTCGATGCCGTCCACCTCGCCGGGACGCGGCTTTCGGGTGGTCAGGGAGACCGACATGGTGATGCGGCTGTCCTGCGCCAGCAACAGCCGAGAGAGCGTGGTCTTTCCGGCGCCGGACGGCGAGGAGAGCACCAGCATCAGGCCCCGGCGGGCAAGTCCCGTGCGGCCGTGCGGCGGGGCGGAAGGGGCGCTCGCAGCGTCCATGGTCGGGTCGGCCTCACTCGATGTTCGCGATCTGCTCGCGGAACTGATCCACAAGCAGCTTCAGGTCAAGCCCGATCTGGGTGAGGGCAACCGCATTGGACTTGGAGCAGAGCGTATTGCTCTCGCGGTTGAACTCCTGGGACAGGAAATCCAGCCGTCGCCCCACCGGCCCGCCCTGGACGAGCAAGTCCCGCGCCGCGGTGAGATGGGCGGTGAGGCGGTCCAGCTCCTCGCGGATGTCGGCCTTGGTGGCGAGCAGGGCGGCTTCCTGGTGCAGGCGCTCGGCGTCGAGCGGCGTGCCGGTCTCCAGCAGCGCGCGCACCTGATCACGAAGGCGCGCCTTGATCGCCTCGGTGCCGCGTTCGGGCCGGGCTTCGGCCTGGGCAACCAGGGCCGCAATGGCGTCGAGCCGTTCCAGCAATACGGTTTTGAGCGCTGCCCCCTCGACATGACGCATGGCGATCAGCGCATCAAGCGCCGCCTCGAAGCCGGCGAGGGCGGCGGCGGAGACCGCCTCAAGGTCCTGCGTCGTGAGCTCGGCTTCGACCACTTCGACAATGCCCTTTACCGCCAGCAGGGAATCGAGTGTCGGCGGCGCGATGGCATAGCGCTCGGCAGCCGCGCGAGCAGCGACGATCAGCGCTTCGAGCGCCGGTTGGTTGACGGCCACGGCGACGCTCTCCCCCTCGCGGGCGAGGGTCAGGGTGCCGGATACTGATCCGCGCGCCAGGGCGCGGGAGGCGGCGGCGCGGGCGGCCGCATCAAGGGCTTCGAATCCGGCGGGAACGCGCAGGCGCAGGTCGAGCCCCTTGGCATTCACCGAGCGCATTTCCCAGGCCCAGCGCCAGCC
>NCHM01000010.1 GCA_002257205.1 Rhizobiales bacterium 24-66-13 | reverse complement strand
ATTTACTATTTCAGCTTGTAAGCGGGTTCGTAGTTCTGAGTTGACATCTGCGTTTGTCCCATTGAGCTATTTTTCCTTGACCACCGCTCTTGTGGAGCAGAAGAGCGGTCTTCGATCTTGCCGCTTGGGTAGTTTTCTTTCTGAACGTCGTAGAACTCATGCTGCTCCTGCTCCTCCCAATTAAGCGTCGACGGATAGGGCTCGGCAGATGCCACAATCGGGAATGACAGGAACCCGACAATGAGGACATAACGCTTCATAATTGAACCTCGAATGCTGATTGTGTGTTTGATTTCTTAAACCACTGCACCATTCATTTTTCGAGGCGGCGGGACTTCCACATCAGGGATAAGGCTCTCAAGACTCTCATTCACCCAACCCATGCTCAACTTCCAGAGCGGAGCAACGGACAAGGCGGCACCAATCGCAAGCAAGGCGTGCGGGCAAGCATGACACTGCCCGATTGTGCATAACGGCTGACTGGTGTCATCTTTCGATTGTTGGTCGGGATAATTTATAACTATGACTTCTGCCCCAAACGTATGTATCGTATTGGACCCATCGGCGTAAGTAGAAAGACCTAGAACCACGGCGAACAGAATAACCGAAAAGACTCCTTTGAAAAGATATCCTATGCGGCTATTCCGGCGTGGAAACATCTCGTAATTCCTACTCGTCGTGTCATTTTTTCGGTTAGCGGTACATTAGGCCGGCCAACGGCATTTTGGATGCGGCTTGGCATCTAATGGGATTTTGTAGAGATAGCGCCCGGCATATGCTGACGCTTAACCTTTCGTTGCCCGCCTTCATCGGTTGGATTGACTGCGTCCACGTAAGACGGTACCGGGGCGCCAAACCCGAGCTGCACGTCCCGGAACATATGTCTTTGCTTCGCCCGGTACGAGGACGATTTGGGCATCGGATAGTGCCGACGCGGCGACGCTTGCTCGCTGCGCGCGAGTATTGGTTTGAGCGAAATGCTACTTCCTTCAGGAGTGGGATGGGAAAGCCCGAGCTGGACGTCCCGAAGGTCGTGCTTTTTCTTCCCACGATAGGTCTTTGGTCGCGGATCAAGCGCTAACGCTGGCGATGCGATGCTAAGCACGAGCGCACACAAAATACCGCGAACGAAATATTTCCATAAAGTATTTCTCATGGCGCAGCTCCTTACGGGCTAGTGAACTTGGCCTGGCCGGACTTGCCAGTAGGGGTCTTGATAAGAAGCGTTACGACCGTACCCTTTGCGATTGGCGCCGGGGCCTTGCCCACCAGCGTCTGGCCCCCGGCGACAAGCGGGACTGTCTTGCGGTTGGCACCGGAGATCAGCATGGCGGAGCCGGTGAAGCCTGCCGTGTCGATCGGCTTGCCTGCCTCGTCTAGGACGTGAATGGTCAAGGTCTCGCCCGAAACCACAAGTTCTGCATGAACCCCGGCGACGTCTTCCATCGGACCGCCACTGGGACCTTTCTGTACGCCATGGGCATGCTGGGCGAGAGCTGGGCTTGTGGCCAGGAGGCTGAGGGCAACTATGAGGCTTTTGAGCACAGTATGTCTCCGTTTGTCAGGCTAGTGAGAATGTGCAGACGTAACCGGTTCCGCGGCCATGTCAGCGGGAGCGGCGGTCCTGGGTTCTCGGCGAAACAGCACATAGAGCGCCGGCAGCACGAGCAGTGTAAGGATGGTGGAGGAGATAATCCCGCCAATGACCACGGTGGCAAGCGGACGTTGCACTTCCGCACCCGGCCCTGTGGCGATTGCCATAGGAACGAAGCCGAGGGATGCGACCAGCGCTGTCATCAGCACCGGCCGCAGGCGAGTGAGGGCCCCTTCCCGAACAGCGGTGACGATGTCCTGTCCTTCTGATCGCAGCTTCTGGATGAAGGCGATGATGACGAGGCCGTTCAGAACCGCTACGCCAGACAGCGCTATGAATCCGATGCCCGCGCTGATGGAGAGGGGGAGGTCTCTCAAAATCAGGGCGGCGATGCCACCGGTGAGTGCGAGCGGTACGCCGGAGAACACTAGCGCGGCATCGGCCATCGAACCAAAGCTCATGAACAGCAGCAGGAAGATGAGCAGCAGCGCGATCGGCACCACGATAGCAAGACGCTGGGTAGCGGAGACCAGTTGCTCGAATTGACCGCCCCATCCGATCCAGTAACCCTCCGGCAGCTTTACCTTCTCGGCTACCTGCCGCTGCGCCTCCGACACGAAGGAGCCGAGATCACGTTCGCGTACGTTTGCGCTCACCACGATGCGGCGCTTGCCATCCTCCCGGCTGATCTGGTTGGGGCCAGGCGAGACGGTCAGGCTTGCAATGGCAGAGAGAGGCACATAGCGGATCTGCGCTGTCGTTGCCGGGCTCCACACTACACGCGCAGCTTGTCCGGCTTCCTGGGCAACAGGCGGCAACGGGACTGGGAGAGCGCGCAAAGCCTCGACGTCGGTGCGCAACTCTTCCGGCAGGCGTACAATGATGTCGAAGCGTCGGTCGCCCTCGAACAAGACCCCGGCCTCGCGCCCGCCCACTGCGACCTCGATCAGTTCCTGAACCTCGGCCACGCTGACCCCATAACGAGCCATCGCTGCACGATTGAGCGCCACTGTGAGCATGGGAAGGCCGGAGACCTGCTCGGTCTTCACATCTGCCGCTCCGGTAACGGAGCGGATCACTGCTTCCACTTGGCCGGCTACCTGGAGCAAACTATCGAGGTCGTCCCCGAAGATCTTGATGCCCACGTCCGATCTGATACCAGATATCAGTTCGTTGAAGCGCAGCTGAATTGGCTGGGACAGCTCGTAGTTGCTGCCGGCTACCTGTTCCGCGGCCTTCTCGATGTCCTCCATAACGGCCGATTTTGACTTCGTTGGATCTGGCCATTCAGCGCGCGGCTTCAACATCACGTAGCCGTCAGATATGGATGGCGGCATCGGATCGGTCGCCACTTCCGCAGTGCCGGTACGGGCGAACACCTCTTTCACCTCGGGAACCTTGAGGAGGCTCTTCTCCAGCGCCTGCTGCATCTCTAGCGATTGGGTGAGGCTAGTGCCCGGCACACGTAGCGCCTGTATGGCCGCGTCCCCTTCATCAAGGCTCGGGATAAACTCACCTCCCATACGGGAGGCGGCGATCCCAGAGGCAACAACGAGACCCACCGCGCCCAAGACGACGAGAGCGCGGTAATTGATGGCAGTATCCAGCAGCGGCGTGTAGATTCGCCGCGCCCCACGCATGATGAAGTTCTCATGCTCCGAGACTTTTCCGGTGACGAGCAGGGCTACCGCTGCCGGCACGAAGGTCATCGAGAACAAGGCAGCTGCCGCGAGCGCCATAAGCACGGTCACGGCCATAGGCGTGAACATCTTGCCCTCGACGCCGGTCAACGTGAGTACGGGCAAGTACACGACTGCAATGATCATGGTTCCGAACAGGCTAGGTCGGATCACCTCCTTCGCTCCAGAGAAGATGGTCTCGAATCGCTCGGCCTGCGTCAGTAGCCGACCACGCCGGTGCTGCTCCACAGCCAGCAAGCGCAGGCAGTTCTCAACGATGATGACGGCGCCGTCGATGATGATGCCGAAGTCGATGGCCCCAAGGCTCATCAGGTTGGCGCTAACCTTGTTCTCCACCATTCCGGTGACGGTGAGCATCATGGACAGCGGGATGACACAGGCCGTCACCAGCGCCGCGCGAAAGTTACCGAGCAGCACGAATAGCACCACCACCACGAACAGAGCGCCTTCCAGCAAGTTCTTCTCCACCGTGGCGATGGTAGCTTCCACCAGGTGTGAGCGATCGTAGACCGCGCGAGCGATCACTCCTTCCGGTAGCGAGCGGGAGATCTCCTGAAGTCGCGCGGCAACACGCTGCGCCACCGTGCGGCTGTTCTCACCGATGAGCAGCATGGTGGTGCCCAGCACCACTTCCTCGCCATCGAGCGTGGCGGCACCGGTGCGCAGATCGCGGCCTTCCCGTACCTCTGCGACATCGCCGATGCGAATGGGAGTACCGCCCTTGGCGTTGATGACGATCTCGCGGATCTCGGCCGCATCCCCCACCTGACCCGGTGTACGAACCAGATACTGCTCGCCGTTGCGCTCGATATAACCGGCGCCGACATTGGAATTATTGGCAGAAAGCGCAGCCATTACGTCGCGAAACGAGATGCCATAGGCCATCAGGCGCGCCGGATCGGGCAGCACGTGGAACTGACGCTCAAAGCCGCCGATGGTGTTCACCTCCACCACACCCGGTACGGTGCGCAGCTGCGGCTTGATGATCCAATCCTGGATCGTCCTGAGCTCGGTGGGAGTAAAGGGCGTTCCGTCTGGTTTCGTCGCGCCCGGCTTCGCTTCCACGGTATACATGTAAATCTCGCCAAGGCCCGTGGAGATCGGGCCGGGGGCGGTCTCCACGCCTTGCGGCAGCTGGTCCTTTGCCTGCTGGATGCGCTCATTCACGAGCTGGCGGGCGAAATAAATGTCGGTCCCGTCGCGGAACACCACGGTGATCTGGGAGAGGCCGTAGCGCGAGAGCGAACGGGTGTATTGCAACCCCGGCAGGCCTCCCATCGCAGTTTCGATGGGAAAGGTGATGCGCTGTTCCACCTCCAACGGGGAAAAGCCGGGCGCCTGGGTATTGATCTGTACCTGAACATTGGTGATGTCCGGCACCGCGTCGATGGGCAGGCGGGTAAAATTCCACGCACCGAACGCGCCGATCATGAGGCAAGCTAGCACCACCAACCAGCGCTGTCGGATGGAAAAGGCAAGGATAGCGTCGATCATCGCCCACTCTCCTTGCCTTCCATAGTCACGGCCCCGCTTTCGCGGATGCGCGCAAAACTGTCGACGAAGGACACGAATATGACCCCGTCGCCGCGGCGGCCAGTCCAACCAGCCCGCGACAATGTTTCGACGATCCCGTCAACCGCTCCAGCGCGACAGACGATCTGCAACTGCAGATGTCGCTGATAGGTGAGATCGTATTCGCTCGCCACGTAGGTGCCGCCGGCGCCACGCCCACGGCCCTGGCCCCGGACCTCCATGAGGGTGAAGCCAGGAAATTCCGGCAAGTCGTGAAGAGCACGCACGATACGTCCTTCGAGATGAGGATGGATGAGGGCGGTGACAAGCCGCAACCCGTCGCCGCTTGCGCCGGAGCATGCCTCAGTGTTCATGGCTGGCGCTCCCCTTGGCGAGCTCTGCCTTCACAACAAAGCTGTTCTTCGCGGCGTAAACATCGCCCGGCATCAGTCCGAAGATGATTTCCACCCACTGGCCGTCGCGCTCACCTAATTCCACGTCGCGGAGCTCGAACGCGTCGCCGGTGCGCACGAAGATGACCGTGCGCCCATCCACGCTTTGCACGGCGGAAAGCCGCGCGGCTAGGTCCACAGGCTTCTCCGCTAGCGTGATGGTGCCGGAGGCAAACAGGCCGGGCCTCAGCCGCAACCCGTCATTCGGAATCACCACCCGGGCAAGCGCGGACTGAGTATCTGCCGAACCGATCGGCGAAACGTAGGAGACTACGCCGTCGATCACCGGGCCGCCGTCGTCCGGGTCGATGGCGACCTTGTCGCCTACACGCACCTTGGTGAAGTCGCGCCGATATACGGATAGGTCTACCCACAGCGTGGACAGGTCCGCCACCACGAAGGCTGGCTTCTGCTCAGAAGCGTACTCGCCGAGCGCGACCTGCCGGTCCACTACAGTGCCCGCGATGGGGGCCTTGAGGTCATAGGTGGTGAGAGACTGATTGCTCTCGATGACGGCGAGCACGTCACCCTTGTTCACCTTGTCACCGATGCGCTTCTTGATTTCCCGCACGATCCCCGGAAAGCGGGGCGTCACCTGGACGATCATCTCCTGGTTCGGCTGAACAAGTCCGTTGAGGCGCAGGTTTTGTCTCAGCTTTTCAGGACCTGCAGTTTCGAGACCGATACCCGCGGCAGCAAGCTTGCCATCGTCGAGCTCGATCGCGCCTTCGTTGTGCTCTTCACCACCGCTCCCGTCGCCCCCACCTTTCTCGTCATGGCCGCTCTTCGCCGCACTGCTGCTGAAGACCGGGGAGGAGCGGTCGGCAAAGCTGTAATAGGCTCCTGCTCCGGCCAAAAGCCCGATGACGAGCATCGCCAGGTCGCGTCGCGCCGAGCGGATCATTTGGATTTTCCTTTAATGAGCGTCACCGGCCGGCCTGTCAGGCCCTCGATGGTTGCAAGCGCGGTGTGAAAAGTGACCAACGCATCAAGCTCGCGCATGGCGGCGTCGGTCAGGGAGGATTGAGCATCAAGTAGTTCCAGCAGGGTGTAGCGGCCCTGACTGTACCCTCCCTCCACTCCCTCGAAGGCGTTACGCGCGCCGGGAATAGTGCTCGACCGCAGCAGAATGACCTCGTCATAGGCCGCCTTGAGCTGGTCATGGGCGCGTCCAAGCTGCGAGACGAGAGTGTTGCGAGCAATGGCTTCCTCGGTTTCGGTCTTGAGGAGCGATTCACGCGCTTCTGCAATGCCTCCCTCATTGCGATCGAAAAGAGGAATAGGGACGGAAAGGGTGAAGCGCATGCCGTTATCGGCTGTGTCGTTGTAGTGTCGATAGCCGACACCCAGCGTTACGTCGGGCACCGCCTTTGCTTGCGCCGAGCGCAGCTCTGCACGGCGCTGTGTCTGCAGTGCGGTGAAGCGCGTGAGCTGGGGATTTCGCATTGCCTCCTTGAGCAGCCGCGGTAACGGCGGCGGTGCGTTCACCCGCAGGAGATTGCCGGTGGCCCGCCCGAACTTTGCCTCCGGCAGCCCTATCAATAGAGCCAGTTCGCGCCGTGCGGTTCCGAGCGCCGCCCTGGCGCGGTTTAGTTCAACCCGAGCAAAGTCTGCGGCCACACGGGCGCGCGAAATTTCTGCAGGCGAGGACGCGCCAGCGTCGACACGCTGTTGAAGGAGCGGAGTAAGCCGAGAAATGGCCTCGGCCTGAGTCTGGAGCACGCGTACGCGCTGCTGTTCACCCAGCACCGCAGCGAACGCGGCGGTGGTTTCTGCCATCACCTGGAGGCGGATCGCTTCCCTTTCCCACTTGGCGACGCCGACACCGGCGCCCGCTGCCGCCATGCGTGCCTCGCGCTTGCCGCCCAGCTCGACGAGCTGGCTGATCTGCAGCGTTTGCTCAGCGAGATCGAAGCGTTGGTAAGGTCCCGAGCCGAGGGCGTTGTCCATCTCCAACGAGAGATCTGGATTAGGCAGAGCGGCCGCCTGTCGATCACGACCGGATGCCATGCCGATGTCACGCTCCGCTGCGGTCAGGCGCGGATTAGCGGCAAGCGCGCTCGCAAGAGCGTAAGCCTCCGGCGAGGGCCGCGGGGTCGCAGCTATGGCGTCCGGCAGCTTCGCATTTGCCAGCTCCATGGCAACAGTTCGGCGAGCTGGCTCTGCGGCGTGCTGGCGATGCGGGCGAGCACATCGGCAAGCCAGGCCTGCGGATCGACGGCGTTGAGCTTCGCCGTGGTGATCAGCGTCGCCATGGCGGCGGCGCGCTCGGCGCCGCGGTCTGAGCCGGCGAAGAGCCATGCCTTCCTTCCCAGGGCGAAGCCGCGCAAAGCCCGCTCCGCTGCATTGTTCGACAGGCAGGCACGGCCGTCATCAAGGACGGTTGCAAAGCCGTTCCAGCGCCTGAGCATATAGTCGATCGGCTTGGCAACCGAGGCCGATCGGGACAACTTGAGGCGCTGCTCGCCGAGCCAGTCGTGCAGGTCATCGACGAGAGGTCGGCTCTGCGCCTGCCTGGCGTCCCGGCGCTCCTTTGCGCTCAAGCCGCTGATCCCGCGTTCGATGTCGAAGAGGGCGTCGATGCGCTTCACCGCCTCCAGGGCGATGGGCGACACCGGCGCGGCGCCGGGCCCGCGCCGCGCGCTCGCGGCGATGTCTGCGAGTTCGAAGAAGCCTCTCCTGGCATGGGACCAGCAAAGCGCCGACGTGACCGGTCCGCCCGGACGTGCGGGATCATACAGTCCATTGTACCCGCCATAGGCGTCGGCCTGGAGGATGCCGCGCCAGCCCGCGAGGTGCGCGTCCGGATGCGCCTGCCGCCTGTCGCGCGAGGCGAAGTACAGGGCCGCCGGCGGGTCGGCACCGCCGAAGGGGCGGTCGTCGCGCACATAGGTCCAGATCCGGCCCGTATCGGTCTTGCCCTTGGCCAGGATCGGCACGGTGGTGTCGTCGGCATGCAGCCGCTCTGCCGCCATGACGTGCCGGGCGATCAGATCATGCAGAGGCCTCAGCGCCGCGGTCGCCGCACCGACCTGATCGGCCAGTGTCGAGACGGAGAGGTCGATACCCTCGCGCACATACCTTTCGCTCTGGCGGTTCAACGGCTGATGCTGCCCGAACTTCTCGAAGAGGACTGTCGCCAGCAGGTTCGGCCCCATGAAGCCGCGCGGCGTCACATGGAAGGGCGCCGGCGGCTGGGTGATCGCCTCGCACTGGCGGCAGGTGAACTTCTCGCGGACCGTCTGGATCACCTTCCAGGAGCGCGGCACCATCTCCAGGGTCTCGGTGACGTCCTCTGAGAGCTTCGACAGCTTCATCGAGCCGCAGCAGGGACAGCTGGTCGGCGCGGGCACGACGACGCGCTCGCGCGGCAGGTGCTCAGGAAAGGGCTTGCGCACGGGCCTCCGGCGTGGCGCGGGCGCCGGCAGTGACGCCCGGCGCGCACTCTCCTGCGCCGCGCTCTCGTCCTCGCTCGCCCTGGCCTCCAGTTCCTCGAGCTGGAGCTCCATCTGGTCGATGAGCCGCACCGTGCGCTCGGAGCGCTGACCGTAAAGCTCGCGCCTGAGCTTCTCGATCGTCAGCTTGAGGTGGGCGATCATGGCCTCGACACCAGAGGCTGCGGCCTCGGCCTCGATCCGCCTGGCGCGCTCGGCCAGGATCATCGCATGCGCCGCCGCCAGATCGGTAGGCAGAACGGGCGATGCGGCGGGCGGGCTCATGGCAAGGATGGAATCACAGCCCGTTCCAAACGCAAGGCAAAAAGCTTCAGCCGACCGAGGTCGGGCGCCAGGCCTCCACCGGATTGCGCCAGTCGATCCCGCAGAGAAGATAGCCCATCTGCGCCGACGAGATGGCGATGACCCCGTCCGCCGGCAAGGGCCACAGGAAGCGGCCGCGCTCCAGTCGACGCACATACAGGTTCGCCGCCTGCCCGTCGTGCCAGATGATCTTGACGAGGTCGCCGCGCCGCCCGCGGAAGCAGAAGATATGGCCGCCGAGCGGGTCGCGCTTCAGGACCTCCTGGACTTGCAGCGCCAGGGAGGCGAAGCCCTTGCGCATGTCCGTGTGGCCCGTCGCCAGCCAGACCTTCGCGCCGACCGGGACGGGGATCATCGCGCCCTCAGGGCAGCGATCGCCGCGCGCAGCGTTCGGCCATCCACCTCGCCCTCCAGCCGCAGCCGGTCGCCAGAAGCCAGTTCAATCTCGATGCGGCTCTCGCGACGAGCCTTGCGCTTACGCGGCAATGGCTCGTCGGGAGGTGACACGGGATCCGCAGGCGGCTCGACAATCACCGGCAGGAAGGCTGGCAACTGGGGCGTGACCCGCTCGCAGAGCTGCTTGCGCCAGCGGAAGAGTTGGCTCACATGCACGCCCGCCGAGCGGGCGATCTCGGAAGCTGAAGCCCCGGGCTCCAGTGCCAGCGCCACCAGCCGCTCCTTCTCGGCCCGCGGCCAACGCCGGCGCCGCTCCACCGAGGTGATCACCTCCACCCGCGACAGCGTCATATGACTACTCCTAGGATTACTCCTAGGACTCACGTCATCGCCTCACCTCCGCAAGGCGGCCCTCGCCGGAGGGGTACGCAAGAGCACTGGTCAGGGTAAGAGGACGAGCAGTCTCGGCACACGTCTGCGACGCGGAAAGCAGCGCGAACGCTGCCCCGAACGCAAGCGCCAGGACTCGCCCGTTTGCACGGGGCGGCATGATCTAATCCGATGTCTGATGACAGTGAGCTGACGCGGGGCGTCAGCACGCAAGCACAAGATGGATCAGACGCGAGGAGGGCGGAGGTCTGTAGAGACGAAACGGCCGTAGCCGAAAAGAACCGGCCCGTCGGAATGCGCGACGATAATCTCGCTGACCCCATGAGACGGGGGCTCGGGCACTACTGCCGCTGCGCAGCCATGACAGTCGTGGTCGGCGACAGGCTGAGGGTGATTCGACGGGGACTTCGTGTCGGCAATCTCGAGAAGGTGGCTTCCCTGATCCGAGACTACCTTCGTTGGATCGGAAATCCCTTGCGACAACGACAAGGCAGGGACATCCAAATCATTCGCGTGATGAACCGCGAAAGCACCCACGAGTGGAACCGAGACCATGGCCAGGACGACGCACGCCGCAACCAGCCGGCGAAATGCCAGCGAGCGGAGCCGAGTCAGAAACTGTGCCAGAAGCCGAACCATACGCGTAAAAAAGCTCAAAGGGAGTGCCCGTGTCAAGGGCGACGGCAAGCGGTGCGAGAAACCTCGCATGGCTTTTCGCGTACAAAGTACGTTTTTGCCGCATTCTTGTCTTTTGTATCGATGAATCGACGATCATGCTTAGGAAAAGTATCGATGATGTAAACCATCCCCATTGGCACGTGAGGACATGCATTGCAATGAGGAAAATTGACGTTCTTACCTGCACCCACGGGATTCCAGCCGATGCCGAACTGATGGAAGCTATTAAGACCTAGCACCCATCAATGTCACCGGTGCTTTCCGCGGAATTCCTGTGCGACGGCAAGCCCGCACACCTGCGATAGTTCGGCTTTCGGCATGATCCAGAATTCTGCTGATTGAAGTCACAAATTCACGATGATGCTCAATCGGTCTTGGTGCGTCTTCCACCGATCTCCGACAGATCGATGCGGATATCGGCCTTGTGCGGATCGGTGGGCGGTGCATCCTGCGACAGTTTTCTGGCGGGCGCCGACCCAGGCCGTGGGTCTTTGCGCCAACTTTCGGTCGGCTTGGGCTCGCCAGGATCGGGGGCGCTGAAGACCGCCGTTCCCTCGAACTGCCCCGTTCGCCACGCCTCGACTGCGTCTTCGAGAACATGCGGCAGAATGCTTTCATCGGTCGGATTGCCGTACCATTTGAGCACGACCCGCCAGACTTTTCCAAACAGCGCCGTACCCATCCTGATGTTCTCGCAGGCGTCGACCAGATGCGGCGCAAGCTCACCGGGATCCGTGATCCCGACTCCGGCCGGGTATTGGGTCACGCCAACCCGCACAACGGCCTGGCCGACATGCCTGCGAACAAGCTCGAGCGCCTCCTCGGGCGTCTTCGCCGGGGGCACAAGAATGACCCGCTTCCCCCTGTGAACGGTGACAGCGAGGGGATCGGTCGAGCCTGCGGCTTTCATGAACTGCTCGACGATGGTCGACCTCAGAGACGGGTCGGCGCATTTCTGAAGGAGATCGATGTCGAACGCCATGGCGGAAAGCCGCTCCGGAAATTGGGGGGATGTAACGAGAGGAAGGCGGACAGGCGCCGGGCATGCCAACGCGTACTGGAGAAAGACATCGCACCAGGGATCAGGGGTCGAAGGTGAGAACCGGTCGCGCGAGGCCGAGAACCCCCTTCGCCGGAATCGGCCCGAAGTAACGGGAGTCATAGGAACCGGCGAAAGCGGAATGGAGGAAGAGCTGCCCCGGCGGGACGGCACCGCCACCCCATGGGGAAAGCGGGCGCCCCGCACCGTCACGGATACTCAGCCGGGAATGAGGAAGGGTTGCGCCATCGATCGTCACCTCGGCAGTCATCCCGATGTGCGCACCTGCAGACGCCGCGACGATCTTGATCAGCGGCGCCGCACCGCCGGGGCACAACCCTTGCCGGAAATACCCACGCTCGAGACCGAAGGCCGAGATCGGCCCGGGCGGCGGGCAGACGAAGACAAGGTCCCCCACCGCCAGGGGACGGCCGAGCGGAACGATGCGCCACAGCCCGAGCGGCTCGCTCGGCGTGAGGTTGATGCGGAACCCGCCCAGCCAGCCCAACCCGGCGATCATCGCGATCGCCATTCCGCCGACGGAAAGGATCACGATCACGCACCAACGTGTTCCACCCTTCCTCCTTCCGGTCGCTCTCGGGATACCTGCACAAGCGCCGGCGGTCATTTGAGTGACAACCCCTGCCGCTGCGACTGGCGCATCGTCTCGGCCTGCTTCAGCACCTCGGCCGTGCGCTCCTGCGCGGCGAGTTGCTGCACCGTCCGCATCAAAGGCCAAGCGGTTTTCAGCTCATCGCGCTGGCCGGCGTTCATGCCGGCAGCGAGCTTTTCGAAGGCGGGACCGTCCGGCGTCTTCGCTGCGTTAGGGAGCATCACGCGCTCACCGAACCTCTCCGAGACGGCCCGGGCGAACCCTTCGAGCTCGGCCTTCACGTTCTTGTCCTCCAGGGGGAAGGCGAGGGCGGCGGACAAGTCATGGCGCTCGATCGCGTCCCGCACCCACTCGAGCACCGCCTTCGCCGCCGGTGACAACGCCGGGATGTCCAGCGCAACCTTCGCCCGGGCGACACGTTCCTCGACCTCATGCTTGCGTTCGGCCTCGGCCCGCAGGCGCAGATAACGCTCAAGCTCACGGGCGAGCGCCGGTACATTGAGCATGGCACGCTCACGGTCCTGCTTCTCCGCCCTGCCAGCGAGGAGACCGGCCCTGCCCTTCAGCGCGCCGAAGCTCTCGGGCTTTTGCGCGATCGTCGCGAGGGTGAGTTTGGCGGTATCGGCACTTTTCATCATGGCGTCGACATCGACCTTGCGGAAGGCGGCTTCCGGCTCGGCGAAGACGACGCGGAAGCGCGTCGACACCTCCTCCCATTGCATCTTCAACCCGGGATCGGCGGCGAGCCTGTCCTCGACCGCCTGATCGAGCGATCTGGCAAATGCCGTGATACCCGCGACCATGGGCCTGGCCTCCTCCGCATTGTTCGGGATCTTGCGAGTGTGACTGTCGCCGAGGCCGAACTTCGCACCCAAAGCCATCAGCCGCGCGCCGAGGTCGGCGAGCCGGTGCTTCTGCCGAACGGTCCAGCGGAGCTTGTCGGAGACGAGGGTCCGGGCCACGCGAACGAGATGCAGTCCTCGCGCCTCGGCAAAGCGCAGGGCCGCGCGATAAGAGCCGGCCTGCTCATAATCGAGGGTTGTTTCCTTGATCCGCCGCTGCGACAGGATCTTCGCCAGACCGCCCGCCTTCCTGAAGGAGAGCGCGCCATAATACAGACCCACATCCTCGCGATGGCGGGTCAGCGCAACATAGGAGAGATGCCGGTCGAGGGAGAGGGTGGCGAGCACCTTCACCCTGTCGACAGTCGCGCCCTGGGATTTATGGATCGTCGTCGCATAGCCGTGATCGACATTGGCGTAGAAGCGCTGGTCGACCTCGACACGGCGGCGGAGCTCGCCCTCGCCGACCATTGCCGCGAACCACCCTTCGCGCGCTTCGACGACATGGCCGATCATGCCATTCTTGACCGCCAACGAGCCTTCGTTCTTCAGGAACACGACCTGGTCGCCGGCGGCGAAACGTCGGACGCCGCCCTCGGTGCGGAAGGCATCGCCATCGCCGACGATGCCGCGCTCGACCAGTTTCGCGCGAGCCATGTCGTTGAGGGTGCGGACGTCGCGCCGGAGATGGGCCAGGATCAGCGTCGACTTCGCCGGATCGTAGTCGCGATTCCAGTCCTCGATCAGCACCGCGATGGCATCGGATTTCAACGTGCGCGGCTCAAGCCTGCCGTTCGCCTCATAGGCATTCAGCGCCGCCGTGACATTGCCGCGCGCCAGATCGAGCGAGGCGTCGCGCATCCATTGTTCGCGCTGGCGGTAGATGGTCTCCAGCTCGGCATAGCCGGTGCGGTCGAGGATGGCGCGGAAAGCGGCTCCGGCTTCGATCGGCTGAAGCTGGTCGGGATCGCCGACGAGGACCAGCTTGGCCCCGGCCGTCGTCACCGTCTCGACGAGCAGCGCCATCTGCCGTGACGACACCATCCCCGCCTCGTCGAGCACGAAGATGGTCCTGTCGTCGATCACCTCCCGCCCCTTCGACCACGCAAGCTCCCATGAGGCCAGGGTGCGGGAGGTGATGCCGGCTTCCTGTTCCAGCCCCTCCGCCGCCTTGCCGGCGAGGGCCGCCCCGACCACGCGATAGCCGGCCGCCTCCCACACTTCGCGTGCCGCCTTCATCATGGTGGTCTTGCCGGCGCCTGCCCGTCCGACCACGGCTGCCAGCCGGCCGAGACTGGCGACATGCGCGATCGCCACCCGCTGCTCCTGCGACAGCCGGGCATGGCGCTCGAACACCGCAGCAAGCGCCTCGTCCCGGACGCCGTGCGAAGACCGGCCGGAAAGCCGGATCGCCCGGTCGGCCATCTCGGCCTCGAGGCGGATCAGTTCGCGAGTGGTGTACCTGGCAGGCTCCCGGGCTCCGGTCGCAAAGCCGATCCGCTCGCCTTCCAGCCGCAGCACATCCGGGCTCTGGAGGATGCGGGCGAGAAGCTGCCGGAAGGTGTCGGCATCGTCGACATAGCGATGCAGAACCTTGGCGATGTCGCGCTCGGTGAAGACACTCATCTCGCGCGTGACGAGGTCGAGCACGATCTCCGGCCGGCGCAGGATGCGCTCGCGGTTCTCCGCCCTGCGCTCCTCATGCAGCGCGATCCGCTCCAGCCGAGGATACCACGCAGCGGCCACTTCCTTCCGGTCGATCGCCTTCGCCGCCACGCCGATATGCGTGGTCGGCACGAGGTCCACGCCCCGCTCGCCATAGGAGCGCCCATCGACACGAACGTCGAGCCCGGCCAGCGCCAGATGCCGGTTCTGCAGGTCGAGCCACCCCTCGCGCTGCTGGAGGAACTCGGCCTTCTCTCCCGACCAGAGCCGATAGACGATCTTCCCCGCGTCATTGCGCAGCGGCTGCCCGTCCGCGCCGATGACCGGCACTTTCTTCGGCCCGAACCCGTCCTCGGCCAGAGGCCGCAGGGTGGTCATCAGATGGATATGCGGATTGCCGGGCTCGGCGTGGAACACCCAATCCGCGACCTGGCCGCGGGCCAGCACCTGGGTCTCGACGAATTCCCGCACCAGGGCAATGTTCTGCTCGGCCGAGAGCTCGACCGGCAGGGCGATGATGAACTCCTTGGCGAGCTGCGCATCGGTGCGCGTCTCGAAGGCCTCGACCGCATTCCAGAACGCCTCGGCCGCACCCGCAACCGAGCAATCGGCGATCATCGTCCTCGCCCATTCCGGCGCACCGGGCGGCAGCAGAAATTCCTCATGCCGCAACCCGCGCTTGCCGGAATAGTCGATCGTCCGGCCCTCGGCCTGATGCTCCATTCGCGCGCAATGCCGGTACGCAGCCGACAGCACGGCACTGCGGCCGGAACCGCGCGAGATAAGCTGGGGCGTGAAATGCGTGATGGCCAAGGCCGCGCAAGCTCCCGACGGGCGTGAACCACAAGCGTTCGCCGGGAGCGGCAGCCGGGGCCCCGCCAGGGCGGTGAGCCTCTAGCGGATGGGGAAGCAGGGCGTCGCGGCAGCGACGTATTACTGCGCCCTTGGACCATTCCTTCGGAACGGCCGGGATCATTCCAGGCCGCGTCGGCCTTGCCGACTAGCTTTTTTATTACTCGCCGAAGGCGGCGTTCTTCTCGATTCTCCGTGCCGTCCAGCACGGAGGTTCAACCGGAGATGAAGAAGCCCTCATCGAGACTCCGCGAGGAGATCGCCCGATTGCAGGATCAGCTCAAGGCTGCGGAAACGCGGGAAGCCGAGCGGATCGGACGCATCGCGTTGAAGGCCGGCCTCGGCGAGATCGAGATCGAGGAGAGCGAGCTGCAGGCGGCGTTCGAGGATCTCGCCGGCCGGTTTCGCGGAAAGGAGCAGAGAGCGACCGGGAGAAAAGGGACCGGGGCGGGAGGCGAGGCCGGCACCTCGGGGGCGGAGGTCGCGGCTGGCGCGGCAGCGGATGGCGCTGGCGAGGTGTGAGCGCATGCGCCAGGCGTCATCCTCCGAAGCCCGCAAGAAGGATACCCGCGAGAAGATCGAGCTGGGTGGGCTGATCGCGAAAGCGGGCCTGCGATACGAGAAGCGGGCAGTCCTGCTGGGCGCCCTGGTCGAGCTCGGCCGGAAGCTGAAGGCCGACGAAGCGGAGCGCACCCGGCTTGCGGCGATCGGCGCGGAGGCGTTCGGCCGTGACGGTGAATAGGCTCCTGCTGCTGATCGTGCCGATGGCGCTGATGCTCGCGGCGATCTTCGGATTGAGCGGATTGGAGGCCGGGCTTGCCGGCTTCGGCAAGACGGCGGCGCAGCGACTCCTGTACGGCCGCGCCGGGATCGCGATCCCCCATATTGCGGCGGCCGGCATCGGCGTCATCTTCCTCTTCGCGAGCGCGGGTTCGATGAACATCCGCAGCGCGGCCTGGAGCGTCGTCGCGGGCAGCACGGCGGCGATCTCCATCGCTGTGGCGCGTGAAGCGATGCGGCTCTCGGCCCAGGCCGTACCCGGCCGACCGGTGCTCGCGCAGATCGAGCCTGCGATCGCGATCGGCGTCGGCATCCTGCTGCTCGCCGGCATTTTCGCGCTGCGGGTCGCGGTAAGGGGTAACGCCGCCTTCGCATCACCGGCACCGAAGCGCATCCGCGGCCGCCGTGCCCTGCACGGTGACGCCGACTGGATGTCGATGCCGGAAGCCGCGAAGCTGTTCGGCGCCGCCGGCGGGATCGTTGTCGGCGAGCGCTACCGCGTCGACCGGGACAGCGCAGCGGCAATGCCGTTCCGCGCCATGGACAGGCAGAGCTGGGGCCGGGGCGGCCGGACATCGCTGCTGTGCTTCGATGCCTCCTTCGGCTCGTCCCACGGCATCGTCTTCTCCGGCTCCGGCGGCTTCAAGACCACATCGGTGACGATCCCGACCGCCCTGAAATGGGGCGGCGCGCTGGTGGCGCTCGACCCGTCGAACGAGGTCGCACCGATGGTGATCGATCACCGGCGCGCCGCCGGGCGCACCGTGCATGTCCTCGATCCGCGCGAGCCGGCAAATGGCTTCAACGCCCTCGACTGGATCGGCCGCTTCGGCGGCACGAAGGAGGAGGATATCGCCGCCGTCGCCTCCTGGATCATGAGCGACAGCGGCGGGGCGCGCGGCGTTCGCGACGACTTCTTCCGCGCCTCGGCGCTGCAGCTGCTGACCGCGCTCATCGCCGACGTCTGCCTGTCCGGGAACACGGACGAACAGCGCCAGACGCTCCGGCAGGTCCGCGCCAATCTCTCCGAGCCTGAGCCGAAGCTCAGGGCACGCCTGCAGGAGCTCTACGACAATTCCGGATCGGATTTCGTGAAGGAGAATGTCGCCGTCTTCGTCAACATGACGCCGGAGACCTTCTCGGGCGTCTATGCCAATGCGGTGAAGGAAACCCACTGGCTGTCCTATCCGAACTATGCCGCGCTCGTGTCGGGCTCGACCTTCGTCAGCGACGACCTTGCCGGCGGCCAGACCGACGTCTTCATCAATCTCGACCTGAAGACCCTGGAGACCCATGCGGGCCTCGCACGCGTCATCATCGGCGGCTTCATGAACGCGATCTACAACCGCAATGGCGAGGTGAACGGCCGGGCGCTGTTCCTCCTCGACGAGGTGGCCCGGCTCGGCTTCATGCGGATCCTCGAGACGGCGCGCGATGCCGGCCGCAAGTACGGGATCACCCTGCTGCTGCTGTTCCAGTCCATCGGCCAGATGCGCGAGACCTATGGCGGCCGCGATGCCGCCAGCAAATGGTTCGAGAGTGCGAGCTGGATCGCCTTCGCCGCGGTGAACGACCCCGAGACAGCCGACTATATCTCCCGCCGATGCGGCCTGACCACGGTGGAGATCGACCAGGTCAGCCGCTCGTCGCAGGCCACGGGCACGTCGCGCACGCGATCGAAGCAGCTCGCATCGCGGCCGCTCATCCAGCCGCACGAGGTGCTGCGGATGCGCGCCGACGAGCAGATCGTCTTCACCGCCGGCAACGCCCCGCTCCGGTGCGGTCGTGCCATCTGGTTCCGGCGCGACGACATGAAGGCCTGTGTGGGGACAAACAGGTTTCAACCGGAGGGGAAATCGTGACGACGGCACGCAACGCCGTCCATCAATTCGGCGTTGCCGGCTGCAAACCGAACTGGCGGTGCCATGACCGGACCTCGCAGAGGGAGATCACATCGGCCCGACGAGGGGGAATTTCCCGTTCCGGCCGGCGGACCGGATCCTTGCTTCGCTTCGGGTGCAATGTACCTGCGCCATCACGCTGAGGGAGCTGGATCTTGGCCTTCTGCTGGTCGAAAGGCGCGATCCGGCCCAGGCAGCCCGGCTGCGCACCTGGATGGCCGGCCATGTCCTGCCCGAACTTTCAGACCGCACCTTGCCTGTCGACAAGCCTGTGGCGCGGCGCTCCGCCCGGCTTCATGTGCCGGAGCCGCGACCCGAGCGGGATGCGTTCATCGCGGCCTGCGCCCTCACACATGGCATGACGATGGTCACGCGTAACGTCGCCGACTTCTCGCCCATGGCGTCAGCATCATCAATCCATGGGCTCCCGTGCCCTGATCCCACACCGGCGCCGCTGAAAGCCGGTGCGCGCGTCATCACGAAAATGAATCAATAGCCGCCGGGCGATTCAACAAACTCATTGGACGGCAATTCCCCATCGGGAGATTCTGCCATCATGATCGCGCAGCCCTATCAGATTTATGTCGAGCGCACCGATCCGTCGAAGAACATGGCCCGGTTCTACGCGATGCGGATCGAACCGACGCTGTTCGGCGACGTCTGCCTGACGCGCTGCTGGGGCCGGATCGGCGCGCACGGCCAAGTGAAAAGGCACAGCTTCGCCCGGGAGACGGACGCCGTCGCACTCTTCCTCGACCTGCTACGAGAGAAGCGCGCCCGTGGATATCGCCCGAAAGGGAAAGACCGGGGCGACATGGACGCAGGCACGGGCTATTCCGCCTCCATCCTCGGCAACATGGAGGCGTCGAGCGCCTCGAAGGCCTTGAGGCTGATGGTGTCATAGAGCTCGGCGCTGGTGGGCGCCTTGCCGCGGGCGCGGTTACAGGAAATCGCCATGAGCGCCCACAGGCAGCTTGAATCGAGCCTGGCCCCGCCGGTCGGCGGGGCCCTCTCGTCGGGATGATCAGTCCCGGCTCGGCCGGGACCAGATCAGTTGCAGGCCGTCCTCGCCTTCCACCTCGACCAGGGTGGCGTAGATCGGAGCGGGAAAGCTCGGATCGTCCAGCTTGACCGAGAGGTAGTCGCGGCCCTCGTTCGAGACCTTCTGCCAGGCTGCCCCGAGCTCGACCCCCGCCGCGGCGAAGATGCGGAAGTGCGGGCCCTTGTCGGAGGGGTTCTCGATGCGGACCAGGCGGGCCTTGACGTTGAGGGCGAGGGTGCGGATGGAGCCCTGGAAGCCGGTGCCGGTGGAGCTGAAGGTGCCGATGTTGGCCATTGTCTCATTCCCGTGTTTCCGGGCCGCGCCCATCGCGACCCGATGGCGGTCGAAAGGCCGGAGGCGATCGACCCGCACCCACCGGGGTCCCCGTTGCGCCTGTGCAACGGGGTGGTCCTCAGGGCTGAAACGAAGTGGAAGGCGGCCGGAGACGGCTTTTTTGTCTCGCGCTGCAAAGCCGAAGGCGGCGGAAAAAAGCCGTCGCAGGACGTTGCGGGGATAAGATCGAGAGGGCGCGCAGCGCCCTCGTCCTTCGGCCAGACCAGGCCAATCGGGTTCGCCGTGGGAGTGGCCTTCGCAAACGACGTGGGAATGACGACATGCGCCTTCGTCATCGGCCTCACCCGCTCAACCGCCCCGGCACCGCTGAGGCTCTATCGCCCTCGCCGACGTCGAGGCCCGGCGATCGCAACGGCGCTCCAGCAGGGATCCGCCAGCGCCCTCCTTTGCCCGATGATCGAGTTAGGCATTGTCGCAGCAATCGAGAGCGTGACCGTTCCGCTCCTCGACCACTCTGACAATCGATGCGCTCGCCGCCTTCATCGGCATTTCGTGCTCTGATCGAGGTGGAAGGCGAAGATGGCCGACACGTCGCACTGAACCCGCCTTCCGGACTATCCTGCCGGCGGGAGGGCTCCGCCGCGAGGCGGGGCCAACCAGAAAGACGCGCTTCATCCACCTTCCGGACGCGGCAACCGTGCAGCCGTCGTCGACATGGAAAAAGTGGGCTTACGCCCACTCCTCCTCGCGCAGCCGCCGCTCCGCTTCCGCGAGTGCCGCCTCCAGCCGCTTCTGTGCCTCCTTCCGCTCCTTGCTGGTCATGTAGCAGTGCATCAGCTCGGCGCGCTGCTCGGCGATTTCCTGGTAGATGTCGCGAACGTCCCTCATCTGAACCTCCTTCGTCACGATGACGGAGGCAGGCGACCGGTGTTGGAGGGACGGGTCAGGGATCGCGGAGCGACCGGCGGCGCCGGCGCGTGGGGGAGCCGATTTTGTCGTCGCGCAGCAGCGTCAAAATTGGGGGTACCGCGCGTCCTTGACGCGACCCGACTGCCGGTATGATGAGCTGTCATTGGGAGAAAGACGGCCTTGGCTCGACGCCGGGTCCGGGCTCCCTTCCCTTTCCGCCGCTCGCGGTATCCGGATGGGCGCCGACGTTCCAGCATCGCGAGAGGATCGTGACCCGCATGAACGTGCGCGAGGCGGCCGCGCGTGTGAAGGTCGGGAAAACAGCGCTCTATGCCGCGCTTCGGCAAGAAAAGGTGATCGCCGGCGACCCTAAAGCCAAGTGGCAGCGGAACGCGTCCCGCACAGATGATGTGTCAGTTTGAGCCCATAGCCGTCAGTCGGCGAAGGTGCCATACCGCACGCCTACAGTGGAAGGGCGGGGTATGAGCATCAGCCATGATGAAAGCGGGTGGGATACCTCTGCAAAGGCCTGGATAAACGCCTTGGGCGACAGCGGCGACTTTGGCCGTATTCATGTTCTCGATGCCCCGATGATGGCGCGCGTGCGTAAAGGGAATTTTGAAAGGGCCCTTGATGTAGGATGTGGCGAGGGCCGTTTTTGCCGCATGTTGCGAGAAGAGGGCATAGAGGCTATTGGGATCGAGCCGACACGAGCCTTGCGGGAAGCGGCGCAAGATCGGGATAGCGAAGGTTGCTACATTGATGCGACCGCCGAAAGCATTCCATTCCCTGAAGGCAGTTTTGACCTGGTTGTCAGCTACTTGTCGCTAATTGACATTGAGGGCCTAGAGGACGGCATTGGAGAAATGGCTCGGGTTCTTCGCCCCGGAGGTTCGCTACTCATCGCCAACCTGAACAGCTTCAACACTGCCGGTGGGTGGAAGCGTCCCGAAGGTGAAAGGCCATACTTCGAGATTGACAACTATCTTGACGAACGACCGATCTGGCTAGCGTGGGGTGGTATCGCGATCAGGAACTGGCATCGGCCACTAAGCACCTACATGAGGGTGCTCTTGGCTAATGGCCTCCGGCTGGTTCATTATGATGAGCCAAGGCCATCAGGTGGCGATCCAGAGAAAGCTGCCCGCTATGCCCGCTCACCGTATTTCAACATTATGGAGTGGGAGAAAGTCTGAACGGATCAGCCGGCAGAAATGTCCGCATAGCGGCCACGACTGGCCGGGTCCAGTGCGAGTCGGCCAAGTTCAAACCGGCACAATCTCCGGCATCGCCACACGCGGAACCGCTGCTGAAGCTATTTCTGGCAATCTGCTGAAGCCAACTTTGGAAAATGACAGCCTGAAAAATCAGCGCCGGCGATTTTGATGCGAAAATCAGGAGTTGCGCGACAAACCGCGCGCGGCTCCCAGCCTGTATCGGCGAAGATGGCGCAATCCGGCATCGGACCGATTTCTCCGTGCGCGGCGAGGAGGGCCATCGTCGTGGATTGGACGCCGGCGCCGAGCGAGAGCACGCGCAGGCGGATCGGGGAGGGCGAACCGCCCTCCCCTGCAAGAAGCGGTGCGTGAAGCATCAGGCTGCCTCCCGCTCCGTCTCCGTGCTGGGCTGAAGCCCATGCAGGAATGCAACCGCCCGCTGCGCATGCGCCGCGGCCTGGAAGATGGCCCGCCGGTCATCGGCCAGGACGGCTACCCAGCTCGCAACATAAGCCGCGTGGTCGGGGCGCGGCTCCAGCTCCGGCACGATGCCGAGGTCCGCGCAGAGCAGCGCCGACCCGATCTCGGCAACGAGTTCCTCGCGCGCGCGTTCGGTGCGGTCCTTCGCGTAGCGGCTGAGATCGCGGCCGACGCGGCGGGAATCCGCAGTCCAATGGATTTGCTCGTGGCTGAGGACCGCAACGTACGACGCCGCGTCCCGGAAGGCCTCGAACGGCGGCATCTGGATGTGGTCGGTCGAGGGCGAATAGAACGCCCGCGCGCCGCCGTGCCGGATCACCGCGCCGGTCCGGGCGAAGAAGCGGTCCGCATGGGCGAGGCGCTCGACCGGATCGAGTACGGGCTGCGCCGGCGCATGATAATGCTCCGGCAGGCCCTCGATCTGGCCGACATTGAAGACGCCGTAGGCCTTGAGGAACGGGATGGCGCGCTCGACCTCGTCGCCGCGGGCATCGGTCTCGGTCTTGGTGAAGCGGCTCGCATAGATGACCGTGGCGCTGGTTTCCCCTTTGCGGACGTGCCCGCCGAGTTCGCGCGCCTGTCGGAACGTCATCCAGGTCGGGGCTGTGAAGCCCCGTGCCATCGCCTCCGACCAGAGCAAGAGCACGTTGAGACCGCTATAGGGCTCGCCGTTGTGGCGCAGCGGACGGGTGATCCGGCCGTTCGCGTGGCCGGCGCTCCAGGGCTGGACCCAGGGGCGCACGCCCTTCTCCAGCTCCGCGACGATCCTCTCGGTGATGCGCACATAGATGTCCGCGCGCGATCCGGATTCCTTCTCTTTCATCGTCCTGACCTCCATTTCGGAGGCCGCGCCCTTCGCGGCCCCGTCACGGAGGTCCGGTGCCGGGACGATCGGGGGACGTGCACCCGACCGTCCGCTGCGTATGCGGCGGACGGGAAGGGCCGGAACGACAGTGGAGGACGGCGCAGCCGTTGCGCGGACCGCAGGTTCCGGCAGGACCGCCATCTGGGACGGGCCGCGGCAGCGGGATCTCAACTCCCCCTTTCTCAGGCACTCGCCAGCTCCCGTCTGGCGCGGTCGGTGGTGCCGTGCTATATTCCTGACCATCTGACCAGGTGCAAAAGAATGGCCAAGCAGGCGGATGCCAGGAAGGCGGCGGGAGCCGGACGCTGGAAGCTCGAAGATGCAAAGGCGCGGTTCAGCGAGATGGTGCGGCAAGCACGCGAGCACGGGCCACAGCGCGTGAGCGTGCGCGGGCACGATGCGGTCGTGGTGATGAGCATCGAGGAGTTCGAACGCCTCGTGCCCCCGGAACCGCGGGCGCCCTTCGTCATGTTCATGGAGAGCCTGCACCTTGGCGGGATCGATCTCGAACGTGAGATTGATCGTGGCCGGGACATCGAGCTGTGAAGGGCTGGCTTCTGGACACGAACGTCGTTGCCGCCCTGATCAATCCGCGCGGGGCGCCGTCGGTGAAATCCTGGGCCGCGGCGCAGGAGGAGAGCCGGTTCCACATCAGCGTGCTCACGCTCGCCGAATACGACAAGGGCATTCACAACCTCGCCGACGATCACTCGGACCGCCCCCGCTACATTGCAGCGCGCGATGCATTGGAAGTGAGGTTCGGGGAGCGCGTCCTTCCGCTCGGCGACCGGATCGTACGCCGCTGGGGTCGCATCTCGGGAGAGGTGAAGCGCGCATCGGGGCATGCCCCGCCGGTGATCGACACCCTGCTGGCGGCGACGGCCATCGAACATGACCTCTACTTGGTCACACGCAATGTGAAGGATGCGTGCTCGTCAGGCGCGTCCATCTTCGACCCCTGGAATGATGATCCGGCGCTATTTCCACTGAGCCCGAATGTCGGCCGCTCGCGGTAGCTGCAGGATGGCGGACTGGTTCACAAGGCGCCGGCCCGTCGAGATGAGAACGGGCGAGGCCGGAGCCTCGCCCGAGGCGGCTTATCCGAAAGCCGCCATCTGCGCCGCGGCGGCCCTGCGGTCGATGCTCTGGCCGGGATTGTCGAGCGTCCGCTCGAACGGCTTCCACGTCTCGCCGACGACATGCTCGTAGGCCGCCGCCGCGCCCTCGGCCGCCATACAGAGGGCATGGGACTGGAGCGCCATGTCAGCGGCGAATTCGCGCTTGCGCTGCGCGGCACTGTCGAACCCGACGGGGCCGTCGACGTCCTCGTCGCGGAGGTCGCAGGCCACCTTGGCCGTCGCATCGCGGGCTTCCGTGACCGCGCGGGAATAGAACTGCCCTGCCCCGTGGGCGGAGCCGACATAGGCGCCGACGATGCGCTGGAGGTGGATCTGCATCGCCCGCTCGCCGAGACCTTCGCCGAGCGCCTCGGCGGTGGCGACGATCATCGTCCGATGGGTCTCGCGGATGCGTTCGCTGTCGAGGATCGCAAGGCCGAAGCTCTCTGCGATGAGCGTGACCTGGCCGGCGTCTGGGCAGCAGAGCCTGACCATTTCGAGGGTTGTGCCCTTGCGGAACTGAGCGACCTTGGCGGGCTTGGGCGTGACACGAGCGATCCTGGTCATGGGATAGTCCTTTCCTTCGGTTTCTCCCGGAGGGTCCGGACCGGCGCCTGCCGGCCTGCCCTCGGGTGCGATCGGAAAAAACCGGCGGTACGACCGGCGCATCCCAAGGTCCGGGGTTGCCGGATCGAGCGGGGCGGGTTTGCGGACAAGCAGGGCCGACAGGGCCTCGCGCGGGACGCGGGCTCGCTCTGTCGAGAGTGGCGGCACCGGCCGCAACGCGGCGCAAAGCGGCCTTGGAAAGCGCCGGCCGCCGGTTTACGAGCGCGCCAAACCCGAGGACAGGCCGGCAGGTGGCGATGCGACTGCACCGAAACCACAGGAGAGGAGACCCATGATCCGGGGCGAGCCGCCCCAAACCCACGGCGGGCGCGCCTCCGAAAGCACCCTCTCCGGTAGGTGATCTCCACCGAGTGCGCCCTGACTTCCAGGCACCGCAAGGCGGCCGGCTCCTCGCATCGGCACGATCATCCGCGGAAGGTTGAACGACGGAGATCTTCGTCATGGCCGAGACGACGGTGGCCGCGTCGGGCCGATCTGCCGCGCGATGTCCCGACGGGCGGCGATACCAGGCTCCCGGCGCAGCATGACAGGTTGGACAGGCCACGCGGGTCACAGGATGGTCCGGCCCACTCTGCCGGCGCGCCTCCTCCATGCGGTGAAGGAGCGACCGGCGATCGGAGGGCATGATCATGCCGGCCTCCCCGACTGCCAGCCCGCGAAGTCCGACGGGCCACCGTAGACCTGGTGCCGATCCGGATCGATGACGAAGCCGAAGCGCCCGACCTCGTATTCGCCGGACGGCACGAGAAAACGCCGCTTCTGCGTCCCGGCACCGCGCTTGCCACCGGGCGTTGCCACGCATTCGACGAAGCCTGCCCGGTGGCTCGAGGTGATGGCGGAGACGACGATCCAATCGTCGGCGTGCCGCGCCTCGAAGGCGCGGCGGTCCTTCTCACAGGACTCCCCCGGGCCGAGGATCGTTCCGAAGATCGTCTCCCAGGCGTCAGGCCAGCCGTCCTTCAGCGTCTTCTCGGCGCAGCGGCGCTCATAGCAGGTGAAGAGATCGGGGAAGGTGATCGCCACGATCGCCCATGCGCAATCCTCTTCATAGTAGCCGCCCTCGCTGCGCAGCATGGGATGAACCTGCGCGTTCCGATCCAGCGAGAGATGGAAGCCGCCATGCCCGGCGGTCGAATGCTCGATGATGCCGTCGGCGTGGATCGTGGCGGTCTGGGACGGACCCCACGGCGTGCTGCACGAAACTCGCGTCACCTTCCGCGAGAGCGCCTTCAGCTCACGGCTATGCTCGGCCTGCTCGGACATGCGCGCCCGAAATGCTACCTCGTCGGCGACAGCACCGTGATGGGAATAGAAATCAGCCCGCTTCAGCTGGTCGAGCGGCCGCTGCACCCGCCACGCGCTCGCGAGAAAATGCCCGTCTCGCCCCGGCACTATGGCGAAGGTGAGATCTCCGACGCGCGCAACGGGAAGCCCGTCGGCGCTTCGGCCGAACGTCGCCCCCGGAATTTCCGGGGGGCCATCATCGAGTCGATTGGGAGTGGAGGCGGTCATGCTGCCGTCCTCCCCTCGGCGATATCGGCCCCAACCTCGTCCGCCGTGACCTCCTCGAGCACAGCGCGGGGATAGCCGTGCCGGCACAGCCATTCCTCCGCTGCCCGGCGGTCGGCGGCGAGATGGACAAGCTCGGCGCCCTCGCCCGAATGGTTGAAGATCCGCACCGATCCGACGGCCGGGCGTTCCAGGATCGTGAAGCGCAGGGCCGAGTCCAGCGCGAAGGTCCGGTACACGCGGATCGCTATGACGCCCCCGGCGCCAAAATCCGCTTCGTGCACGGTGAAGTTCGCCGACAGCGTGACGTTGCCCATGCCGCGCTCGCCCTGCCTGCGGATCAGCCGGCCTCGGCTATTCTGCGTTTGCCACGCCGAGAGTTTGCGCTTGAAGCGGGCGGGCGGCTGCGGCGTCCCGTCGGACCAGGCAATCAGAGCGCCTATCGGCGCAGAGTCGTAGATCAGATGCGCGGACATTGTGTCCTCCGTGTTCGCATGGCTGGAAACAGAACCGCCGCCGGCATGGCCGACGGCGGAAAGGTCGTTCGGAAGAAGACGGGGACACGGCTATTCGGCCGCCTCGCGGAACGCGCCCTCGTCGTGCTCGCCGTCGCCGGTGTCACGCGAGCGATCCGCCTCCTGGTCCTCATCGGGCTCGTTCGACGACAGCCAGGCCGCCAGTTCGGCGGCATCGGGCGCGAAGAGCGCTGCCGGATGAACGAAACGCTCTTCGGCGAAGTGAGCGACCAAGGCCGCCCGCGTGTCCTTCACCCGCGGCCGCGGCAGCACCGGCGTATCCTTGCAGGAGGCCTCGAGGGCCTGCCGCGACAGGCACGAGAGGAAGTCCTCCGTGCCCATGTTCGGCAGGAAGTTGTCCGCGCCGATGGCATCGCCCGCGATCCGGGCGACGATCCCGCTCGCGCTGCGGTTCTGACGGGCCGAGAGGACGTCGATCAGCGCCGACCGGGCCGCGATGCGCAGCGTCTCCATGTCGTAGAAGAGCTTGCCGTCATCGCCGACGAGGCGGGCGGCGTGACGATCCATCCTGGCGAAGCCGTAGATGTCGTCCGAAGCCCCCGACTGGATGGTGATGTTGCGACCGGCGAGCGAGATCACCAGCAGCGCCATCAGCGCATCGTCACTGATCGGCGCGCGGGCGAGCGCCTCGTGCAGGGCGTCGGTGCGCAGGTCGCCGATCATGTCGATCCCCTTGCCCGTCACCGGCGGGCGTGGCCGGGCGACGATGGCGTCGTCGCCGTCATCCACCACCTTGTCCTTGGCCTTCTTCGGCTCCGGCATCCGGAAGTGGACAGTCTGCACCTTCCCCTCACGGTCGAGATACATCGCAGTCCGATCGGACTTGCCCGGCTTACCGTGAACGCGCTCGGCCCTCAGTGGCAGCGTCGGCTCGCCCCAGGCGTTCGCCTCGGTGATGACGCCCCTCTTCGGCAGGTGCGCGGTCATCCACTCCTGCTGGGCACCGAGAAAGGCCTCGACGTCCGTGGTGTAGCGGCTGTCCTGATCGGCCGGGGCGAACAGGTCCTCGACCCACTGGATGCCATACGCCTGGGCCAGGTCATCGCCGAAGCTGGCATCGCGCGCATACATCTGCTTCCTGGACAGGCCGTTGGCGAGGCTCCACCAGGAGACCTGCGGGTCACCCTTCTTCGGCTTGTGCGCCTTCCAGACCTCGCGCTGCTCGTCGGGCGACGCCGCGGCGATCGTCCGCAGCTGCTGCTCGTTGGGCATGTCGCCCTTCGCTATATGGTCGAGCATGGCCGGCAGCACGTTGGCCAGGAGCCGCAGCTTCCTGATCTGGCGCACCGGCAGCGCGAGCGCGACGCCGATCGCCTCCTCGGTCCAGCCGAGTGCGACGAGGCGCTCGATCGCCCGCCACTGGTCAACCGGGTTCATCGGCTCGAAGGCGATGTTCGTGACCATGGAGCGCATGGCCCCGTTGTCGTTCGCCACCTCGTCGACGAGCACGTCGATCTCATCGAGACCCGCCGCGATCGCCTGCTTCACGCGGCGATGGCCGGCATGGATGATGTAGCCGTTGCCGCCGTCGGCTTCAGGCGAGACGACCGGGGGCTGCACGATGCCGACGGCCTTGATGGTCGCCAGCAGCAGCGCATCGGCCTGCGGCGTGGATTTGGTCTGGCGCAGGCGGTCGGGATTGTCCTTCAGCGCGCGCGGGTCGATCTTCATGAGACGCATGGGATTGCTCCTTCAAGGGGTTGCCGACCGGCTCCGGCCAGCCCTCTCTCGTCTTCTTCCCGAAGACCCCCTCCGGCCCGCTGAGCGGGCGGACGGGTGCAACTGCGGCCGAGCAGCCCTGCCCGGCAGGACCAGCGGGGCCGACGGCCCTGCGCAGGACGACGGGCCGGGCTTGCGCAGGCGGCGGTTAAGCGTCAGCGGCACCGGCCTGCCCGGTCTGCGAGCAGCGGCTTCCGCTCCTCTTTCTTTCTTCTCTCCCTGACGAGGTCGCCCACGCCCCATTGAACTGCCACCATAATGGTGGCATGTTTGGGGCATGGAAAAGCGGCGCCCGACCTATGATCTCGAGGCCATCAAATCGGCTTTCGAGACGGTCGAGGCGCTTGCGATGACGTCATCCGCGCTGCGCGGCGCCATCGCCCTGGGCTTCGATCGCGCGGGCGTCGCCGAGACGATCGCGGGGATCGAGCGGCGGATGTTCTACAAGTCGATGACCACCTTCGCCGATCATCGCGTCTGGCAGGATGTCTACCATGTCCCGGCCCGGGGTCTGACGCTCTATGTGAAGTTCCAGGCGGACGTCGTGACCGAGTTCACGGTCATATCGTTCAAGGAGAAATGACCATGGCGGCACTGAAGAAGAACCTGCCTGACACGATGGTCTCTCCGGAGACCGGCGAGACGCTGCGCCGGGGCGTGCGTCCGTTCCTCGTCACCTACAAGGGCAAGAGCGTCACCGTCGAGCTTCCGGGCTACTACCCGGAGAATGGCGACGAGGGCGTCCATGTCGGCGACGACATGGCGGTCAGCGACGCGGCGCTGCGGGCCTTGAAGGAAGAACTCGAAGGCATTCCGTCACCGGCGACGATCAGGCGGGTACGCGAGAAGCTGAAGCTCTCGCAGCGCGAGGCCGGCGGCCTGCTCAAGGTCGGCGAGAACGCCTTCGACAAATATGAGCGCGGCGTGGTCGAGCCGAGCGGCCCGACCAGCCAGTTGCTGCGGCTCCTCGACCAGCATCCCGAGCTGATCGAGGATTTGCGCGAGCGCGCCTAAGCGGCGATCGCCGTCTCGCCAACCCCCTCGATGTCGGCGGCAAGGGATTCCTCGATCTCGGCGAGTTGCCGGCGCTTGTCCGCCAGCTCGTCGCCGAAGGCGAAGTCGCCGCCGTCCCGCGCCTGATAGGATGCGTGCCTGCGGCGGGCATCCGCCAGACGCTGCCGACAGCGGTCCTGCTCTGCCTCGAAATCATCGAGCGCGTGCTCGAGCCGGGAGACTGCGCCGAGCGGCGTCACCGTCATGGACAGCTCGATTTCGGTCTCGGCGCCCGTTCGCATCAGCATGGTCGTGTAGCGATAACCGTCCCGGCCGAAACGCTCGCCGGAATATCCGAGCCGGAAGCCCCCGACCTCGGCAATGACGGCCTCGCCTTCCTGCTGAAACTGCACGAGGGTGAGGATCTCCTTCATCAGGGCGCGGCCCGCCTCCTTTCGCTCCGCGAAGCGTTTGCCCATGACGCTCATGGCGAAGGCATCGCCCGCGGTCGGGATGAGGCGTTCGATGTCTTGCCCGACTTCCGCGATGCGGCGCGTCGAGAACTCGATGTCGCGCTCTGCGTCGCGGATCTGCCGGCGCACGGCGTGCTGGTCGTCGATATGCGCGGCACGCAGCCGTTCCAGCCGCGCGAGGTCGGCTTCGAGCCCCGCCTTCTGCATCAAGCGCGGATCGCCACTGGCAATCGCCTTCGCCATGGCGAACTGATTGGCCTGGCTCTCGCCCATATCGTCGAGCCGGCGGATCGAGGTATCGCCCGAGAGCGCGGCCGCGATGAAGCGGGCCTTGCGCTCGTTCTGCTGCCACATCTGCGCATCGAGGCTGCCCTCGGTCGCATAAGCGATGATGTCGACGACATCGTACTGGTTGCCCTGGCGGACAATACGGCCCTCGCGCTGCTCTATCTGCGACGGCAGCCAGGGCACATCGAGATGGTGCAGTGCCTTCAGCCGGAGCTGGGCGTTGACCCCGGTGCCCATCGTGTCGGACGAACCGATCAGGATGCGGACCTTGCCCGCGCGGACGTCGCCGAAGAGGCGCTGCTTCGCCTCGGACTTCTTGTAGTCCTGCATGAAGGCGATCTCAGCCGCGGGGACGCCGAGACGGACCAGCTCGTCGCGAATCCAACGGTAGGCAGAAAATCCCCGGCTCTGCTCGACAGCGAGCGTACCGAGATCGGAGAAGATCATCTGCGCGGCGCCGGGAAGCTCGTAGGGCTTGCCGTCCGGGCGGACATAGGTGTTCTGCGCCGTCTCCTGCCAGATGCGGAAGGCGTTGGCGATCAGATTGTTGAGCTTGTTCGTGGGCTCGTTGTCGTTGTCGGGATCGACGAGCCGGAGGTCGATGGCAGCGTGCCGGCCATCGGTGATGACGGAGAGCAGGATGTCGTCACCGGGCTGCGGCGGGCGGTCGCGTTCCTCGATCGCCTTGATGCGGGCGTCGAGCACGCTCTGGTAACGCTTGAAGGCGGCGGTTGGCTTCGAGGTGAGGATCTGGCGCTGGCCGGTCGAGATCGCCGGCACCCTCACATAGCGCCGAAGATCCTCCGGCATGACGACGTCCGCGAACGAACGGAACATCGCGATGAGCTCCGGCACGTTGACGAAGCTCGCAAAGCGCGAGACCGGCTTGTAACGGCCCGACGGCTGAAGCTCGAGCTCGGTCGTCACATCGCCGAAGGTGGAGGCCCAGGCATCGAACTCCTGCAGGCCGCGCGAGACGAGCGCGGCGTGATCCATCAGGCGCTGCACCGAGAACATCTCGCCCAGCGTGTTGGTGATCGGCGTGCCGGAGGCGAGCACGAGCGCGCGCCCCGGATTTTTCGTCTCGATAAAGCGGGCCTTGACGTAGAGGTCCCACGCACGTTGCGATCCGTTCGGGTCGACCCCCTTCAACGTGCTCATATTCGTGGCGAATGAGAGCTTCCGAAACTCCTGGGCTTCGTCCACGATGATCTGGTCGACGCCGATCTCCGCAATCGTCAGCAGATCGTCCTTGCGCGTCGAGAGCGCTTCAAGCCGTTCCTTCAGCCCCTCCTTGAGGCGCTCGAGGCGCTTGCGCGAGACGCGGTCGTCGCGTTCGACGCGCAGGAGCAGCGTCTCGTAGAGCTCCAGCTCGTCCTGGATCATCTGCTGTTCCCAGGCCGCAGGGATGCCGATGAACCGGAAGGCGCTGTGCGTGATGATGATGGCGTCCCAGGTCGCCGTCGCGGCGCGCGAGAGGAAGCGGGTGCGCTTGTCCTTCGTGAAATTGCTCTCGTCGGCGACAAGGATGCGGGCGGAAGGATAAAGGGCGAGGAACTCGCGTGCGGCCTGCGCCAGGCAATGGCCCGGAACGACCAGCATCGCCTTGGCGATCAGGCCCAGCCGGCGCTGCTCCATGATGGCGGCGGCCATGGTCATGGTCTTGCCGGCGCCGACGGCGTGGGCGAGATAGGTCGAGCCTGCCGAGACGATGCGCCAGATGCCGCGCTTCTGGTGCCCATAGAGCGAAAAGGCGCCCGAGGCGCCTGGGAGCTGGAGATGGCTGCCGTCGAACCGTCGCGGCGCGATATTGTTGAAGCGGTCGTTATAGACGCGCGCCAGCCGGTCGGTCCGATCGGCATCGGACCAGATCCAGCGCTGGAACGCCTCCTTGATCTTCTGCAGCTTCTCCTTCGCCGTCTCGGTGTCGACGACATTGAGCACGCGCCGTTCGCTCATCCCGTCTTTCACCGTGTCGAAGATCTGCGGCACGCGGCTGTTGAGGGCATCGGCGAGCAGTTCGCCGGCATGCCGACGGTTGGTGCCCCATTCCGAGGTACCGGCGGCCGACCAACCGAGCTGTCGCGCCTCGACGGTCCAGGAGGCAAGCTCCGGCATATGATGGATCCTGATCTCCGCGGCCATCGTCTGCCTGACGAAGGTGATCACATCGTCAGCCGGAATCCAGGGCGCGCCCAGCCGCGCGGTGATGTCGGAGGGGCGAAGGTCCGCGGGCTGCACCGCGGCGAGCGCCGTGACATTGCGCTGGTAGGCGGGATCGAGCGCAGCCGCCGCCTCGGCGATCTTCAGCTTGTCGCGGACGCGGCCAGACAGATACGCGTCCGCCGTCTGCCAGGCGCCGTCGGCCGGGTCGCGATAGATGGCGCTCCCCAGCTCCAGGACCACGTCGTCCGGATCCCGGTGCAGGAGCTCGGCAATATGCTCGAGATCGACGCGGCCGCGCTCGTTCAACACGACGGCGAGCGCATCGGCCGCGCTCGTGATCGTCGGTGCAATCAGCGGAGAGATCACGCGCTCGGTGAAGATCGGACCGGGGCGGGCCGTATCGGTATCGAGGTCGTAGTCCTCGATGGAGGCGACGAGCCAGCAGTCCGGGTCATCCGCGAAGGGAGCGAGGTTCGGCCGGCGGTGCGTCTCGCGCACCTCTCCGGTCTCGGAATCCTCCGTCATCGAAACCGTGGTCTGGTTGATCGGGCCGAAGTCCCGAACGAAGCTCGACCAGGCAATGCGCAGCCGGACCTGCGCCTCTTTCCACGACCGGTTCTGTTCCTGGCGTCTGAGCACCTCCCGAACCGCGTCACGGATCGGGATCAGCTTCCTGATGATGCGGATATGCTTCTCAGGGACGCCGTCGGCGCTGCGGCCCTTGCGGACCTTCACAGGGACCGCCTCGCCGTCAAGGATCTGCATCAGGCCCTGTGCCTGGTCGAAAAAGTAACTGCCCTCGCGCACATGGCGGTCCGAAGGCAGGTCGACAGCGCCCTGCTCGTCGGCGTCCTCGATGCCGGCATCGACCGTGGTTGGCTCACCATCATAGAGGGCTTCCGGAAGACGGGTGATCGCGGCCGCGAGCGCGGTGTCGAGATCCTCACCGCGGCGCGGCCGGCAGGTATAGGTCTCCCCAAACGGCCCGGACGTCAGCGCGTGCTCGCCGAGCACAAAGACGGGATGCCGGGCGAACCAGCAGTTCACACAGATGGTCCCTTCGTCCTCCGTCGCAGCCCGCACCTCTTCGGTGTCCAGCCAGGACCGATCGCCCTCGGGGTCGCCAGCCTTGCGCTTGCGGAAGAAGAGCAGGTCGACAACGACGTCGGTGCCGGCCGCTCCGCGGAAGCTGCCCTCAGGCAGGCGGATGGCCGCGATCAGGTCCGCGGTCTTCGCGATATGCGCGCGAGCGGAGAAATCCGTCTTGTCCATCGTGCCGTGAGAGGTGACGAAGGCGGCGAGCGCTCCGGGTTTCTGCAGGTCGATCGACCGGGCGATGAAATAGTCATGCAGCCGGAAGCCGAGCGAGCGGTAGGCGCGGTCCGAACGGACCGTCCGGTCGGAGAAGGGTGGATTGCCCACGACCAGGTCGAAGGCCGCCGGCAGCTCGGTCCGCGCGAAATCGCCGGTGACGATGCGAGCCCCCGGCTGCAACAAACGGGCGATGCGGGCCGTGACCGGATCGAACTCGACGCCGGTCACATGGGAGACGGCTCGCAGAGATCCCGGCATCAACGCCGGGAAGAGGCCCGTTCCGATTCCCGGCTCGAGAATCCGTCCGCCGCGCCAGCCGAGGCGCTGGAGCCCGGACCAGATCGCCCGAATGATGAACTCCGGCGTGAAATGAGCATACTGCGTGCAGCGGGCGAGCGAGGCGTAGTCGAGCTCGTCGACGGCGTCTTGCAGAGAGGCGCCGATCTCCTGCCAGCCAGCGCGGAAATCGATCTCGCCAGGACGGCGGAACACGCCGTTGGCCAGGTCGGTGGCGCCGAAGCCGGTGAAAAGGACGAGCCGCTCCTGCTCGTCCCGTGTCGCCGGGCGCTGCTCGGCCTCGATCGCGGCTGCGAGCCGGATGGCGGCGATGCTGTCGCGGGCCCGGTCCTTCCAGCCTTTCGCCAGGGCGCGATCGCCGGCGAGGTAGAAATTCGTCCCGCGCTCCTGGTGCGCCGAGGCCGCGGAGCGAGCCGGTCCTGCGACGGGGATCGCGGGGGCGGGTGTCGTGGGATCGGGATCGTCGTCGTCATCTGCCTCGATCGCGAAATCGCCGGCGAAGGCGGTCACGCCGAGGCCAAGGCCCGACGAGAGGGCGGTGCTGCCGAAAAGGTCGAACGTGAAGGGATCGTCCTGCGCCATGGTGATGTCTCCTGGGATGAGGGCGCGCGGCATCGGCCCGCCGGCGCGTGTCCGGCAGGAGCGATGGTCGCGAGAGGGTGGGAGAACGGGCCGGTCGGCCCGCAAGGTCAGCGGCGGAGCGTCGTGATCGACAGGCTGTCGTCGGTCGTCGTGATGGTGAGATGCGTGGCCGCCGGAACCGCTGCGATCAGCGCCACGAGCCTGACGGCATCGAGAAACTCGATGCCGTCATCGCTCCCGAAATGCTGGCGCTTGTAGTGCCAGTAGTCGGGGTTGGCCTTCGGATCGCATTCCTCGGCATAGACGATGAGGGCGCTCTGCCCCTCGGCGAGCTTGCCGTTCGAGAGAATGTAGACCCCCTCGTCGCCGACCAGCCAGATGCCCGGCTTCTCGTCCTTGCCTGGAGAGAGGCCGTAGTGCGGATTGCGGAAGCCGCCATTCATGAACGCGTCGATGCGGCCGCGCAGGAGGACCGCGCGCACCGCCGTCACGGAGAAGGTGAACATGGCGGCACCTATGCGGCGATTGCGTCGGGCAGGTAGCGCAGATGCACCGGCAGCTTCGTCGAGATCTCCACGTCGGTCAGCTGGTCGAGCAATCGGAAATCCCGTTCGCGCCACGACGCGCACATCATGACGATGCGCTTGCCGCGCTGTGCGTGCGGGAAGCGCCCGTCGGCATAGCCGCGATAATCGTCATGGGTGCTCGACCAGATGTGCTCGAGCCGCTCCGCGCGTGTCATCGCCTTGAATGGCCGGGATTCGCGCGCGACGATTGCGTCCTGCATCCGCTCCGGCTCGTCTCGTAGGGCCAGGTCGCAATAGCTGTGGAAGTAGCGCAGATCGTCGTCGATCTTCAAGGTGAAGAGAACGCTCGTGATGGTGCCGGTGAGGAACGCGCGCATCGCGAACATGCCGGGCCGCATCCAGAGCGGCGGCAAGATGTGGAACATATAGTCATGCTCGACATGGCCGATCTCGAACCACTCGCCCCTGAACAGGGCGCTGTCGTCGGCCTGCCAGGGGTTCGGGCGCTGGGCATGCCGGTTGAACATCCGGAACATGGTCCTGCGGTCGGCGACACCCTGATAGACCTTGCGGATCGCAGAGGTGGGGATCATGGCGGGGCTCCTTGTCACGCCTCGTCGGGCTGGAGCGCGGCTCACCTCCTCGAGGTCGCCATCACCTTCAGCCCTTCTGACCCCTCCCCCGCGGCCGCCTCCCCGTCCGGACGGGTCAAGGGCCGGCGCAGCCGGGCGAAGCTTCACCCTTGACGCGGCCGGCGGGCAGGCGGCAGCCAGCCTTCCTCCTCTCCTCCTTCTTCTTCTCTCCTTTCTTTCAGCCCGGTCTCTGCCTCAGCGCGCGCGCTGGAGGATGGCCTTCAGCTCGTCGTTCCAATCCTCGCAGTTCGGACGCAGCCGGTCATAGGCAGCACCGGATTCGACCGCGATCGCGCGGATCCGATCACCGAACACGTCGCCCTGCAGGTTGCTGTCGGTTGCCGCGACAAGCTGTATGCCGGGCCGCGCCGCGAGCGCGCGGATCGCGGCCTCCGTCGCCGGCGACCAGCCGCCGCCGGTGCCGACATAGGCAGTGCCATGGCGCAGGCCCTCGATCGCGGCGAGGCTCATCGCGTCGATCGCAGCCTCCATGACGCAGACGCGACCGGGCTGTGCCGAGCCGAAACGGAACAGCAGCTTCGTCCCGCCGGTCGAGAAGCCGCGCCATTCCGGACCACGCTCCTCCCAGCCGACGACAATGCCGGCTTCGTCCGTATGCGCGGCCCACATACTGCCATAGGGGCCTTCGCGCAGCCGGTCCTGGTCGACCGCCTCCTGGATGATGTGGTCGGGAAGGGCGCGCGTTTCGGCAAGGTAGCGCCAGGCGGGAGAGCGCGGCCGTAGCTTCAGCCGCCGGTCCCAACGCTCCGCGAAAGACCCTGTCGGTCTATCGCGCGTAGGACGCTTCCAGACCGGCAGCGTTGGCGTGAATCCGACAAGCTCGGCCACATGCTTGAGCGCGTCCGCGAAGCCGTCGGCGCCGAGATGCTCGGCGAGCGAGAAAACATCGCCCTTGGCTTCAGACAGCGGATCAAACCATCCGCGTCCGTCATGAATCACGATGACGATTTCCCCGTCTGCGCGGCGGTACTTCACCGCCTTGCGGGTGCTTTCCTTCAGGTCGACCTTGAAATCGGCCTTCTCCAGGACGGCCGCGCAGGGCACCTTCCCCCGCAGTTCGTCGATGTCCTTCTTCTCCATGATGCCCTATGCCGAACCCGCCGCCCCGGCGTTGTCCAGCCCTTTCTTCGGTTGGCTTGGCTTATCCCCGCGATCCGGGGATGGGGCCTTCCGGCCGCGAAGCCTGCCGGGCGCAAGGGCGCGCCGGCAAGCTGTCGGATTCGCTGGGTCAGGGGCGCGGCGAAGCCTCCCTTGCGCCCGGCCGGGCGCAAGCGGCAGGCCGGCCACCCCTACCCGGCTCAACGAGCCGGGCTCCAGGGATTGAACTCGTGGATGACCTCGAGGTCGTCGGCATCGTCAATGTCCGCCGTCGGCATGACGCCATATTCGCCGCTCGTGCGGAACAGCGTGACCGGCACCATGAGGGTGCGGGAGAGGTTCCAGGCGTAGCTCCGGGCGAGGTCGAGGTTGTGCGACATTTGCGGCTCCTGTCTTCGGGA